>NZ_AP012323.1:0-315862 GCF_001025135.1 Bifidobacterium bifidum ATCC 29521 = JCM 1255 = DSM 20456 | reverse complement strand
GGTCGCTGATGGCCGCCGACTACGCATTATTGGAGCAAGCCATTGCCATCATCTCGTCCGTCCGCGGTCTGTATATGGATCCGGATGCACTTGCGGATGATGTGATTCTTCTGGCATATATCTGGCCCGACGAAGGCGAATTCAAGATGGCGGTGGCCAGAGTTCACCGAACCCTGACACAGCTCGTGGAGGGCAACGTGGAAGGAAGCCCTCTCAAGTACGGTTTCAGTGGGTGGCGTTCCTTCCACTTCCAACATCGACGAGGCCAACAGTCGCGCGCCGACACGCGCATCGTGTATATGCCTCTCGACACGGGAATTCGCGTCAAAGGATTCGCAAACCGCCACCTTCCATCCGACATCTACCAGCGTTTGGCGCAACTGCAGTAACCGTCACGAACACCGTGCGGCAGCGGCCAGCGCGTGCAGGCGCTCGGCGAAGCGCGGCCAGTCTGTGCGCATCGCGGTCAAGAGCTTGCGGTCGGGCACTTCGTCGATCGGCACCCATTCGATTTCCATGCTCTCGTCATCGTTCGCCCGCGGCACGACCCGGTGACCGGGCTTCTCGAACGCGAAGACCGTGGTGTACGCCCATGGCCCGTGATCCTCACGGTAGGACCCGACCACCTCGATGTCTTCGGGCGTGATGTTCGCCTCCTCGTAGCTCTCGCGCAGCGCACCCTCGATCGGGCTTTCACCGTCGGCCGTCGCGCCGCCGGGAATGCCCCATGTGCCGCCTTCCGCGCTCCACGCGGCGCGATGCTGCATCACCACGCTGGTCACTTCGCCGCTCTTGGGGTCACGCCGCGCGAGCAGCACGCCGGAGGCACCGTTCAATCCCCAGTGCTTGCGCCGGCATGCGCAGTCGATCCAGCCGTCGCCGGGCTGATGCACGTTCTCCTTGGGCGGCACGACTCCGCTGCCTCCGGTCTTGTCTTCGGGCGCCGATTCCCCGCGGGCCACGTTCCACAGGTCGGTCCAGTCCACGCCGAGCTTGACGACGAGTCGGCGAAGCAGCGGCAGACTGATACCGATGATGCCGTGCGGGTCGCCGTCGATGCCGTCGATGAACGCGCCGCCGAAACCTTCCAGCGTAAACGATCCCGCGACTTCCAGCGGCTCGCCGGTGGCGATGTATCGTTCGATGTCGCGGTCGCTGAACTCGCCGAACCGCACGACGGCATGACTCGCGCCGCGCTCGACGCGCCCGGACGCGAAGTCGATCACGCAGTGCCCGGTCCACAGCTCGCCGGTGGCGCCGCTCATGCGGTGCAGTCGCTCACGCGCCACCTCGACGCTGTGCGGTTTGCCGTAGCATTCGCCGTCAAACAGGAACATCGAATCACAGCCGACGATCAGCGGGCCGCTGCTCGCCCGAGTGAGCCCCGGCTGCATGGCAATCACATTGGATATCGGCTCGGTGACGGTCGGCATGTCCACGCCGGAGAAGTCACGGGTCATCGCGATCGGCGCCTTCGAATAGTCAAGCGGAGCGCCACTCTGGCGAGGTATGTCCGCGACGTTCATCTCGCCGCGAAGCTCCGCGGCCTGCAACGGGTACGCGATCACGCGCTCGCCCGTCGCGCTCGCGGCCGCGTCGGCGACATCGCGGTACGCCTGATGCACGGCCTGCGCTTTGGCCTCGGCCAAAATCATCACGCGCTGTTCGACGTTCAGCTGGTCAACGGTGACGCCGCGCCCGGCGGCGGCCTTTTCCAGCGCAGCCGGCTCATCGACATGGGACACGCGGATGGTCGGGCAGATGCCGGCCGCATACAGCACATCCCGGCGCGGCTGGGACTTCGACGCCAGAATCATCGGAATGGACATGATCGTCACCTTTCTTTTGCCGCCGCACCAGCTGCCGCATCACCCAACCGGCAACTTCGCGCTCCCCTCATCTCCGGCCCGAAGAGCGGGCGAGGAGGCACGTGCGGTATTCCTACTTACGCTCGACCTGCACGCCGACCGTGTCGATGGGCAGGTGCAGCACCTTCCAATGGCCGGAAGCCAGCTGTTCCGCCGCGACCTCATCGATGTCCGCCACGGCGTCGCCGTGATGCAGCACCAGCACGCACGGGCCGGCGCCGGACACCATGGCGGCGAAACCACGGGAACGGAACGCCTGAATCAGGTCCCATGACGGCTGCATGAGCCCCTTGCGATACGGCTGGTGCAGGCGATCCTGCGTGGCAGCGTACAGCAGCGCGTTCGGCTCTTCGCCGGACGCGAGCGCGCGCGGGTTCATCGCCGCGGCCATCAGCGCCACGCGCGACACGTTAAACACCGCGTCGCGATAGGCGACCTCGCCGGGCAGCGCCTCGCGCGCCTTCTCGGTGGACAGTTCGTAGTCGGGCACGAACACGGCCGCCGTGACGCCCGGATCGACCGCGTACTTGACCGTGTGGAAACCGCCGTGCAGCGGGTCTCCACCGGGGATCGGCACCGAGCCGACCCCTTCGGCCGTGTCGAAGTTCCATGAGACGGTCATGCCGCCGTACACCGCCGGCGCCACGTTGTCGGGATGGCCTTCGATGGCGGCCGCCAGCTCGAAGATGGAATCGCGGTTGAGCCGGTCCTCCTGCGCGAACGCGGCAGCGGCGGCGATGCCCGCCACGATGGCTTCGGCGGACGACCCCATGCCGCGCGCCTGCGGGATGTTGTTGTGCGCTTCGAGGATGAACCCGACCTTGCCCAGGCCGAAGGTCTGGCATGCCTTGCGGAACGTGGAGACGACCAGATGGGTCTCGTCACGCGGCAGCGTGTCCTCGCCCTCGCCATAGATCAGCACTTGCGCGGCGCGATTGGACGGGTCACGGCTGAGCGTGAAGGTGAGTTCGTCATGATAATCGAGGGCGAGGCCGACCGTGTCGAAGCCGGAGCCCAGATTGGCGCTTGTAGCCGGCACGCGGACCTTGACCTGTGTACAGATTGGTTCCATGATTCCTTGATTCAGCGATTCCGCCCCCGCAGACGGGGAGGGGAGCAAACGATAGTGAGATCGGGGTGGTTTCGCGGAAACGCCGCGAAACCACCCCCAGTCGGCTTTGCCGACAGCCCCCGACAGCGGGGGCAGGCAACCGTATGACTAGTCGAGCACGCGCAGGATGGACGGCTCTCCGGTGACGAAGTCCAGCGTGCGGACGGCTTCGACGGTCTCACGCAGCGTGACTTCGTCGGTCAGATGCGTGACGATGCGCAGCTGCTGGATCTCGCCGTCATAACCAGGATCAGTCATCGTCGGCTTGAGATCCTGATTGACGCCGTTGATCGACACGCCGTGGTCGGCGAACTCCTTGGCGATGGCGGCGAGCACGCCCGGCTTGTCGTGGATGAGGAACCGCACGGCGAACGCGGCGCGGCTGGCGCTGACCGGCGCCTTGGGCAGCTCGTGGTACATGGGGATGGACGGGCCGGTGCAGCCTTGAGCGATGTGGCGGGCTTCGGTGACCACGTCGCCGACGACGGCGGAAGCGGTCGGAGCGCCGCCCGCACCGCGGCCGTAGAACATGAGGTCGTCGGCCGCCTCGGCCTTGACGAACACGGCGTTGAATGAGCCGTGCACGGATGCCAGCGGGTGCGATTCGGGAATCAGCGCCGGGTAGACGCGCGCCGACACACCGGCCTCGCCGTTCTCCACGACGGCGAGCAGCTTGATGACCTTGTGCTCGGCGGCGGCCGCGGCGATGTCGTCGGCGGTGATCTTCGTGATGCCCTCGACGCTCACGTCATCGATCGTCACGTTGGTGTGGAAGCCGAGCGTGGCCATAATCGCGGCCTTGTTGGCCGCATCGTAGCCTTCGATGTCGCCGGTCGGATCGGCTTCGGCGTATCCCTTGGCCTGGGCGTCCTTGAGCACGTCATCGAACTGTAGGCCCTTGGTGGTCATCTCGTCGAGAATGTAGTTGGTGGTGCCGTTGACGATGCCCAGCATGCTGGTCACCTTGTCGCCCGCCAGGGATTCGCGCAGCGGCAGCAGGAACGGGATGGCGCCACCAACGGCCGCTTCGAAGTAGATGTCGACGCCCTTGGCCTCGGCCGCGGTGTAGATTTCCGGTCCGTACTTGGCAAGCAGCGCCTTGTTGGCGGTGACCACGGAGGCTCCCGACTCGATCGCGGCCATCACGAACGTGCGGGCCACTGTGGTGCCGCCGATCAGCTCGACGACGATGTCGGCGTTGGTGGCGACCTTCATCGTGTCGGTCGTCAGCAGAGACTTGTCGATCCAGGGGAAGTCCACCTCATCGGGATCCAGGCAGGCCACGCCGACCAGCTCGATCGGACGCCCGATGCGGGCGGCGAGTTCGTCCTTCTGCTCCACCAGCAGACGTGCGGCCTGTGATCCGACGGTTCCCGCTCCCAACAGTCCGACGCGGATGGGGTTGTCATTCAGCTGTGCCACGGATTTCCTTCCTTCAGCGGTGTTTGGCGCGCCCGGCCGCCACTCCCCGATAGAGGGTCGCCGGGCCGGCGTCACTGTGTACCATCCTACGGAATGAATCCGACACGCCGCCCGTCAACGCCCCGGAGGCCGGATCCAGCTCCCAATGGCCTCGTTTCCCTTGGCTTTCCACTATGTAGCAGCGCCAACGACACGCCGAAGTAAAGTAGATTTACAAATTAACGCCGTAAACAGAGAAATCGTGAAACACCAGCTTCTCGTAAGGCTGAGCCCTTATACACCCGCCATGTTTCCTGCCTATTTAGCAAATAATCTTAACGAAACACGGGCCTCATATCGTAAAAGTCACGTACCATTGTTCATTGAAGCGGCGTTGCTGACATACTCGCGAGCGTCCGATCCAATGGTGGGATGGTACGCGAACGGGAATTGTGGCGGAAGAAAGCGCCGCCCGTATCCTCAGAGGGAGGTTGGAATGAAAGCATATATCCAGCGCCTTGGTCGCGCTCTTATGCTGCCCGTTGCGTGTCTGCCTGCTGCAGCACTCTTCCTGGGCATTGGTTATTGGATCGACCCGAGCGGTTGGGGTGGCAGTAACGTCGTCGCTGCCTACCTGTGCAAGACCGGCGGCGCGATCCTCGACAATCTGGGCCTGCTGTTCGCCGTTGGTGTCGCCATCGGCATGGCTCGCGACAAGGACGGCGCCTCGGCACTGTCCGCACTGGTCGGTTTCCTGACCGTCACCACGATCATGGGCTCCGCGTCCATGTTCCTTGGCTTCGACGCCACCAAGGTCGACACCGAGCACCCGGCATTCGCCGCTGGCGCCATCGGCAACAAGAACGTGTTCTTCGGCATCCCGGTCGGCTGCGTGGCAGGTGCGCTATACAACAAGTTCGGCAAGACAAAACTGCCGGACTTCCTGGCGTTCTTCTCCGGCCGCCGTTGCGTGCCGATCCTGACCGCCGCGGTCATGTCCATCATCTCGCTGCTGTTGCTGTTCATCTGGCCGGCCGTCTACGGTGCGCTGGTCTGGTTCGGCGAGTCCATCATGGGCCTCGGCGCCGTCGGTGCCGGCATTTACGCCTTCTTCAACCGTCTGCTTATCCCGACCGGTCTGCACCACGCACTGAACAACGTGTTCTGGTTCAACCTTGCCAACATCAATGACATCGGCAAGTTCTGGGGCAGCGCCGACCCGGCCAGTGGCGCGGTCATCGCCACCGGCGGCTTCCACCCGTTCGGCGTGTACGTCACCGGCATCTACCAGGCCGGCTTCTTCCCGATCATGATGTTCGGCCTGCCGGCCGGTGCACTCGCGATCTACAAGAATGCCAAGCCCGAGAACAAGAAGGCCACCGGATCCCTGATGCTCGCCGGTGCGCTCGCCGCGTTCCTCACCGGTGTCACCGAGCCGCTGGAGTTCTCCTTCATGTTCGCCGCCTTCCCGCTGTACGTGGTGCACGCGCTGCTCACCGCCATCTCGGTGTTCATCGCCGCTTCGTTCCAGTGGATCGCAGGCTTCAACTTCTCCGCAGGCTTCATCGACTGGTTCCTGTCGCTGAAGGTTCCCGCAGCTCATATGCCGTGGATGCTTATCGTTCAGGGCCTCGTCTTCGCGGTCATCTACTACTTCGTGTTCGACTTCATGATCAAGAAGTTCAACATGAAGACCCCGGGCCGTGGCGATGACGATAACGACGATGCCTCCTCCGCAGCGTTCGACACCGCGACCTCGTCCACCGGTGACAAGTACGCCGACCTCGCCGGCAAGCTGTACGCCGCTCTGGGCGGTCACGACAACATCACCGAAATCGAGAACTGCATCACCCGTCTGCGCATGGGTGTCGTGGATTCCTCGAAGGTCGACGTCGACGCCATCCGCAAGACCGGCGTCCCCGGTGTCAAGGTGATCGACAAGAAGAACGTCCAGATCATCGTCGGCACGCAGGTGCAGGCCGTGGCTGACGCTCTGTCCGCCCTGTACGGCAAGCCCGTCATCGGTGGTGGTTCCCCAAAAGCGTGACGGCAGCCCCCGCTGCCGCTGCCCCCGCCCCCAAGGTGAAAGCCGCTGACAACGCGGTGCTCGCCCCTGTGGACGGTGCCATCAAGCCGATCACGGAAGTGCCCGACGAGACCTTCGCCGCCAAGATCCTTGGCGACGGATTCGCCGTGGTTCCCACGTCGGGTCGTGTGGTCGCCCCGGTGGCCGGCAAGATTACCACGGTCGCCCAGGCCAAGCATGCAGTGGGCATCACCACTCCCCGCCGGAGTGGAAGTGCTCGTGCACATCGGCGTGGATACTGTACAGCTCGCCGGATCCCCGTTCACGATGATGGTCAGCGAAGGCCAGCAGGTGAACGCCGGAGACGCGCTGGTCGACGTGGACTGGAATGTGGTCAAGTCCGCTGGAAAGCCCACCGACGTGATCGTCGTGTTCACCAACCCGGCCAAGATCGATAAGCTGTCGATCACCGCCAAGGGTGCGGTGGCTACCGGCGCTCCGATTGGCACCATCGTCACCAAGTGATTCGGTAGACACAACCACAACAAACAATAAGGAGTCCTCCCTGATAGCCGGGGAGGACTCCTTTTTTGAGTTCTACTGCTTTTTGCTTTTATATCTTGCCGCTGGCGCTGAACGGTCAGCTCTGATCCAGATCCAGCAGGTCGTCAATGGTCTGGCGACGGATCATCACATGTGCGCCGGCTTCACTCACGGCGACCACGGCAGGAATCAGCGCCTGATTGTAGTTGCTCGCCATCGTGCGGCCGTATGCGCCCGTCACCGGCACGGCGAGGATGTCGCCGCGCCTGAGGTCGGCCGGAAGCCTGTCCTCGTGCACGATGATGTCGCCGGACTCGCAATGCATGCCGACTACGCGCACCAGCATCGACTCGTCCGACCCGCGACGGTTGGCCAGCCGGACCGTGTAGTCGGCGCCGTACAGCGCTGGACGAATATTGTCGCTCATGCCGCCGTCCACCGACACGTACACGCGCTCATCGATGGGATTGCCGGTCTTGTCTTTGGCGTCGGACAGATGCACCGGCTTGATCGTGCCCACACGATACAGGGTCACGCCGGCCGGGGCGACGATCCATCGTCCTGGCTCGAAGCTGATGGCCGGCGCGGGCACACCGAGCGCACGGTTGATGGCACCGACCGCTTCGGCGAGACGACGCAGCTCGACGCGCACGTCCATCGAATCCTCGCCGTCGGTGTATGCCACGGAGTAGCCGCCGCCCAAGTCGACCTCGGGCAGCGTATAGGCGTCGGTGGCGTAGAAAGTCTTGCGCAGCAGCATCATGCGCTTGGCGGCCTGGATGAAGGCGTCTGCGTCATGGATGTTGGAACCGATATGAGAGTGAATGCCGACGAGTTCCAACTCGTCGGACCGTGTGAGGATGTCCTTGAGCACGGCCAGTGCCGGCCCATCCGCCACGGTTTCCATCGCGGCGGCGAGCGCCTTGTCCTTTTCGGGGATCTCCTCGTGGCTCAGGTCGTACGGGTACTTCACGTCGTAGTGCAGTTCGCGCTCGGGCTTCGCGTTCCCGTCACCGGCATCACCATCGCGTTCGGCGATGTGCGCGTTCGTAACAGCCGGCGTCACGCCTGCTGGATCAGCCGTGAGTTCGTCCAGTACGCTGAGCGCGTCCTGCATCGGCGCCGGCCGGCAGCAGCGGCACGCCGAACTTCTGATCCTCATGCGCGGTGGAGATGTATTCGTGGCCACCGGCGTGAATGCCGGCGGTCACGCGCAGCATCACGCGGGCACGCTTGCCGAGTCGTCGCGCGATGGCGGCGATGCGGGCCGGCTCACCCGGCTCGTCCACGACGATTTTCGCAAAGCCCTGCTCGATGGCGAGTTCGATTTCCGCGTCGGACTTGTTGTTGCCGTGCAGCACCAGACGACGGCCGGGGACGCCTGCGGCGAGCGCGATGCGCATCTCCCCCATAGAGCATGTGTCGACGAGCATGCCTGCATCGGTCACCAACCGCACGACTTCTTTGGAGAGGAATGCCTTACCGGCGAAACTCACGTGCGTGGTGGAGTTGGTGAAGGCGTCGGCCGCCGCGCGCACGAAATATCTGGCGCGGGCGGAAACTTCGTCAGTGTCGATCAGATACAGCGGGGATCCGAACTCGTCAAGCAGCGACTCGGCGGTGCGCCCGTGGAACGTCAGGGCGCCTTCGGCATTCACTGCCGTCGCCACCGGCCAGATGGGGGTGATACCTTGCGTTCCGTCCACACGCACAGCAGATCCAGTCATTGCTCCTCTTTCGCTCAGGGCTTGCCGCTTTTCCTATTACTGTGCCATTGTGCCAGAACCGGCACCGTGATACCACTTCCCGACCATAAGGCGGAGGCTCGGTCGGAGAGTACCTGAATGAGAACCGCCCCCAGTCGCGCTACGCGCGACCAGGGGCAGCCTAGGTCACATCTTGTCGGGGGCGGTGACGCCGAGCAGGTCGAGACCGGAGGCGATGACCGTGCGCACGGCGTCGTTGAGCTTGAGGCGTGCGGCGGCACGTGCCGGTTCGGGGTTCTTGGCGATGCGCAGTGCCTCGCGAGCGGCGTCATCCAGACGCTCCTCGGGGTCGGTCAGCGCCATCGGAACCACGCGCTCGACGTTGTACCACTTGTGGTAGGCACCGGCCAGGTCCTCCAGATAGTGCGCCACCTTGTGCGGGGCACGCTGGTCGCCGGCCAGAGCCAAAGTCGCCGGCCACTGGGCGAGCGCGGCGAGCACCTCGCCGTCCGCCTCGGTGTCAAGCAGGCTCAGGTCAGCGCCTTCGGTACCGATGCCCGCAGCGGCCGCGTTGCGGTCCACATTGCAGGAACGCGCGTGCGCATACTGCACGTAGTACACCGGGTTCTCATTGGAATGCGAAGTCAGCAGATCCAGATCGATATCCACCGACGTGTTGTAGTCGGTACGGGCCAGCGAGTAACGGGCCGCATCCACGCCAACGGCCTCAACCAGATCGTCGATGGTGACGACGTTGCCAGCGCGCTTAGACATGCGTACGGGCTTGCCGTTCTTCATCACATTGACCAGCTGGCCGATGAGAATCTGCATGTTCACGCCCGGCTCGTCGCCGAAGGCGGCGCACATGGCCATCATACGACCGATATAGCCATGATGGTCGGCGCCGAGCATGTAAATCGCCACGTCGGCCGGATCCACAGCGCGGTGACGCTTGTTCCAGTAGTAGGCGATGTCGGCAGCGAAGTAGGCGAAGTCACCGTTCGACTTGATGATGACGCGGTCCTTGTCATCGCCATGCTTGGTGGATTCAAACCAGGTGGCTCCATCCTTCTCGAAGATGTCGCCGCGACTGCGCAGCTCCTCAATCGCGCGGTCGACTTCTCCGTCCTTGTATAGGTTGTTCTCGTGGAACCACACGTCGAAGCGGACTCGGAATTCCTTCATCGAGCGCTGAATCTCGTCGAACATCATCGGCACGGCACGCTTGCGGAACTCCTCGCGCTGCTCGGAATCGCCCTCGCCGAGCGGGTTGCCGTCCTTGTCGAGGCCGCCGTCGACGCGCGGCAGGCCCAGCACATCCACGCCATCGGCCTCCGCCTCGGCGATCACGCGGTCGGCGATCTCGTTGATGTACTTGCCCTTGTATCCGTCAATGGGCGTCTCCTCGCCGTGCGCGGCTGCGACCAGGGACTTTGCGAAACGGTTGATCTGCTCGCCGTGATCGTTGAAGTAGTATTCGCGCACAACCTTGGCACCGTTGGCCTCCAGCACGCGGGCCATCGAGTCGCCGACGGCGGCCCAACGGGTGCCGCCGATGTGAATCGGGCCGGTCGGGTTGGCGGAGACGAATTCCAGGTTGAGCGTCTTGCCGCCGAGGTGCGCGTTCTTGCCGTAGCCTGCGCCATCGGCCAGCACCTTGTCGACCACCGCGGCGGCGGAGGCGGAATCCAGCGTGATGTTGATGAAGCCGGGCCCCGCCACCTCGACGGTCGAGATGCCGTCGGCGGCGGTCAGCCGCTCGGCGAACAGCTCGGCCAAATCGCGCGGCTTCATGCCGGCCTTCTTGGCCAGCTGCATGGCGGCGTTGGAGGCCCAATCGCCGTGCGCGCGATCCTTCGGGCGCATCACGGCGAATTTGGCGGTTTCAGGAATCAAATCGTCGGTCAGGGTACCGGCTTTTCCGGCGGCGACCAGATCGTGGGCAATGGTTTCAATCAGTTCACTAAGCGCTTCAGGACTCATTCTCCCTAGTGTACCGGGCACTTTGACAGCGAACGTCCGGTTCATGCACCGACGCGGGATCGGCCGGCGTCACGCCTGGGAGCGATCGTCATCGTCCGGCGACGAGAACGGTTCGGGAAGCCCGTGATATGACGAACAAGCCTGCTGCAACGGCGTGATGTTCTCGCCGAGCAGTCCGCTGACGCCGTGGCGCAGCAGGCCGTTCGCGGCATCGTATGAATCCACCGAGTCGACATATACGGGAATTCTGCGCAGCCGCGCATTCCGCAGCAGTCTTGATGTGACGTCCCGCGCGCGGAACACGACGAAGTCCATGGCCTCGCCGCGCATTCCACGGAACATGGGATGCTTTCGCTGCTTTCCGCCGCGCTTCGCCGTCACTTCGCGGCGTACGGTCTCGACCCGCGCGGCCCCGTCCATGAACCGCGCTTCGCTCGTGCCGTCATCATCCCATTGCGTCAGATCGGGCCTGCCGCTGGCGCACAGGCCTACATGCCACTGCGGACGCATGCTCTTGAAGACCATCACCGCATACGGATTGGCCGACATCACCATCAGATTGCCGGCGTATTTGGAATCCTCGACCACACGCACCACGGCATCAGCCACTTTCCGGGCATACCGCGCGTCCGTCTTGATGTCCAGCAGCAAGCCGAACCGCCGCTGCCCCGGACGTGACATGGAAGCGTCGTCCAACGCCTGACGCAGCGTGGGAACCGAATACCGCATGCCGCGTTGCTGCATGATCATGCGCTGCAATGCGGACAACGGCATACTGTTCACCAGCACGTCGCGACCGCCCGCGTCCAGACGCCCGGTTCTGCGGTCATGGAACACCACGGGTATGCCGTCTTTGGTCAGCCGCACGTCGATTTCGGCGAAATCGGCGCCGTTCTGCTTTGCGGCGCGAATGGAAGCCAGCGAGTTCTCGGGAGCATGCCGGGTGTCGCCACGATGCGCGATGACGATCGGGCGGTGCTGTGGCGACGCCAGTCCGATCGCATCGAACACCCAGCCGACCACATGCGTCGTGCCCATCACCAATCCGGCAAGCATGGCGATACATGCCAGTACGGAAACCACCGCCACAACGGATTCGGACAGCCGTCCTCGTCCTTCGCGCCCGTGCATCTCACACCCCGCTTCCATATTTCGCCGCGCGACATAGTCGCGCCAACGCCATTGGTGCAGGTCATCATAGGCCGCGCAGCTGTGTTCGGGGCATTCGAGGGTAAGAATCAGGGTGATCCGCGTCACTCCTTCACCACCGCATCACATATGCGGTGGATTGGCCGGAGATGATTTGGAAGACACGTTTGATGACTCTATATAGCGTGTCACGTGTGAACCGCCCCAGTCGCTTTGCGACAGCCCCGCCAGCGGGAGCGTTGGCCGCACTCCCGCTGACAGGGGGCTGTCGAGCGGAGCGAGATTGGGGGCGCTCCCAAAGCGTCCGTAAGTGCGCGCCGAAACGACAAGTGCGCGAACATATGGACGCAAAAGGCCCGATTTGCGTCCGTAAGTGCGCACGGTCGTCGTTTCGGCGCGCACTTACGGACGCAAATCACCTTCATATACGCCACATCCGACGGAACCATCAGCATCGGCGCAACATGGTTATGCAATACGACTCACAGCAGTGAGCCTCCATCATGCATCTGGTGGAGGCTCACTGCTACGGCTTTGGTTGAAGGCGGGTTACTGTTCGGATTCCCCGCGAACCGTCACAGAACTGCGATGGCGTCGATCTCGACGAGGGCGCCCTTGGGGATGTCGTTGCCGCCGATGGCAACGCGGGCGGGCTTGACGGAGCCGATGAACACGTCGGCGTACCGGGCATCGACTTCCTTGAAGTCTTCGACGTTCTTCATGTAGATCGTCGCGCGCACGACGTGCTCGATGCCGGTGCCGGCCGTGTCGAGAATCTGCTTGATGTTCTTCAGCGCCTGGGCGGTCTGCTCACCGGCGGTGTCTCCGGCCAGTTCGCCGGTCGTGGGGTCGATGCCCAGCTGGCCGGACACGAACACGAACCCGTTGGCCTTTACCGCCTGGCTGTACGCGCCCAGCGCCACAGGTGCCTCCGACGTGGCGACCGCTTCCATCTTCTCGCTCATGACTCCTCATTCCCCGCGGGTATCCGCGATTATTGTCTGCGTTGCGACGCGCTTGTGCACGCTTACCGTGTAATAAATATACCTATGCCGCCCATCCGGTGATGCGTACATGTACGCACAATGGACAGGCGGCATGAAAAATCGGGGTCATCGTCGAAGGAGTAGGCGACGATGACCCCGATATTCACTCGTTCACGCCGATCCGGAGCAATGATGCGACCGGATCAGATGGTGCGCCAGGCGATACCGCTGGGCGCCAGTTCGATGCGCTCGATGCGACCGTCGCCGCGCTCCACATACGTGGACTGCGCGCGATCCGTGTTGTTGACAACGCAGTAGCAACCCGACTTGTCGAACACCGCGACCTCGCACTCGGGGTTCGACGAGCTGTATGCCGCATACTTGCCCTCGTTGTGGGAGGCCCAGAACAGGGCACGCTCCAGCAGACGGGCGTTCGCGGCCGAGTAGGGCAGACCGGAGACGTATACGCCGCGGCCCTTGCCATACTCGTTGACCGCGAGCTGCACCTGACCGCCGTCGGCACGCAGCAGCGTCACGTCCTCGTTGACCGGGAACGTGTTCGCGATCGGCTCGCCGAAGTCGATGCCGCCAAGCTCGCCGATCGCCTGACCGCCGCCGCAGCCCGACAGGGGCTTGCGGTATCCGGCGTCGAGGAAGCCCTGCAGCACACCTTCGCCCAGATGCACGTCGGCGGTGATGAAGTGCTCCGGCGTGACGGCCGGGAAGTACTTGTCCACCGACAGCGTCTGGTGACGCTCCTCGTCCACACCCAGCACATCGGCCAGCTGGAAGAAACGACCCTGGAACTGCTGGGCGCTCGGCTGGCCCACGCCAATCAGGGCGCCGCCGCCGTGCACCCAGGCACGCAGCGTCGCCGCAAGGCGCGGCTCCTCGGCCCACACCGAGCCACCGGAGAACGCGGTGTCGACCGGGCCACCGGTCACGATCACGTCGATGTCGTCGGCGACGCCATGCTCCAGCACATCATCGAAGCTGATGAACCGCACGTTCACGCGCATGCCCGACAGCGACTCCAGAATGCCGTAATACGAATACGTCTGCTTGTTCGGCAGCGCGTGGGCGACCGTGTAGGCCATCCACGAACGCATCTTGCCCCAGCAGTTCAGGATCGCCACGTTGAGCACGCCGCGGGCCGCCTCGCCGTCGGTGCGGTCGTGGATGTCGCGGAACTCATCCGAGATGTGCTCCACCGCGTCCACGAACTTCGGGAACTTCGCGGCCAGCGACAGGTATCCGCCGTAGCCCATGCGGGCGATCGGGGAACGCAGGATGGCACGACGGGCCTTGCGCCAGTTGTCCCATGCCTCGATGCTCGGGTCGTTGCCCTCGTAGAACGTGTCGGGGAAGAAGTACGGCAGGAAACGACCCTCCGTGTACTTCACGCCCGGGATGTCCGCGATCATGCGGGTCGTGGTGCCGTCACCGATCGAACCGACGACAGCATCCAGGCCCAGATCCTCGAAACCATCCTTGTACGGCTCGGTACCGATCCACTGGTCACCCAGGAACATCATCGCTTCCTTGCCGGCCTCGTGCGACAGCGATGCGAGTTTCTTCACGTTCGCGCGTACGAAATGGCTCAGGAAGTCGATCCAGTCGCGCTGCGGCTTGCGCGGCACGCGCCACGCGGAGTTATAGGCGCCGCCATCTACGAAGTCTTCGGGACGCAGGCGGTAGCCGTACTCCTTCTCGAAGTCGTCGAGCGCGGCCGGGCTCACGGTGCAGGCGCATCCGAACCAGTCCACGACCTTCTCGCGCTGCTTCTGGTCGAACAGCAGCGTGAACTGGTAGAAGAACGTCGTGAAACGCACGACATCCACCTGCGGGTTGTCCTTGAGCCACTGCTCGAACGTGTCGAACACGAACTTGCGCGTCGCCGGGTGGTAGATATCGAACGGAATCTCGTGCTCCTTGTCGCCCCACCCGTTCGTCAGGTGGTTGTACATCTCGACCGGATCCCAGATGATGTACGCGAGGAACGAGACCGTGTACTCGTGCATCAGTTCCGCGCCGAAGACGTGCACTACGCCCGCTTCGGCGTCCACGGTCCACTGCTCGGTCGGCACCACGGCGCCCGTCGAACGGTCCACGACTTCCCAGTACTTGTGCGGGTCGGCGTCGAAGTTCGGCTTGAGCTGCTCCTCGAAGAAACCGTCCATCAGAGACACGTCCACCGTGTCGCTCTCCGCCAGCGCACGCTTCGACAGCAGGTACACCTGCGGGGTCTCGTCCATGTGCAGCGTGATCCACTCGTTGTGCGCGCGGGTCGGGAAGTAGGCCGTGTAGACCTTCATACCCAGCGCCACGACCTCGTCGTCCAACTGCGTGCCATCCGAGTTGCGAACCGCGTCGGCACCCCACAACCGGGCCAGTTCCGCGGTCTTCTCCGCGAAGTTCGATTCACTCGGAATCGTAAAACGGCCAGAAGTTGACATCAATGTTCCTTTCTGTGCTCTGGAACGTTTCTTCTATTTTGTCTGCCGCGGCGTTATCGCAACGGCAAGACATCCATTATATCCATCGTACCGGCAAAGGCCGGAGCCGGCACATAGTTACCGGCCCCGGCCTTTACGGCGTGTCATTCAGCGAGTGGCACGCTTGCGGACGATCATCGTGGTGCCGGCGGCGACGGCGGGCACGGACGAACCGGTCTTCGCGACGCCTTCGGTCTTCGGCTGCTCGTTAGCGCCCGGCTTGGCCGGAGTCGTCGGCTTGCTTGGCTCGACTGCCTCGTCGGTCACGTTCAGCGACACCTTGCGGGGGGCGACGGACGCAAACTCGAACTGCAGACCGTAGTTGCCCGCGTCCTTGCCCTTGAGGAAGTCGGCGGCGATCTTCACCGTGACCTTGTCACCCTCGCCGCTCACCGTGTAGTCTCCCTCGTCGAGGCTGCTCAGCACGTTGCCTTCGGAGCCGATCCAGCGGATGGACTGCAGCTTGTCACCGTCCAGCGTGACGGTGTACTCGGGCAGCGTCTCAGGAGCCTGCTTGTTGAAGTTGCTGTTGACGACGGCGACAGCCGGCTTGTGCGAGGAGGCAGAACCGGAGCCGTTGTGCACCTGGATCTCGCTCATCGTCGGCGCCCACTGCACGCCGGCCTTGACGGAGTCGAGGCCCACGCGCAGCTTGGAGGAGGTGTATGCCTTGTCGAGGTTGGCCTTGGCTTCGGCGCCATGCCGGCGAGCTTGCCGGCCGGGGTGTCGGAGCCGCCGGAGAAGCCGACGAACTTCGGGTCGACTTCCAGACCACGCTTGTCCTCAGGCTGAGTGTCCGAAGCCTTGCCGCCGGCCTCGTAGTAGTCGTTGTTCGAGAACGCGGCCTTGGCGAGCGCGTCGGTCTTGCGGTACCACTGCGTCGGCGTGGTGGAGGTGTTGCAGAACACGTTGTTCATGAAGTAGACGGTGTCCTTGAAGACCTCGTCGTGGAAGTGGACGCCCTTGGAGGCGTCGAACACGAGCAAGTTGGCGGCGTAGGCGCTGGTCTTGCCCTGGCCGGTCAGCGCGGTCTTGGACGAGATGTCGACGATCGCGCCCTTCGATTCGCGCAGGTACGGGGCGCAGCGGTGGGCGAGCTCGTAATAGTGCGTGAGGTTGCCGTGCAGCGACTGCTCGAATTCGCGCCACGAGGTGTGGTCGAGGTCGAGGTTGTCGTTGCGGTCCGCGTTGTTGACCAGACCGTCGATATGGCCGTAGGTCTTCACCACATCCTCGACGATCGGCGCGATGTCGTCGGTGTCGTTGAGGTCCATCAGATACGTGCGGTAGTTGTCGGTGATGGCCTTCATTTCGGCGTCGAACTGCTCGGCGGCGCCGTCGTCGCGGTTGATAACCGCCACGATGGCCCCCTCCTTGGCCAGTCGCAGGGCGATGCCCTTGCCGATGCCCTTGAAACCGCCGGTGAGGATGACGACCTTGCCTTCCAGATGCAAATCCATGATGTTTCAGTGTCCTTTGTTGCGTTCGTGTCCGTGCGAGCCGCGGCACCGCGGCGCTGCGATCAGCCCTTGTACAGGTACCGTTCGGCGGCTTCGAGTTTCATGTCGACGCCCGAGCCCGGAGCGGTCGGGGCCTTGTAACGACCATTGACGATCTCAGTGGGATGCACGAAGTATTCGTGCTGGTTGTCCACATATTCGGTGACGCGATCATCCCATTGTCCACTGACCGCCAGGTAATCGAACATGGCGAAGTGGCGCACCGCCTCGCACAGGCCGACACCGCCGGCGTGGGGGCACACGCGCACGCCGAACTTGTTGGCGAGCAGGTATTCGAGCACGATCTCCTGCGGCCCGGCGACGCGCGTGGCGTCGATCTGCATGACCTTGAAGCTGCCCGCCTGCCGATACTGCTTGTCCATGATGCGGTTCCGCATCTGCTCGCCGGTGGCGACCGCGATCGGGTCGATGGCGCGCTGAGCACGGCGCCGATGGCCATGTGCTCGACGCCCTTCTCCGGGCCGAGCCAGCGCAGCTGAGAGTCGTGGACGAACATGTCCCATGCGGCGCGCATGTCGTCGAGCAGGTTCTCGACGTTGCGGCCGACGAGCACGCGGGAGAGCGAGTCGATGGCAGCCACGACCACGTCGTTGCCACGGCCGACAGTGAAAACGAAGCCGCTGCCGCTCAGGCCGTCATCCGCGTCGGCGGTGATGACGACGTATGCCGAGGATAATCGGGATCCTTGTTCATCGCGTCCGAGCCCGACAGCGTGCTGGACGTGGGGAAACGCAGGTCGTAGGTTTTGACTCCGATGATGGTGCCCATGTTGGCTCCTTCGCCTCAATGGTTCTCGATGTATTGCGTTTCGTTCCCATCATACACTTTTTTTAGAAAAATCATCACTTATTCTAGAAATTTTCTTTCATCTATCTCGAAACGCTTTACTATAGTGTGAAGTGCGTCTGCAACGAACGCAGACACACCCACAATGAAGTACGGGAGAAACGGAGCAACCGATGGCAGGCGATATGAAAAAACCGCGGGTCAGTGAGATAGCGAAGCTTGCCGGAGTCTCCACCGCGACCGTATCAAAGGTCATCAACGGGCGAGAGGGCGTATCCAGCTCCACAAGGGCGCGCATCGAGAAAATCATGGAGGAATCCGGGTACTCCAAGTCTCTCGTCACCACGAAGACATCACAGACCATCGAGCTCGTGCTCACCGAGGTCATGGCGAACGGTATCAACGCGATGATCGCGGAGACCACCGAATATGTGAAATCGATGCCCATCGGCATCACCATCACGCAGACCGGGCGGGGCAAGCGCAGCGAGGAAAGCTTCCGGGAAATCCTCAACCGCAATCCCCTCGGCGTCATTTTGCTGCTGTCCAACGCGACCGAACGCGAAAAAACACTATTGCGTTCGCGCAACATTCCCTTCGTCATTATCGACTCCATCGGCGAAGGGTCGCAGGACACGCTCGGCGTGGGCATCGACAACTGGACCGGCGGGCTGATCGCCACCGAGCACCTCATCAAACTCGGCCATCAGCGCATCGGCATCATCACCGGCCCGCAGAACGCAGAATCCGCTCAGGCCCGCTACAGTGGCTACGCCACCGCGCTGCGTCGCGCCGGGATCCAGCTGGATCCCGAGCTGGTCGCCTACGGCGACTACATGCCGGAACGCGGCTACGAGTGCGCATGCCAACTGCTCGACCTGCCCGCCGCCAAACGGCCGACTGCGATCTTCGCATGCAACGACGTCACGGCGCTCAACGTGTACCGCGCTGCCCGCCAACGCGGCCTGTCCCTGCCCGCTGACCTGTCGGTCGTCGGCTTCGACAACGTGTACCCGGCACAATACCTGTACCCGGCGCTCACCACCATCAGCCAGCCGTTCGACATGATCGCCCGCAAGGCCGTGGACATGATTCTCGACGCGCGTGCAGGCTCCGTCGCCGACCACTACCTGATCCTGCCCACACGCCTGGTCGTCCGCGAAAGCACCACCGCCCCCAAGAAGAGCTGACCGGTCGCGAGGCGGAGGCAACCGCCGCGACCGGCTTTCGCCGCAACATCTCCTATCTGCGTTTCGAGGGGGTGATTTTGCAGTCTGGGGACATCTATCTGCGTTTCAAGGGGTTGCCAAAACACGATATGCGGAGTATTTCGACCTGATTCTTGCTGGAATCATGCGATTCCCGTAGCGTTTATACTTGGCTATCAACCCCTCGAAACGTAGATAGATGTCCGGCGCATCCCGAATCACCCCCTCGAAACGCAGATAGACCATGAAAAAGGCTCCATACCGATGGTATGGAGCCTTTGCTGGTGGGCTCGAAGGGATTCGAACCCTCGACCTTCTGTTCCGGAGACAGACGCTCTATCCACTGAGCTACGAACCCGAGACATCGCTCGCCTTGCGGCAAGCAACTGTATTACTGTACACCATCCCACTCCCAACATGTCGGCAATTTCGCGGAATTCCCGGGTTTACGCGCTCCCGCACCGACTACACTGGAGTGGTATGGACATCGCCATGAACGATTTCGAATATGAACGTCGGTTCTTCTGCAGGGCGCTGCCGCTGGAACTGGATGACGGCGAGCCGATGCTGATCGTGCAGAGCTATTATGTGCACGACGGTAATTACGCGTTGCGAGTGCGGCTACAGACACGCGGGGTGCGCATCGATATGAACGCCGACACCGATCCGATAGCCGTACTGAGGCAATACCGAGAACGGTTCACCGAGGCGTTCGTCACCGTCAAGGGGCCGTCGGTGGGCGGCACCCGTTATGAGGCCGAACGGGAGATCGACGCCCGCATAGCCGCGGAACTGGTGATGCGCGGAGGCCGTCCGATTATCAAGAACCGGTTCTCCGCATGGATCGGCGAGGATGGATGGAGCCTCGATATATTTGGCGGCGCGAACGCCCCGCTGGTCGTCGCCGAGGCGGAGCGTAGCGGACCCGTGACCAATCTGCAGATTCCATCGTTCTGCGTGACGGAGATCACCGATCAGGCGCGGTTCAGCAACGACGGACTGGCTTCGCGGCCGTTCTCGCAGTGGGCTGCGGACTTCGACGCCGAGCTGCACCGGGACGGGCCCCGATTCCAAACCCAGTTCGGCCGTAACCGCATGGGACTATAAGGCGTAGACCACAGGCCCAAAACCGCTGAAACCGCCACGATGCAAGAATTGGCACCGCGGCGGTTTCAGCATAATGACATATTTCGGCGCGATGGCGCTCAGTACATCAGCGTGGCAAGGCGGCGACGGGCACGCTTGACGCGCTCATCGGTCGCTTCGGGAATCATGAAGTACTCCAGCAGACGCTCGCGTACCGGCTCGACCTGATCGGTGTGACCGTCCGCCAGATAATCCAGCAGACGGGAGAAGGCGTCCTCGATCTGGCCGCCGATCATGTCCACATCCGCCACGGCCAGCTGCGCTTCGACGTCATCGGGACGATCTGCGGCGGTCTTGCGTACCTCGCGCACGTCAGCGGTCGCCGAACGCGCCAACAGCAGCGCCTTCGCGCGCTCCCGCGCGGCGAGCGTGTCATTGGGGTTCGCCTGCAACACCTGCTCGTAGGCCGCGGCGGCACCGGCGTAATCGCCCTGCGCCGCAAGCTGGTGCGCTTCCTGATGCTCGGGCGGCACCACGTCGGCACCAGCCGCCGCACCTGCGCCGTCACCGGTACCAGCACCGTCACCGTCGGCCGAGTCCGGGTCGCCGGAATACGGCGCAGTACCGTTCACGCCGGACTGCGCGGCCACCGAAATTAGCTTGGGGATGACCTGATCGACGATC
Source organism: Bifidobacterium bifidum ATCC 29521 = JCM 1255 = DSM 20456 (assembly GCF_001025135.1). Lineage (NCBI taxonomy): Bacteria > Bacillati > Actinomycetota > Actinomycetes > Bifidobacteriales > Bifidobacteriaceae > Bifidobacterium > Bifidobacterium bifidum. The sequence continues at coordinate 295,310 of NZ_AP012323.1, read as the reverse complement.
TGCTTCAGCTCGTCATCGCCCGGCAGCCCCTGAAGAATCGGCATCGGGCGGCCACCGATCAGCGCGAACAGCGCCGGTGCGCCCTGCACCTGGAACGCCTGCGCGATCGATGGGTAGCTTGCGATGTCGATGCGGGACAGCTGAATCTGCCCCTTGAGCTTGTTCACCGCGTCGCCGAGCGTACGGGCCATCGGGAACAGACGGTCATCGGTCGGGATCCACAGCAGCAGCAGGATCGGGAACGTGGCGGAGGTCTGCACCATCGCCTGGAACGTGTTCTCGGTCGTGTCGATGACATAGCCGCCCGCGGCCGGCGCTCCCCCGGCCTGCCCCGGCTCCGCCTTCACCTGATGCTTCAACGATTCGAGATCCACCGCGCCCGCGAGTGACAATCCCGGATGAAACTCCTGCTGCTGTGCCATCATGCCTCCGTTTTCACGACTCATACCGGCCCGCGGTCTGCGCCGCACGCCGTTCCGTCACATCCATGCCGCGCGAAAATCGGCGCGGCCGCATACCTGCGACCACCGTCGATTCCGTCGCGAACATCGTTGACGCATACCACTATATAGGCCACGGCGTCTCACCGCCTCCGGTTACACTGCAAGCGCCCGATTCCGGTGCTTGGCAAGTCCGCACGCCGGCCCGAGTCCGGCGTCTACTGCGCCTCGACCTTGACCGCCTGACGATCGCCCGCCACCACGGTCACCTTCTGATCCGACCCGGCCAGCGGCACAAATATCGCCACAACGTTCACATAAGTGGCTTTCAGCGAACTGGTGGCCTTCTGATTCGTCATCTTGAACAGCGCATCCTCGTTCGGGGACCCCGGCAACGACTCACGGCCCTCGCTCATGGACCGTGTCCACTCCGAGTTGATCTGCGCGACGACCAGATCACCGCCACGAGGGGAGCGCATCACGGCGATCTGGTCGACGACCGGCGCGAACACCTCCTGCTGCGTGCCCTTGTTCTGGGTCACACCCTTCTGGCTTTCTTCCTGCTGCTTGACTAGCGACTGGCGGAACTGGTCATCCTCGAAGCTTCCCGCGTATTTGCTGTTCGTGTTGTTCTGCAGCACATCGGCGTATCGCTGCACCGCCTGCTTGGGGGTCATGACCAGATTGGAGTCGTTGGCATCGCCCATGACATTGCCCTGCTTAGCGGGCGCGAAGCCCGGCAGTGACACGTCCTCAAGCAGTCGGGCGACAGCCCACAGCTTGTAGTTCTGCCGGGCGGACTCCTGCCGCATCACCAGCAGACGCTTCGCCTGCTGGTCCTCGGTGGTGGTGGTGACGGTGAAAATATACCTCGGCCATGCGTTGTCGGTCGGGATGACCACCTGCGTCACATCACTGGGGATAGTCGCCAACGGCGTGACATCCTGCTGCGTGTATTGCGCAATGTTCAATTGGGCGGTGCGGATCTCCAGTTGCGAGCCGGACACGCGCGCGGCGAGCCCGTCGGCGCTTTTCGCCTCGTTCGCCTGGTTCAGCACGTCAAGGATCTTCCCGCGGATCTGCTTCTCCTGTGCGACGGTCACATCGATGATCTCGTTGTCCTTCACCGACGGCGCCACGGTCTGTGGCACCTGCCCCTCGCAGCCTGCAAGGCCGAGCGTCAGAGCGCAGACCATCGTCGCCGCCAGGGCGGTGGTTATGCGTTTATTCATTGGAGCTCCCCTTCGTGTCATCATCGGATTCCTGCGAAAGCCGCGCGAAATACGTCTGCAGCTCGCTGGCGGTGATTACCGACGTCGCCGAATCGTCGGGCTGGTCCATGGCCTGCGCGTTCTGCTGGTCGGCGACAAGGTTGCGGCTGCCGGGATCGACGACCTTCGGCTGGGAGATTTCCGGCTTTGCCGGCGTGCCCGCACCGGGTTTCCCACGATGCGCGGCATGACGGCGGCGCTTAGATTTCGGCTTGAAACTGACCGCCGCCTTGAGACTCGCGACACTGCCCGCCACCGCCTGCGAAACGGCGACCTCCTCTGCCTGCTTTTCGGCTGCGGAACCACTCACCACGCGCTTGCGACGCTTGTGCGGCGGCATGGCGAACAGAGATGCGGCCAGTACGGCCAGCAGCGCCAGCAGTCCTCCGGCGAAATAGAACGGCATGGCGAAATCAGGTAGAGTCTGACGCACCCAGTTCATGCGCACCGTCGCGTTCGAGGACTTGCCCAAGTCGATGATGGCTACGGTACCGCTGTCGGACGCGACCTTGGTCTCCGCTTTCACGGTGCCCGTCCCGCACGTCACGGAAGTCCACATATCGGAGTCCTTGAACGCCACTGCGTCATCGCCCGCATCGGCCGCGGCCCCCTGCGCGGAGACCTTCGTCGTCGCGAGCGTCGTCCATTCGTTCAAGCCGGTGACACGCACATATGGCTGCCTGGCGAGCCAACCGATCACATCCTTGTTCGACCCCAGAGCAAGGCATACTTCGCCGTCGGACGAACCGGCATCGGCAGAAACCGTCACCTGATTGTCCACCAGCGGCAGCACGCCGGGATCGGTAACGATATATTGCGTCCCCTTCACCGCGGCACTGGCCGCGATCTGAGAGCTGGGCTTCCAATATGTGGCGTTCATAATGCCCAGACCAATGCATGCCACAGCCAGAAGACCAAGGATGGGCGTCACCACGCCCCGCATGATGCGGGCATGGCGCGTCGGACGGGCGGCCGACTTGGACTTTCGCTCGTCACGCTTGCGCTCTTTTGATGTCTGTTTCTTCATAACTCACCCATTCTACAATGCAGGGCATAAAGCCCCGGCGAAAAAGACGTTTCCAAAGAAAAATCAGGGTTTTCCGCTAGTGTGGTGACCATGCGTAAGTTGACACAGACATCCACGTTCAAGCGCGTACTCGCGGCCGTGTGCACGGTCGGCCTGTGCGTCACACTCGCCGCGTGCGGCTCCGGCGATTCCGGCTCGTCGTCAAAGAAATCCGGCGACGACTCCTCGCAGTCCTCCGGCTCCAGCGCATTGAAGAACATGAAGAAGATCGCCGGCATCACCGCCACGGGTACGCTGGGCGAGAAACCGAAGGTCTCCTTCAAGGCACCGAAGACCGTCGACAACAACAGCTATGCCGTGCTGCAGGAAGGCAACGGCGCCACCATCGCTGATGGCGACCGTCTGTGCTCGCAGGGCATCGCCATCAGCGTCAAGGACGGCACCGAGCTTGCGAGCAGCTGGGAGAAGAACACACCCGATTGCTCCCTGGTGCTGGAAAAGGGCACAGTGAGCAACGCCTACTATGAGCTGCTGAAGGGCCGCAAGCTCAACACGACGATCGCGTACGGCGTCAATGACTCCAACTCCAGCGGCACGTCGTACATCATGGCGCTGACCTACGTTTCCAAGTCGAAGGATCTCACCAAGGCCACAGGCAACGAGGTCACCGACATCCCGTCCGATCTGCCGAAGGTCACGCGAGCGAAGAACGGCAAGCCGTCCATTAACATGAACGGGTACAAGGGAAGCAGCAAGCTGGTCTCGCAGGCGCTGATCAAGGGCAAGGGCAAAGAGGTCACGAACAACAACACCGTCAAGGTGAAGTACACCGGATGGCTGTTGGACGGCACCCAGTTCGACTCGTCATGGGACAAGAACACCACGCTTGAGGCCGACACGTACAGCGGCGGCAACCATCAGGTGATTGAGGGCTGGCAGCAGGCCATGGTCGGCCAGACGGTCGGCTCGCAGGTGCTAATGGTGATTCCGCCGAACTTGGGTTACGGCGACACCGCCCAGGGCTCCATCCCCGCGAACTCCACGCTGATCTTCGTGGTCGATATTCTGGCCGCCTACTGACAGGCGACCGCGACAGTAGCTGAAAGCCGCCCGGCGCATGTGTGTGCCGGGCGGCTTTTGTATATGCGGCGGCAAGGAACCACCCCCAGTCAGTCAAAGACTGACAGCCCCCGCCAGCGGCGGGCGGTTTACTTTGCCCCCGCTGGCTGTCAAGCGTAGCGAAACTGGGGAGTCTAGTAGGGAATCGAAATACGACATAGGGGCTTCCCGCGCGTGCGGGAAGCCCCTATGAAGGTTGAGCCGATTGGCGTTGATCAGGCGAGAGCCACCGGATCGACCGGGACGCCGGGGTTCATCGTGGAGGTGATGGTCACCTTCGTGATGTAACGGCCCTTGACGGTGGCCGGCTTCAGACGCTTGACTTCGTCGGCAACGGCCTTGAAGTTCTCGTCCAGAGCGGTCTCGTCGAAGGAGAGCTTGCCGATGAGGAAGCTCAGGTTGCCGTTCTTGTCCACGCGGAACTCGATCTTGCCGCCCTTGATGTCCTTGACGGCCTTGGTGACGTCCATGGTCACGGTGCCGGTCTTCGGGTTCGGCATCAGGCCACGGGGGCCGAGCACGCGGCCCAGACGACCGACCTTGCCCATCATGTCCGGGGTGGCCACGACGGCGTCGAAGTCGAGGAAGCCGTTCTGAACCTTCTCGATCAGGTCGTCGTCACCGACGATGTCGGCGCCGGCCTCGACAGCCTCGGTGGCCTTCGGGCCACGGGCGAACACGGCGACCTTGGCGGTCTTACCAGTGCCGTGAGGCAGGTTGACGGTGCCACGGACCAGCTGGTCGGCCTTGCGCGGATCCACGCTCAGACGGTACACGGCTTCGACGGTCTGGTCGAAGTTGTAGGCCGGCATGGACTTGAGCAGAGCGATAGCCTCGTTGGCGGTGTAAAGGTTGTTGCGATCGACCTTCTCAGCCGCTTCGCGGTACTTCTTGGAACGCTTAACCATGTGTCCTTCTCCTCTCAGTCGATAACCGTGATGCCCATCGAGCGAGCGGTGCCCGCGATGATCTTCATGCCAGCCTCGACGTCGCGGGCGGACAGATCAGCCATCTTGATCTCGGCGATCTCGCGCAGCTGCGCCTTGGTGACGGAGCCGACCTTATGGGTCAGCGGGTTTTCGGTGCCCTTCTGGATACCGGCGGCCTTGAGCAGCAGAGCCGCTGCAGGCGGGGTCTTCAGAATGAAGGTGAAGGAGCGATCCTCGTAAACGGTGATCTCAACAGGGATGACCTGACCCATCTTGTCCTGCGTCTGCGCATTGTACTGCTTGCAGAAGTCCATGATGTTCACGCCATGCGAACCCAGAGCCGGACCCAGCGGCGGGGCAGGATTGGCCTTGCCAGCCTGGATCTGGAGCTTGATCAGCGCCGAGACTTTCTTCTTGGGAGCCATTGTATGGTTCTTCTTTCTATGAAGCGGTGATGTCGGCACCCGCGGCGGTCGCCCGCAGCGGATTCCTCCCGCAACGTATATTGCTGTGCTGTGCTAGCGGATTCGCATACACGTATCCTCCAGACACAACTTTTCTATTATGCCTATGAGAGCAGACAATATCGCGGCATCGCGGGTGCGTGCGGCCGTTCATATTTCCCGGATTATCGGCAGGGTCATTGGGCTCGGATCCGTCGCATATGCGAAGAGCCGCTATGCATGTGCACAGCAGCTCATTGGTCACGCTTCACGCCGATCAGGCGCGGAACGCGGAAGACCTAGAAATCAGGCCTGCGGGGTCTGCCCCGGGTAGGAAGCGTCCGAATCGGGCTGCTGGTAAACCGGAACGGCAGGCGCCGGCTGCTCATACGCAGTCGAGGCGACCGGTGCGGTCGGGGCCTGCGGTGCAGTGGGAGCCTGAGGAACGCCGGCATCGGACACAGGGGCGGCAGGTGCCGGGACCGGAGCACCGGGGAATGCCGTCGGCACATACTGCGGCTGGGCGGAAACACCCGGCACCGCGACCTTCGCGGCCTTCTTCTGATTGCCGAACGCAAGCACGGTGCCGACAATCAGGCCCAGCGCCGCGATGATGAGCAAGTATGCACCAATACCGAAAGCCACCGCATTCTTCGCGTAGCCGGACGCGAGACTTCCCAGACTGCCATAGTTGCTGCCGAACTCGTCCAAGCTACTGTTGATCTTGATCTTGGAATACACCATCTCAAAGATGCTGAGTACCAGCACCAAGGCGGAAATGATCATTGCGGGGAGGTGCTTCTTGAAGAACGTGAGCGCCGCGATGGCAAGAACCGCAACGAGGACAATCCATCCGTCCCCGCCTTGGAACAGGCTGGCGTTGTATCCAAACGCCGACACGAACGGCACGATGCAGGCGATGATCGCCAGCACGCCGGCCACGTAGGTGATGATGGAAATGAAGTCGAATGACTGGCCTCCGACGGTCACGTTCTTGCCACCCAGGTTCTGGGCGAAACCGGCGACGGAGTTCTGGATGTTCGCCGCGTAATCGGGGGTTGCCGGCGCCTGATAGGGTGCCCCTGCAGGCGGCACGGGCTGGGCAGGCGGCACGGGTGCGGTGTACTGCGGCTGCTGATAGGCCGCGTTTGCGTCCGAAGCCGGCTGAGCGGGCTGCGGGGCTCCATAAGAGTTGTTTCCAGTGGGGAAACCGGCATTGGGATCTGTCATATGTGCCTTCTTTCGTTCGGTCAAGCGCCAACGCCCAACATTGACCAACATAGCATATAACCGATATCTAATACGGTTTTGCCCATTTTGCGCGATGCCGCCGCCCCGAAAAGGCCCTACAGACGGCCGCAATCATGACACGCAGTATACATACCGACTGTCGGTATGTATACTGATGACATATCGAAAGGAGGAACCATGGCACGCAACCCGCACCCCGAGGTGACGGAACGCCGCATCCTCGCCGCCGCGAAAAAGCTGTTCGCCGAGAAAGGCTACGACAAGACCTCCATCCAGGACATCATCGATAAGCTGGGAGACCTGTCGAGAGGCGCGATCTACCACCACTTCAAGTCCAAAGAGGCCATCCTCGAACGACTGAACACCGACGACTGGCACGCCAGCCAGACCCTGTGCGACGAGATCGCGAAACGCGACGACATGAACGCGATGGAAAAGCTCCGCTCGCTGTTCGCCAACTCGCTGGGAGACGCCGCGCACCTGGCGCTCGTCAAGGCCACCGTGCCGTTCTTCGACGATCCCGCCACATTCACCGCCAACATGCGATTCTGGTCAACCGAGCTGCCGAAAAACTTCGAGCCATTGATCGAGGAAGGCCAGCTGGACGGCTCCATCCCCACCGAATACCCGCGCGAAGTGGCGCAGCTGCTGGCCCTGCTATGCAACTATTGGCTGATGCCATGCTTCTTCCCCGCCACGCGCACGCAGCTGCGGTATCGTCTGCAATGCCTCGCCACCATGCTCGACGCGCTGCACGCGCCGGTCTTCGACCAGCATCTCATCGATCTCGCCACGGACGGCATGATGGCCTTCGCCGGCGACGGCAGCGGCAGCGCCGCCGAGCAACAAGACGGAGGCGGCACCAGTCCGGTAAGCGACGCACACTAGACGACGCTGACTCCGGGGCAGGACGCGGCACGAATGTTTCGCCCCTGCTCCAGCACCGATTTACATACCGTCAGTCGGTATGAATGATTGCCGATGAACCACCAACTCCGGCGTCAAAATCGTCCGCCCCAATACATTGCCGTGCCATCCATCAAACTCACGCCAAATCCACCAACGCAAAACACCGAGACCAACTCGCCACCAGCAGCAAAGGAACCCACCATGCCCACCACACCGGCACAACCCTCCGAAACACAGCTTCCCGCGGCACAGCACGAAACAGAGCAACCCAACACTTCCCCCGAACCGCAACCGCAGCCGCAAGCGCAGCCAAAGGCCGCGCATCCGCTGCGCTCCCGCAATTTCATCCTGCTCGTCGCCGGGCAAGGCATCTCGCTGTTCGGCAACATGATGCTGCGCTTCGCCATGTCGATGTGGGTGCTGGACGAGACCGGCTCAGCCACCGCATTCGCATCCATCCTCGCCATATCGTTCGTGCCGATGATCCTCGGCGCCCCGTTCGGCGGCGTGTTGGCCGACCGGATGAACCGCCGCACGCTCATGGTCATCCTCGACGCGGCGTCCGCCGTGACGGTCGCGCTCGCGCTCGTCTAGTTCTCCGCCGCCGGATTCAGCATCATCGCCGTGGGCGTAATGCAGGTGGCGCTATCGCTGCTCGGTATCTTCGAGACACCGACCGTCGAATCCGCGCTGCCGCAGATGCTGCGCCAATACGGGGATGCGACGCTGAACACCAGCGCCGCGATAGTCAGTCAGGTGCAGCAGGTCAGCGCACTGATACCCAGCTTCCTCGGAGGCGCCGTGTACTCGCTCTTCGGCATCCGGCCGATGATGGCCGTCTCCGTGGCGGCATTCGCCGGCGCGGCGGCCATCGAATGCTTCATCCGGCTTGGTATGCCCGAACGCGACGAGGAGATGCCGACGCCACTCGACGACCTCAAGGCCGCTCTGCGGTTCCTGACCCGGGAAAAACCGAACCTGCTGAAAATGGTCCTGCTCGCCTCCGCGCTGAACTTCGTCGTACTCGGCTATGGCGCCGTCGGATACGCGTTCGTCATCCGCACGCAATGGGGGTTCGACGCGACCGTCTACGGCATTGCCGACGGACTGATCAGCGTCGCGGCCCTGATGGGCATGTTCATCGTGACGATGATGGCCGGACGGCTGAAAATTGGCCATATGACGAAGATCCTGACATTGCTCGGACTGACCGTCATCCCCCAAGGCGTGGCCTGCATGCTGTCTGGCGGCAACTGGACGCGGCTGATGGCGCTCGTGGCCTTCGCCTGCATCGGCGATGTCATCTGCTCATGCGCGAATATCATCGCCGTGCCCGCAATCCAAATGCGCACGCCCGATGCGATGCTCGGTAAAGTGATGGCGCTGCTGTCTGCGCTGGCCATGTGCATGCAGCCGCTCGGGCAGATGGCGTACGGCTGGGCGTTCGATCATCTCCCCGCCGCCGCGATATTCATCGCGTCAGGCGCAGTGCTCATCGCTATGGCGTTGCTGTCCGCGTCGCTGTTCGCGCACTTCGACGACTGACGACGGCGGGGCATCCTTTTCATCGACCATAATCAGTCACAGAGAAGGCCCCGATTCCTTCAGCGGAAATCGGGGCCCTACAGGCTCTCTGTACCGTTACTCGAAATCGGCACCGAGCGCGGCGAGCTTGCCGCGGAAATCCGCGTAGCCGCGGTCAATCAGCGAAATGCCATGCACATTGGACGGGCCGGACGCGGCAAGCGCCGCAATCAGATGGCTGAAACCGCCACGCAGATCCGGCACGTCGATATCGCGGCCGGTCAACGGGGTCGGTCCGAAAATCACAGCGGAATGCTTGTAGTTGCGCTGCTGGAAACGGCACGGCAGCGAGCCGAGGCACTCGCGATACAGCTGAATCGTCGCACCCATCTGCACAAGCGGCTTGGTGAAGCCGAATCGGTTCTCATACACGGTCTCGTGCACAATCGACAGGCCATTCGCCTGGGTGAGCGCCACGACCAGCGGCTGCTGCCAGTCGGTCATGAAACCGGGGTGCACATCCGTCTCGATGGCCACGGGCTTGAGGTCGCCGCCCGGATGCCAGAAACGGATGCCCCTGTCGGTCACCTCGAACTTGCCGCCGACCTTGCGGAACACGTTGAGGAACGTCATCATCTCCGGCTGCGTAGCACCCTTGACGAAAATGTCGCCGCGCGTGGCGAGCGCCGCCGACGCCCAGCTGGCGGCCTCGATGCGGTCGGTCAGCGACGTGTGCGTGAAGCCATTGAGCTCCTTGACGCCCTCGATGCGGAACGTGCGATCCACATCCACCGAAATGATCGCGCCCATCTTCTGCAGCACGGCCACCAGATCCATGATCTCGGGCTCGATTGCGGCACCCGACAGCTCGGTCTTGCCTTCGGCGAGCACGGCGGCCAGCAGCGTCTGCTCGGTCGCGCCCACGGACGGGTACGGCAGATGGATCTTCGCGCCGTGCAGGCCGTTCGGAGCGGTGATGTGAATGCCGTCCTTGTGCTCCTTGTCGACCGTGGCACCCAGCTTGCGCAGCGTTTCCAGATGGAAATCAATCGGACGGCCGCCGATCGCGCAACCTCCCAGCGCCGGGATGAACGCCTCGCCGAGACGATGCACCAGCGGGCCGGAGAACAGGATCGGAATGCGCGAAGAGCCGGACAGCGTGTCGACATCCGCCACATCGGCGAGCTGCACATGCGTCGCGTCGATGTTGACGATGCCGTTGGTGCCATCCACCTCCACATCCACGCCATGCAGGCGCAGCAGATCGGACACCACATGCACATCGCGAATCTCGGGCACGTTCTTCAGCACCGACTTGCCGGGGGCGAGCAGCGCCGCGACCATCGCCTTGCTCACGAAGTTCTTCGCGCCACGCACCTTGATCGTGCCGTTCAGCGGTTTGCCGCCGACCACATGCAGGACATCGTTCTCCGATTCCGCCATCCTCAACACTCCTATTCATTCGCCGGGCCACCCCGGACATCACATCCATTAGTTTGCCATACGGCATGTGGCGGGCACGTGAAATGCGCCGGAAGCCGATTACCATGTCGCAGCGAATGGTTCTCGATAAGAAACGTGCGAGTCCCGTCGTCGGCAAAACGAACATGATTGTATGCATATGGCCGATATTCCAACGAGTAAGCCGATGTTCGTTTTGTTCGCAAATGTGAGGAGTACTCGCACAAACGCTATTGAGAACGATTCGCTGATACAGCGGATCAGTCATCCGCCTTGATCTTGCGGGCCAGCTCGGCATCCCACATCGCGCCGGTAGCGCTCATCACCGCATCGGCGCCGGCCGCGCGGTACGCCCGGTAATCCTCTGGCGCCACGACACCGCCCACGCCGATGATCGCATAGTCAAGCCCCAGCCGCTCGCGAATCGCCGCAAGACGCGACACCATGTCAAGGCCTGCCCCGCGAATCGCGCTGCCGCACACACCGCTGCGGTCGCGCCCCTTGCCGGGCAGCGCCTGCCCGCCGTTCGCGTCGACGAGCCGGGCCGAAATCGTATTGATCGTGCTGAACGCCTGCACCGTGCCGCGGGCGGCGGTCTGACGCACCATGAGCTCCAGAGCGGCATCGTCAATCACGCGGCGATCCGGCCCCCAGCCACCCTCGACCTCGGTCGGCGGGATATATGCCAGCTTGACGATCAGAGGCCGGTCGCCGATTTCGCCCTTGACGGCCTCGGTGATGCGGCCGACCAGATGCGGGTCATGGCACAGCAGGCGATTATGACCCTCGTTCGGGCAGCTCGTGTTCATCTCCATGAGGTCGGCGCCGGTCTCGCACACCAATCGTGCGGTTGCGACATGATCCGCGATATAGTCGTCGCCGCTCATGCCCTCCACGCGCGACCCCTGGAAGCTCGGCAGCAGCACCTGCCCCGGGCCGGCCGCCGCGATGGCCCGGCGCATGTCCGGCTGCCACTCATCCGGGTCGCGGGACGGCACACCGAACGAATTCGAAATGGAAATCGGCAGGCGATAGTCCGTGTCCGCAAGTACGCCCTCATCCAGTTCGGCGCTGCCCGGCGTCAGTGAGCCGTCGGCACTGGTCGGGTGCACGGCCAACACGTTCGGGAACGGATTGCACCCCCACGCGCGCGAGCGCACGGTCTTGTACGTGGCGATGTCGAACCCCATGCGGAACGCGGCCGTGGTGAACCGCTCGTTGAGCAGCGGCCCGGCCGGAATGCCGAACGGCAGGTCAACGGGGATGCCAAGGAACGACGACTTCGCCGGCGAAGCGGCCTCGCAGGCCGGCACATCACCGCGCAGCGCCGCGGCGAACTCGCCGAACGGGCCGCGCGCATAATTATCCTCATAACTTAAGTCAACGTTGTAAAACGGCTCGAAATCACTCATGGCTCTCCAGACACTCAACCGACGCCGGACCGCTGCCGGCGCCACAAACACGACGATATATCCACTGTAAAAACAGCGGCAGACCCGCAACGCCGGGAGCATTCGCCAGGCCGTCTGCCAGGCTGGTCAGACGCCCATCATCGCGGTGACGAACGACAGTATCGTGATCGTCACATTCACGATCACGAAAATTAGGAACGCAGGCGACGTCCACCCCCAATACGTTCCCGGCGCACTGCGGTTCACCCGCCGATAGGCGCGCAATCCCCCGCCGTATTTCACCAGCACGACGATCAGGCCGATGATCGAAACACCCAAAAGTCCCAGCGTATACGCCGTGTCCCCCGCGTCGCCGAACAGGCCCGCCAGCCACGGCAGCACGCCTCCGAGCACGGCGTTGTTGAACACGTGCAGCACAATCGACCACACCAGCGAATACTCCATCGCCACGAACCCGAACAGCAAACCGCAGCCGAACGCGAACAGGCCCTGCACCACATCGTCATGGAACAGGCCGAACATCAGCGCGCTGGTCACGATGGCGAAATTCCGGCCGAGCGGCTTCAGGCCGCGCATCAGCACGCCACGGAACACCAGCTCCTCGGCGACCGGCGCGGCAAGGCCGACATACAGCCACATCCAAATGTTGGTCGAGGCCTCGCTGATGTTGTCGGATGTGGGCGATTGCAACGTAGTGCCGAACATCGAGAAGCCGAGCTGGATCAGGACGATCGCCGTCTGGATCGCCATGACCAGGATGATGAACGTCAGCAGCCACGATGGTTTCATACGCGCATGGCCGGGCTCGCCGAGCCAGAAGTCGCGACGGAATATCATCCTGCGGCGCATCGGCAGTATGAAGCCCATGCCGCCGAGCACCGTGAGCAGCATGATCACGCCGGTCAGCTGCACGAGGGCGGCGCTGAGCGACTCGGCCGTCAGCGTTCCTCGCCCCGCGGCTCCGCTCAGGCCCAGTATGATGCCGATGACGAACGAGGCCAGTACGTTCACGCCCATGAACACGCCCTGGTAGGCGAATATCAGGCCCGCGTGGCGGGTGACGGTGCCTCGCAGCCAGCGGCGGCGGGCCTTGACCGGGTCGATCGGGACGGGCTGGGCGACAGGGATGGGCGGCGCGACGGGTCGTTGCGCCGAGGAATATGGAGGATACGGAGGGTATGGAGGGTACAGCTGTGACGGATATGGCGGATACGACTGGATCGGCTGGCGCATCCCCGGCTGACCTGTTCCTGACGGAATCGGAGGCATTGGACGTGGCTCAGAAGCCGGTGCCCATTGTCCCGCCACCGGCGGCTGCGAGTGGCCGACCGGCTGAGGCCGGTTCACGGATTGCGGCGGATTCACAGGCCGTAAATACGGCAAAGGCTGCGGCGTTTCGCCGGCCGTCCATTGCATCGGCTGCTCAACTTGCTGCGGGGCGTCACCAGCAGGCATCTGGAGTTTTTCGGGGTTTCCGTCTCCAGCAGCCGGCTGCCGCTGGCCTTCCGGTTCCATCTCATCATCAGGTTGCCCATGGTCCTGTTGCCGATCGTTCATGCTCATGGTTCAACAGTACGCCGTGTATCGCCCATCAACGTCAGTGTCGACATCTCATGTGGGCCCGATATGCCTGTGGGCGACATTTTGAAGCCTTGATTGGCGATATCTCGCTTTCAAGGGGTTGATTCGAGTCCCATGGGACATCTATCTGCGTTTCAGGGGGTTGGTAGCCAAGTATGAACGCCTCCAGAACGGCATGGTTCCAATGGCGATTAGCGCTCAATACTCCAGGTATCGCGTTTCGGCACCCCCTCGAAACGTAGATAGATGTTTCGCGACCGTCGAATCAACCCCTCGAAATGCAGATAGCGTCGGATCGTAGACCTCGAATCACACTCACGATGTGGGACCACCCCCAGTCGCTTCGCGACAGCCCTTCGGGCCCTGCAGTCAAGGACGCCCGTCCTGCGGGCGCGACCTTATTCGCTCGCCGGCCGGCTCGCCTTCGCCTACGGACGGCACCACCGGCCGTAAGGCCGACTGGGGGGGGGACACCGGCAAAACACCATGTCAACGCAAAAGGCCCTCCGAAGAGGGCCTTTTGCACATTGCGGTTATTCCGGAATCACTCGGAGTCGCGGGATTCCCCCGAACCGGCGTCAGAGTCATCCGCGGCCGGAGCGGCATCATCGAACTGCACGGTCTGCGTATCAGCCGTATCAGCACCATCGGCCACCAGTCCGCTCTCGTCGGCGCCCTCGCCCTCGCCCTGCACGTGTGCGCCCGTAGCGCTCTGACGCTTCCGGGCCACGGTGACGCCCACGCCAATCGCGGCCAGCACCACGACAAGCACCACGACGATGGCGATCGACGCACCCGTGTCGGACAGCCCCTCCTGCGGCACGGCAACAACATCAGCGGCATTGGCAGCGACACCGGTCGCGCCCATGGCAGCGGCCGTCGCCACCGCGGCGACCACGCTCATCAGCTTCTTACGCACGCTCATCACGTCCTTTCCTTTACGAACATCCAAGCACCGATGGTATCGCGACGAATTGACTGTTGCGTGGGGAAAAACCTTCAGCCCAGCAGGGCGAGCAGGTCGTCCTTGGTGAGCGCGGCCATCGACCGTCCGGTGGCGGAGGACGCGGAATCCACGAACCGTTGCGCGAGGTCTGTCTTGCTGCGCTGGAGGTTGAGGATGCGCTCCTCGATCGTGTCCTTCGCCACGATCTGATACACGTTGACGTCCTGTGTCTGGCCTATGCGGTGGGCGCGATCGGTGGCCTGATCCTGCGCGGCCGCGTTCCACCACGGATCGGCGTGCACGACCACGCATGCGCCGGTCAGGTTCAGGCCCGTGTTTCCCGCCTTGAGCGAGATCAGGAACACCGGCGTCGCGTCGGCGTTGAACCGGTCCACCAGCTCCAGACGGCGTTTCTTCGGCGTCGCTCCGGTGATCATGTCGTATTCCACGCCGTCGGCCCGCAACCGTTGCGCGATCAGGTCGAGGTAGCTGGTGAACTGCGAGAAGATCAGCATCTTGCGGCCGGCATCACGGCAGGAGTCCACCAGTTCGATGATGGCGTCCAGTTTCGCGGAGCTTACGGTCTTGCGCGCCTTCGACTGTTTCACAGGCTGTTTCACGGACTGCTGTGGGTCTTTCGCGGCGGATTGCACCCCTGCGCTCAAGGCACTGGCATGCCCGTCGGCGTTCTCGTATATCAGCCGCGGGTCGCAGCATACTTGCCGCAGTCGGGTCAGCTGCGCCAGAATCTGGATTTTGCCGGTGTTGAAATCGGCCGGACGCTGGCTCAGGATGACCGAGCGCAGCTGCTGCTCCAGTGCCGCATACAGCTTGCGCTGCTCCCCCTGCAGCTGCACTGTGATGACGTTCTCGATCTTGTCGGGCAGATCCTTGAGCACCTGCGACTTAAGACGGCGCAGAATGAACGGCCCCACGAACGATTGCAGTTTCTTCTGTGCGGTCTCGTCGCCGCTCAGCACCGGCATCTCGAACCGTTCGCGGAAATGCGCGTACGAGCCGAGCATGCCGGGCATCAGGAAATCGAAGATGCTCCACAGCTCGCTCAGCCGATTCTCGATCGGAGTGCCGGTCAGGGCGAAACGATGCACTGCGGTGACGGAGCGCACGGCTTTCGACACCTTGGTAGCGGCGTTCTTGATGTACTGTGCCTCGTCGAGCGTCATGCAGTAGAACTCAAGTCCCGCATAGTCGTCGATGTCGCGCCGCAGCAGGTCATACGAGGTGACGAGCACGTCGGGAACGTCGTCGGACGCGGCCGCGGCCGATGCCGGCCTTGCGGATTCCCGCGTCGGAGACACACCGGTGTCCTGCTGTGCGGCGCGCACGCCGTCAAGCATCGCGCGACGTTCCGGTTTGGTGCCGGCGATGGCCTCCACGCGCAGCTCGGGAGTGTGCTTCGCCACCTCGGCTACCCAGTTGTACACCAGCGAGGCCGGGCAGACGATCAGATTCGGACGGTGCTCGGCCCGGGACTCCTTATGCCGCGCAAGCAGCAGCGACAGCAGCTGCACGCTCTTGCCCAAACCCATCTCGTCGGCGAGGATACCCCCGAATCCCTTGTCGCACACGGCATTGAGCCAGCGGAACCCCTCGACCTGATACGGCCTCAGCACGGAGGCCAGCGCAGCGGGAACGCGGTACGTGGACGGATCGATCACGCGCAGGCCGTCCAGGTATGCGGTGAAGCTTGCGTCCTTCGCGTCGTCGTCGACCTGATGGTCCAGATAGTACGCCTCATAGGCGGGCACCGTGATCGAGCCGGATTCCAGATCGGCGGCCCGCAGTCCCAGGTCATCCGCGATCTCGTCGACGTCGGACATATCCACGTTGCGCATGTCGACGAAGGAGCCGTTGCGCAGCCGGTGGAATCTGCGGCGCCGACGGTAGCTCGCCAGCAGGCCCGGCACGTCGTCCGGGTCGATTTCGTCGGCGATCGGCGATATCTCCACGAGCCCGGATTTCACCGAAAGGCCTATGGAGATCGTCGGGCGCGGCATGGCGGTCAGGCCGTCGAACGCGGGCGTCGCCATCACGTCGCCCAAACCGCGCAACACCGCCAATCCTTCGGTCAGCAGACGGTATATCGCCTCGTCATCGGACTCGGGGATGGCGGCCACGGCACCGGACGGGCGCGGGAAATAGTGGAGCATCGCCTCGACTGCGAGTCGCTCCATCTCCTTGTCGCGCATGGACGCGTCGACGCCGACGCCGTCGAACACGTGGTAATGCTTGTCACCATAATGAGCCTGCGCGTCGCACGTCACCCCGGCGCGGTCGCGGTCGAGGTAAAACGCGAGCCTGCAGGGCACGCGCATTTTCGCCAGCAGCTCGGGCGGCACGTCGATGATCAAGCCACCGTGCGCCGGAACTCCGGTTTCACGTCCAGCTGGCGGCACGAGCCGGTCAAAGACCGATGACGCGGCGGAACCGTCCTCCGCGTTCGGACCGGCGGATGCGCCAATGGCGTTGACCGACCGCCCGGCCTCGTTCTCCTGGCGGGAGACCAGTTGCGGCAGTACCGTGCGCACGAAACGATCCACATCACTTTCGCTCAGATACATCGCCTCGCGATCGTTTTCACCGCACAGCAGGCTCAGCAGTGCCCGTTTCTGCGCAAAATCGGCATCGCACCGGTATATCGTCGCACGATCGACGCTCAGCAGCGCTCGACCGCCCGACCCCACGCCCGCGCCCGATTCGGCTTGGGAAAACGGCCGCACGATCACGTAATGCGAGCGCTGTCCTTCAATGAATCGTTCCACGCGCTGCGCATGCCGTATCACGTAACCGGCCGCCGCCGTACTGCCGTTCGAGGCCTCGGGATCGTCGCCGCGTTCCACCGCAAGGCCGAGATCGGGATTGCCGTCCACGACTGATACGCGCATCGTCGGCGCGTAGAACCGTGCCGGAGCCGTGTATTCCACCGTGTCTTCGGTGCCGACGTACGTATCGAGCAGTTCGGCGACCTCACCGTCCGACAACGTCAGCGTCGCGTCATCCGACTGACGCCGGTAATAGTAGGAGTATGCGCTGTTGTCGTTGTTGATGACGGCGCGGATGTCCTGCGCGCGGGAGAGCACGTCGAGCAGGTTCCGCGAGCGCTCGTCAAAGGCGTCGCGCGAGTGCACGAACGCGAGCTTCTTGCCGTATGCGACGAACTCGCGGTTTTTCACGGATTGCAGCAGCGAGGCGATGTCCTTGACCACATAGGAGATGCCGCGCGACGGCACTTCGATGCGGAATTTCGCCACGCAGCTGTTCAGCGAGAAACTCAAGGAGAGCCGCAGCGACACGCTGGCGATGGGCATGAACCGCGCCGTCTGGGCTGCGCCGGCGACACCTCCGGAATCAGCCAGTCCGCCGATTTCCTTCAACAGGTCGAGCTGCCGGCTCTGCGATCTGCGGGTGCGCTCGTCGTCCTGCTGCCGCATGAACAGGTCAAGCGCGCGGGTCGTGCGCACGGCAGGTTGCCGGGGAACCAAGCCTGCGGCTCCGCGACCGATACCGTTCGTGGAGCCGTTACCGTCGTCGGCCGCGGCGAAGTCATCCGGATGTTCGTTGTACGCCATGACCAGCGCGATGACATGCTTGCACACGCCCCGGAACCGGCCGTATGCGGGGCATGTGCACGATGACTGGCCGACCTTGCCCGCGTCGGTGTCGATCGCGGCGGAGACGCGGTAATCGTCCGCGTACCGGTCGGCGCCTTTGACCAGCGCTGTCAGGCGTACGTTGGCCCGCGCGCCCGTCAGCATGGTGCCCGAGGTACGTGGCGAATCCGGCACGTTGAACGATACGGCCATGTCGTGCATACGCCCGGATTTCAGCACGTCCTTCGCACGAAAATACACGGCGTTGCCGCCGAGCCGGCGCAGTTCGGCGTCGTCGACGAAGGGCGTCAGCGGCGCGGCACCGGCAGTGTCGTCTGCCATGTCGGCGTACGAGCCGCGAGCGCCGTACGTGATGCCGTCATCGTCGGCATCACCGTCGGAGAAGTCGCGGTACTGGCCACCGCCGGAGCGGGAACCATACACGGACGCATGCCAATCCATCAATGCCCCTTCCGTTGCAGCGGGCGACAATCACGCCCGTGCATGCCATCATGACCGGCCAACATCCCGGTCGATATACGGATACGACATTAACAGGTTTCACTCCGCTCAACCAACACCGGCGCAAAGGCATCGCTGGCTGAGGCTGGCCCGATCGGTCAGATGATGCCGCGGTCGCTCAGCGGGCCCGCCCAGTCGCTCTCTTCGGGCTCGCGGGCGGACTGGATGGGTTCCTCGGCCCAATGCTTGGCGGGGATGGTCTTGGGCTTGAACGGGAACTTCTCGGCGCGCATCTTCTCGTAGGCGGCGATGTCGTCCTCATGCTGCAACGTCAGGTCGATGTCGTCGTAGCCGTTCATCAGGCGCCAGCGCACGTAATCGCCGACCTCGAACGGCAACGTCACGTCGCCGCAGGTGACGGTGCGCTGCTCAAGGTCTACGGTCATCTGACGACCGGGCTCCTCGTCCAGCAGCTTCCACAGGAGTTCGACGGACTCCTGCGGCATGATGGCCGCCAGCACGCCGTTCTTGGCGGTGTTGCCGTAGAAAATGTCGGCGAAGCTCGGCGCGATCACCACGCGGAAACCGTAATCGTGCAGCGCCCACACCGCGTGCTCGCGCGATGAGCCGATGCCGAATTCGGGGCCGGCCACGAGAATCTGCCCCTTGCCGGCATATTCCGGCTGGTTCAGCACGAAATTCGGGTCGCGGCGCCAGGCGTAGAACAGCGCGTCATCGAAACCGGACTTGGTCACGCGCTTCAGGAACACCGCGGGGATGATCTGGTCGGTGTCGACGTTGGAGCGGCGCAGCGGCACGCCCACGCCGGTCAATGTGGTGAGTTTTTCCATGGATATCAGGCTTTCAATTCTTGCCCCCGCTGGCGGGGGCTGTCGGCTTTGCTGACTGGGGGGGGTGGCGCCAGTGCGCGGCACTCCGACCCACCCTCAGTCAGTCTTCGACTGACAGCTGCTGCCAGCGGGAGCCAGTGTGCAGTATTTACAGGTCGGCGGGCGACGAGATCGTGCCGCGAATGGCGGTCGCGGCGGCAACGGCGGGCGACGCGAGATGCGTGCGCGAGCCCTTGCCCTGGCGTCCTTCGAAGTTGCGGTTCGATGTGGAGATGGAGCGCTCACCCGGCACCAGCTTGTCCGGGTTCATGCCCAGGCACATCGAGCAGCCGGCGTTGCGCCATTCGGCGCCGAAGTCCTCGAACACCTTGTCGAGTCCTTCCTTCTCCGCTTGCAGGCGCACGCGCGAGGACGCGGGCACGACGAGCACGCGGTGGATGTTCTCGGCCTTGTGGTGTCCCTTCATGATCGAGGCGGCCTGGCGCAGGTCGTCGATGCGGCCGTTGGTGCACGAGCCGATGAACACGGTGTCCACGGCGATGTCCTTGATCGGCATGCCGGGCTTGAGTCCCATGTAGGTCAGCGCCCGCTCGGCGGCGGCGCGCTTGGTGGCGTCGGCGATCTTGTCGGGCTCCGGCACGTTCGCGGTGATTGGCAGGCCCTGGCCGGGGTTGGTTCCCCACGTCACGAAGGGGCCGAGCTTGGTCGCGTCGATGTCCACGACCTTGTCGAACACGGCGTCGTCATCGGTCTTGAGCGTCTTCCAGTAGGCGACGGCCTGATCCCACAGCTCGCCTTCGGGCGCGTGCGGACGGCCCTTGAGGTATTCGAACGTGGTCTCGTCCGGCGCGATCATGCCGGCGCGGGCGCCCGCCTCGATGGACATGTTGCACACGGTCATGCGTTCGTCCATCGTGAGGTTGCGGATCGCCTCGCCGCGGTATTCGATGACGTAGCCCTGACCGCCGCCGGTGCCGATCTTCGCGATGATCGCCAGAATAATGTCCTTGGCGGTGGCGTCCGCCGGCAGCTTGCCGTTCACGTTGATCGCCATCGTCTTGAACGGCTTGAGGCTCAGCGTCTGCGTCGCCATCACGTGCTCGACCTCGGAGGTGCCGATGCCGAACGCGAGCGCGCCGAACGCGCCGTGCGTGGACGTGTGGGAGTCGCCGCACACGATGGTCATGCCCGGCTGGGTCAGGCCCAGAATCGGGGCGAACGCGTGGACGATGCCCTGATCGGCGTCGCCCAGCGGGTGCAGCCGCACGCCGAACTCCTTGCAGTTCTTTTCCAGCGTGCTCAGCTGCAGGGCGGATGTCTTGTCCGGGTTCGGGCGGTCGATGTCGACCGTCGGCGTGTTGTGATCCTCTGTGGCGATCAGCTGATCGACGTGACGCGGCTTGCGCCCGGCTAGGCGTAGACCCTCAAACGCCTGCGGGCTCGTTACTTCATGCATGAGCATCAGGTCGATGTACAGCAAATCGGGTGCGCCGTCGCTCCCCTGCCGCACCAGATGGTCGGCCCAGACTTTCTCGGCCAATGTGGTTCCCATTCGGGACCTCCTCAAATTTCCTCGCGCAAGGTATTGCCCTCACGCTTTTTATGTGGTAATAAGCGTATGGGCAAGGGCACGTCGAGAACTTCCCTAGGCCGATATATGAGATAAATACATGGCCATAAAACGGCGAAAACACGGCAATGCTTGAATTATTTTTGTTTTTTGCGGTTCTTGTCGCAAATATCGCGACATTACCGGCCTGCCATTAACAGAAAAGCGCCCACGTTACTTTTGCATTTCATTATGTGAGATGGCATAATGCTTCATTATGACTTCTCTGACGCAACCACTGGCCACAAGCATGGCCGATGAACGACAGCGTGCCGGCGACGAGATGCATGACGACGGCACCGTGACCAGCACCATGGCAGCGGACGCCATCGAGTACACCATCAGCGGAGAGATCCATTCCGGCGTCGGTGTACTCGACAAAACCGTGAAGATTTTGGACGCGCTGGAATCCGGTCCCGCGACTCTCGGACAGCTGGTGTCGGCCACCGGCCTGGCGCGACCGACCGCCCACCGTCTGGCTATCGCGTTGGAGCGCCACCGCTTCGTGCTGCGCGATCAGCACGGACGATTCGTGCTTGGCTCGCGTTTCGCCGAGCTTGCCGCCGCAGCGGGCGAGGATCGTCTGCTGACCGCGGCGGGGCCGATTCTGCAGACACTGCTTGACCGGACCGGCGAATCCGCGCAAATCTACCGCCGTCAGGGCGATCAGCGCGTGTGCATCGCCGCGGTGGAACGCGCCAGCGGCCTGCGCGATTCGATTCCCGTGGGCGCGATGCTGTCGATGGAGGCCGGGTCGGCCGCGCAGATTCTGCTCGCCTGGGAAGATTCCGAACGGCTGCATCAGGGGCTGAGGCACGCCAAGTTCACCGCCGCGAAGCTCGCCGCCGTGCGCAAGCGCGGTTGGTCCGAATCGGTGAACGAGCGCGAAGAGGGCGTCTGCTCCATCTCCGCGCCGATCCGCAACGCCTCCGGTCAGGTCATCGCCGCGATTTCCATTTCCGGCCCGTCAGGCCGTATGGGCAACTCGCCCGGGCGCCGTTACGCCCCGCTGGTCATGGCCGCCGGCAAATACCTGACCGACGCCCTGCTCAAGGCCAGCTCCGTTCGCTGACGGCGCCGGCGACGGACGGGCGCAGAGCCCAGCAGGCTGTCGAGCGCCCCCGCCAAGGAGCGCCCCCGCTGTCGAGCGCTCCTTGGCATCAGACAATGCCTGACGACTCAGCCCGTCAGCGGGGGCGTCCCTTTTTGCTCAGATCTTCTTCAATGCGGCGGCGACCCCGGCGAGCAGGCCGGGTTTCCTCAGCAGATTGACGCCATCGGCGGCGTTCGACTGCCCTTCGACCGCATAGGTGTACGCCTTGTTGGAGCTCGGTTTTCCGACCAGCTCGCCGAATGTCAGCAGCTGCGTCCGCGGGCTGTACGGGTGGCGGATGTCGAACTCGAACAGTCTTGCCGCACGATTCGCCGCGGCCGGTCCGTACGAGCCGAATCCGCAGGTCGGCGTCGCCACCAGCATCATCCCGTTGAGCGAGCCGACGAAACCGTTGCGATGGTCATGGCCCACAACCACTCCTATATATCCGTCCGTGTCGCGCAGTGCGGCGAACTCGCCGCAATCCTCGTCAGGACAGCTCACGCCTTCGCCCAGATAGCCGCCCGGGAGCGTCCGGTCATCATCGAGCACGTAATACTGCGCATCGTACTTGCGATACCCCTGTATGGCGTTATCGGCGTTCGCCGGCATGGCCTTCAGCACGTCATAAAACTGCGGCAACGGCATATGCTGGAACACCAGGGAGCGGACGCCGAGCCACCGCGGCACGTCGTGCACGAAACGCAGCGCGGCGTCGCTCGGCCGGCCATAGCCGCCCTCCCGTGCGTAATCGCCGGAATTGAGCACCACCAGACCCAGCACGGCACGTTGGCGATCCTGATCCAGGACAGGCATTGCGAACGTGCCGGGCTCGCATGCGGCCACTGGCTGATCCGGCAAACCGGATGACGGCACCGAACGCACCAGGAAGCCGGGATTCGCGGCGGAATCGTCCATATTGCACGGCGGGTTGATGCACCCCGGGAACTCACGGTACAGCGCGTCCAGCTCGGCCGGGCTCAGCCCGCACTGCGCATCATGGTTGCCGTAGGTGACGGCGAATGGTATGCCGCGGTCGATCAGCGGCTGCAGGAACGCACTGATGCCGGCACGCACCTTGGCCCGCGTGCGCTCGATCTTGCCGCGCCGCGCCGGCTCCCACTGCCGCTTGCGGAACGTGTCGCAGTACGCGTCGTCGTATCCGGCGATCTGGTTGCCGGTGAATATGACGACGTCGGGGCGCGCGGCGTCCAGCGACGCCTCGATCAGCCGGATGGTGTCTTTGGAGACCTTCGGACCATCCTGTATGTCCGCCAGCTGCAACACGCGGAACTTGCCGGAACGGTGGAACTGGAGACGTCCCAGACGCGCCGAGATGGACACCGGGCGCTCGTCATCGGGGCCGCTAGCGGATGCCGGCGCTGCAATCTGGTTGAAATCCGTCATAACTCACAGCGTAGTACATACCACCTTGACCGTGCCTGACAGCACCATGGCGTGTCTTGAGCGGGCCGGGACACTGAATTACGGGTTGAAATCGCCGTTCTTGGCAATTCCCCGTGTGAAATCGCCGTTTTAAGGTTCAAAAACGGCGATTTCACACGGGGAATAGTAGATTTCGGCGATTTCAACCCGTATTTTGGACGGATCCGGCCTATAGGCCACGAATCCGCCGGCTGAATGCGCCGGGAAACAAAAAAGCCCTCGCTTCCGCGAGAGCTTCATTCGCTGGGATGCCTGGACTCGAACCAAGAATGGCTGAACCAGAATCAGCTGTGTTGCCAATTACACCACATCCCAATTTGGCTAGATGCTGTAACCGATTGGGATTATAGCACCTTCGTACCCCCAACCGGATTTGAACCGGTGTTGGCGCCGTGAGAGGGCGTAGTCCTAGACCGCTAGACGATGGGGGCTTGAGTTATCCGCTGTGCGGCGTGCCGCGCAACAGATGAAAACTATACGGCAATATCCAGCCCACTGCAACTCACGGCGTGTCGCGAGGATTTCCAACGGTTTTGGGACGGGCTCTTGACCACCGACGAAATCCGATAGACTCCAAAAATATCCCAACCAATCCAGTCAACAAAAGCGTTATGCGGTAACATCGAACGAGACGGCACGATGCAGATACGTTAGGCTGCATCTCCACCGACCATCATCGAGGATGGCGAAACGGCTCACGTCAATTGAGCCGCGGGTCGCATGACATGGTCGAGATTCTCACGAATGCGCCATTACCGCACTACCATCGTCAACTGAGCCACAAAGACTGTCAAAAAACCTTATATTGCAACGATATAAGACATGCACTGACAGATTATCACGAATCCTACTGATGAATTTGCATGAATCCTATTGATGAATTATCAGACACTGTATTGATGAAATTGCAAATGAGACAATGATGATACCACGGACCGTCGCGCAAGAGCTCACCCCGATGCTGTCATGGTTCCCGGTCGTCTCAGTGACAGGACCACGTCAAAGCGGCAAATCCACGCTCATCAAAAACATGCTGCTCGATTACGAATACGTCAATCTTGAAGACGAAACCACCCGCATCAGCGCCATCGATGACCCGGTCGGGTTCATTCGATCACATGGCGCGAAACTCATCATCGACGAGGCGCAACATGCTCCGGGACTGTTCTCGCAGATCCAGGTCGCGGCCGACGAACGAGGCGGCATGGGGCAATACGTGCTGTCCGGCTCGCAAAACTTCCTCCTGGAGAAGCGCATTGGGCCAATCTCTGGCGGGGCGCATGGGCATGCTTCAACTGCCGCCCCTCTCGCATGAGGAGGCGATTCAGCCGGAACCCGACCTCACCGCGGACGAATTCATGTTCCGCGGCGGCTATCCTCACCTCTATGACGCGTCAACGCCGAACGACATCTATTTCCACGACAATGGCCTGCTCAACTATCTTCTCGGGATTCATTCTGCGGAAGAGCTGCTGAACGACCCCAAGCGCGGTGATGTGTTCGAGAATCTCATCATTTCGCAAACCGTGAAGCGATACCTCAACAAGAACAAAGACGGCGAGCTGTACTTCTACCGCGATACCAACCAGAGCGAAATCGACCTCGTAGACGCTACGCAGCGCCGTAGCCCCACCCTCATAGAAATCAAATCGAGAATGACTCCGCGACCAGATTTCTTCAGGCATCTCGCCACCGTCGGGGAAGAACTGGGCGTGCCGGTCGATCGCAGAATCGTCGTGTATCGAGGAACAGAAAACTTCACGGGTAAGAACGGGAGGTATGTTACGGCGGAGCGTTATTTGGGGCGGTAAATCAGCGGAGGAGTTCTGCCCGCCTGATCGGCGGAGACTCCCCCAGTCGCTTCGTGACACCCCTGCGGGGGCAGTATTGTCTACTCGTATGTCGGCTCGCCTTCGATTACGAACGACACCTCCGTTCGCTTCACGGCTCAGCCCGCCAGCGGAGGCGCAAACTCCGCAGATAGCAGACGGCGGGCGGCGTCTTGCGACAGCCGCCCGCCGGATTCCGCATGCGCACAAGCGCTGCGTTACATCACAGGTGCTCGCGCAGGCCCTTCAGTCGAGCGATGGTGAGCGGCTTGCCGACGATCTCCATCGACTCGAACAGCGGCGGGGAGACGCGACGGCCGGATATGGCCACGCGAACCGGGCCGAAGGCGAGACGCGGCTTGTACCCGCCATCCTCCACGAGTGCCTTGTTCAGGGTCTCGTGCAGGTTGTCGGTCTTCCAATCGGCCTCGTCCACGCCCTCAAGCGCGGCGACGGCGGCATCGAGCACGTCGGCGGCGGAGTCCTTGAGCTGCTTCCTGGCATCGTCCGCAGGCTCCAGGTACTCCTCGGTGGACAGCAGGGAGCCGACCATGCCGGCGACCTCGCCCAGCAGGCGCACGCGCGGCTGGATCAGCGGAGCGGAGGCGGTCAGGACGACCTTCTCGCGGTCGGTCAGCGCATCCCAATTGTCGGCCGAGACCACACCGTCGCGGTGCAGGTACGGCACGGAACGGTTGAGGAAGTCCTGCGGCTCAAGCATGCGGATGTGCTCGGCGTTGATGGAGATGGCCTTGTCGATGTCGAAGCGGGCCGGGTTGGCCTTCACGTCGCGCACGTCGAACTTGGCGATCATCTCGTCCATGGAGAACACGTCACGGTCGGGGGCGATGGACCAGCCGAGCAGAGCCAAGTAGTTGAGCAGACCCTCGCGGATGAAACCGTTGTCGCGGTGGTTGAACAGGTTGGACTCCGGGTCGCGCTTGGAGAGCTTCTTGTTGCCCTGGCCCATCACGTACGGCATGTGACCGAACAGAGGCATCTGCTTGGCGATGCCGAGCTCCATCAGGTAGCGGTACAGCACGATCTGACGCGGGGTGGAGCTGAGCAGGTCCTCGCCGCGCAGCACGACGTTGACGTCCATCATCGCGTCGTCAACCGGGTTGGTGAGCGTGTACAGCGGATCGCCGTTCGGGCGCACGATGACATAGTCCGGCACGGAACCGGCCTTGAATTCGATGGTGCCGCGGATGAGGTCGTCGAAGGCGATGTCCTCGTCGGGCATGCGGATGCGCAGCGCGGGCTTGCGGCCCTCGGCGCGGAAGGCGGCCTTCTGCTCCTCGGTGAGGTCGCGGTCGTAACCGTCGTAGCCGAATTCGGCCGGGCGGCCGGCGGCGAGGTTGCGCTCCTTGATCTCGTCCGGAGTGGAGAAGGACTCATAGGCGTAGCCGGCTTCGAGCAGCTTTGCGGCCACATCCTTGTAGATGTCGCCGCGCTCGGACTGGCGGTACGGGCCGTGGGGGCCGCCCACGTCGATGCCCTCGTCCCAGTCGATGCCCAGCCAGCGCAGGGATTCGAGAATCTGGTTGTAGCTTTCCTCGGAGTCGCGCACGGCGTCGGTGTCTTCGATTCGGAAGATCAGCTTGCCGCCGGTGGCGCGGGCTTCGGCCCAGTTGAACAACGCCGTACGGATCATGCCGACATGCGGCGTGCCGGTCGGCGATGGGCAGAAGCGCACGCGAACATGAGCCGGAAGTTCTGGTTTGGTGTCTTTTGAATGTTCAGCTTCAGTCATACGTTCCATTGTGCCGCGTCAACGGGACGTGAGCCGGTTCACTCACTTTTGGTCAATCGGTCTCACGGTCGCGCCGTCGATGGCAGAAGGAACGGCTGCTGGTATGGCGGTCGAAGCGCCGGCTTTGATGGCGGCTTCGACGGCGTTGCGCATGAAGGTTGCTGCGTCGTCCTGCCGATGGGTGACTGTCGGATTCCATGTACGGCGATGTATCGTCAATCCGGCAAGTGCGCCTCGGTCAGGATATTTCGGCGCGCTCAGGCGGCGAGACCGGCGAACAGCGTCGCCCAATCCTGCGACTCGTCCTCGCGGATCTCGCGCTGGTCCATGACCTTGTTCTGATCGTTATTCATGATTGTCCCCTTGTATTACTACTTATACAGCTCCAATTGCTTGTTTCGATTCCATCACCGCAACCGAAATTATCGTTGATACTCATATATCGCAACCACTGGCAAAACGCAAATCGTGTTAGCGCGCACAGCGAGTCGTCACACAATCCCTACACTCATGTATGTAAACGGTCACACGCGGCACTCCCCGTTGCCTTGTTTACACCCCTTTCGTTCCGCCGCTCGCTCCCGCCAGTCAATGCGGTGCGCCAACTCCTTCCATGCTGGTTCGCCTCGCAAGCCCGCCCCTCCTACTTGTCAGCGCGCTGGATCCTTCCGACCATTCCCGCCCGAGACGCACCACCGTTCCTGCTGATTGCGCATTGCCCACCTACCCCGTGTTCGTACATGCCGCGCTCATTCACACCGCTACCTTCACCCGGTTTCTTTGGGACTGCCCCATATCTTTGCTGCGCCGCAAGGCCCACATACGTGCCTACACTCCCGTCACTCCCCGAGTTGCGTCCTTAAGTGCGCGCCGAAACGACAAGCGCGCGAACATAAGGACGCAAATGCCCCTGTTTGCGTCCCTATGTGCGCACGGTCGTCGTTTCGGCGCGCACTTAGGGACGCAAACGAGCGGATTCGTGCTCGTACACTGGAGATTCCACGCTTGACGAGCTTCATATCATCGAATGGCATCCCCACCGCCATTCACTCATCATCGACAGTGCACTCGCAATATGTCGCAGCCAAGCCACAACATAATCAAGCGCCACCACACGAAAAGAGTCCGCAACACCACTTTCTCGGTTTCAAGGGGTTGATCGCAGCCCTCGCAGACATCTATCTGCATTTCAAGGGGTTGCTTTTCGTCAATCCTCCCTATATTGATGGCGATATTCCGCCCCTCATACTTCGTATACTGGCAGACAGCAACCCCTCGAAACGTAGATAGATGTTTGGGCGAGACGAAATCACCCCCTCGAAACGCAGATGCCGCTTTCGCGCCGAAGGATGAAGTTCCTGTTATCCGACCGAGTCACGCGAAGCTCAAACACGTGCGAATATGAGGGAACAACCCATGAAACCGTTGCAACGCCACGACAATCTGGCTGGCACATCACATCCAGCCGGCCAAATCGGCGATGGTCAGCCCGCGATAGTCAACGATTGCCTCATCGCACAGCCCACTGTCGCTCATATCCACACGAGCATGACCGGTGACCGCGACCACCGTCGCGCCCGACGCCCGAGCCGCCGTCAACCCGGGCTTGGAATCCTCGAAAACCAGACACTGACCAGCACCCGACGCATCGGCCGGCAGCCCGACCATCGACGCCGCACGCCAATACGGCGCCGGATCGGGCTTCGGCGTCACATCGTCGTTGCCGCACACATAGCCGACGAACGCGCCCTTAGGCGCCTGCGCCATCACATTCTCGACGATCTCGCGCGGGGAGCCGGTCACCAGCACGGCCGGAACGTGCGCCGCCGCCAGACCGGACAGCACATCGCGAACGCCCTCAATCCACGGCAGACGCTCCTTTTCCATGCGCAGCACCTCATCGGACAGGTGCCGCACGATTGCATCGCCATCCCAATCGACCCCCGCACCGCGCAGCAGACGCACGGTCTCGGGGAAGGCCGCCCCCTGCAGCGCATCGGCGAGCGTGTCGCTCCATTCCCCGCCACAGGAGCGCACCAAGGTCTCCTGAGAGCGCACCCAATACGGATCGGAATCGATCAGCGTCCCGTCCAAGTCGAAGAACACGGCCTTCATCATCGGCATCCTCCTTGATTTCACAAGCCATTTCACGAGCCACTAGCATCGTAGCCCATGAACCCAGCGGGGAAACGGTCCGCCCCGAGAACAGCAGAAAACAGCAATGCCCCGGCAATCCGGCAAACACATGTCCACCGGCGGGAGACATGCCATGGCGGCCCGATGCCGCGCCGTCACACCGACTCCTGCGCGAAGCCGCCCGTCGAGACATACCACGATCCCCCGCATACCGCTATACTGGAGAACGTTCGCGCGGTTGGTGGCAGCAGCCGTGCCAGACATCAGAGAAGTAAACGCATTGCAAGGCGATATGTGTCGCGCTGCGATGCGACGGGTCTGATTCATGTCGCGCGGGCTCCTCACCTTCCCGCCCGGCGTGTGTCAGCCGGCAGGCGCACGATGTGCGCAGAAGGCAAGGAGACAGAAGATGAAGACAGTCAAGGGCTTCAGCAAGATCGTGGCGATGGTTGGGGCCGTCGCGCTCGGCCTGACGCTCAGCGCCTGCGGAAACACCAATTCCGCGAGCAACACCGATTCCAAGAACTCCGGCTCCACGCCGACCGTGTCGTTCATGCTCGACTGGACGCCGAACACGAACCACATCGGTCTGTACGTGGCTCAGAAGCTCGGCTATTACAAGGATGCCGACGTCAACGTGAAGATCCTGCCGACCGCCCAGGCCGGAGCTGAAACCAGCGTCGAGAACGGCGTGGCCAACGTGGGCTTCACCACGCTGAGCAACGTCGCCGCGTTCAACTCGCAGGGCGCTGACCTGAAGTTCGTGTTCGACCTGACGCAGAAGCCGGTCGCCCGTTGGTGCGCGCTGGCGTCCCGCACCGACATCAAGACGCCCAAGGACCTTTCCGGCAAGACCTTCGTCAGCTTCGGCTCCGCCGAGCAGACCGCGGTCGTCCGCCAGATGATCAAGTACGCTGGCGGCACCGGCGACATCAAGACCGCGACGGCCGGCACCAACACCTTCGAGACGCTGACCAGCGGCAAGGGTGATTTCGGCGGCTTCTACGTGACCTGGGAAGGCGTGGAAAGCGAGCTGAACGGCCCGAAGCTCAACTGCTTCGTCGCCTCCGACTGGGGCGTGCCCGGCAACCCCGACCAGCTGGGATTCGCCGTCAAGGGCTCCTGGCTCAAGGACTCCGCCAACGCGGATGCGCTGAAGAAGTTCATCGCCGCCACCAAGAAGGGCTACGACTACGCGCTCGCCAACCCGGACAAGGCCGCCGACATCCTGGTCGAACAGGCCAAGGAGGCGCAGCTCGACTCCAAGCTGACCCGCACCTCGATGGAGGAGATCGCCAAGAACAACTACTGGACGACCGACGATCCGAAGTCGCTGCCCGGCACCACGAACTTCGATGACGCGCAGCCGTACCTGGAGTTCCAGTACAAGGCCGGCACCTACAAGGACCAGGACGGCAACGATCCCGCGTCCGCGCCGCAGGCCAAGGACCTCGCGACCAACGAGTACGTGGGCTGATCCGGCTGCAGCCAGTCCGGCCACAGCCAATCTATCTACAGTTCAGCGAATCCGCGAGCACAGGTTCGTCACAGCCGGCCGGGCCAACCTCCGCTCCCCTTCGGTCCGTCACGAGACGGGACGGAGGGGAGTTTTCCGACTCTCGTAACGATTCCGGGGCCCTTCTCCCTCCTACCCGGCCCATCTCCCTCCGTCAGCCCGTCAACCCGCCAGTCCCCATCAATCCCATCCCTAAGGTTTCACATTGTCCGAAGATCACGCCATGCGCACACTGAAATCCCTGTTCGCACGCGTCGCGCCGCCGGCGGTCACGGTCGGCGGGCTGCTCATCGTATGGGAGATCGCCGTGGATGCGGGCCACATCTCCCAACGCGTGCTCGCCTCCCCCAGCCAGATCGCCGCATCGATCGTCAAGACTTGGCCCGACCTGTGGGAGGCGACCGCCATCACCACATACGAGGCAATCACCGGCTTTCTCATCGCAGCGGTGGCCGGGGTGCTCATCGGCATCGGCCTGTACGTGTCCAAAACCCTGTATCGCGGTATCTATCCGCTGCTCGCCGCCGCGCAGACCATCCCGCTCATCACCATCGCCCCGCTGTTCATGATCTGGTTCGGGTTCGAGCCGCTCGGCAAAATCGTGATCGTCGCCGTATTCGGCGTGTTCCCCGTCGCCGTGCAGACGTGCCGCGGCATGCTCGCCGTACCGCAGTTCTACGAGGACGTGGCGCTCACCTGCGGCGCCACCCGCGCATGGGCGCTGTGGCATGTGAAGCTGCGCGTCGCCGCCCGCCAGGTGTTCGGCGGCCTGCGTATCAGCGCCGCCTATGTGTTCGGCACCGCGGTGACGGCGGAATATCTGGGCGCGATGAACGGCCTGGGCATCTGGCTGCAGGCCGCTTTCAACTCGTTCCGCACCCCGCTGATCTTCTCCGCAACGATCATGGTGGTCGCACTGACCGCACTGCTGCTGACCATCATCAGTCTCGCGGAACGCCTGCTCCTCGGCCCGGACGACACCATCGCGTTCAACGACGACGGCGAATAGAGCCGGCGCCGCACCACAGCAGCCATATACGGCCGCGCCGGAGTACGGCGGCAACAGTCCTTACGCCGGCCCCTCTCAGTTCGGCACAGGCGAGCCACCGCTGGACAAACCCTACTACGGGTGCTCGTTCGGCAAGGCGTTCCTCAGGTTCTGGAAGAGGTACGCCACATTCAGCGGCCGCGCCGCAAGCAGGTCGGCACGATTCCGAGCAGTCAGCGGTGAATCGCATATATTTCAGGTCTCCGCCCCGTCCCATCAGACGTCAGGCGGCAGCCGTCACAGCTCCACGGGTGGCTTGGACGGGTCGTCGCCCACGTGCGCGAACTTGGCGGCGAGCGCCTCCTTGTTGCGGCGCTCGTCCTCCTCTTTCGCGAGCCGCTTCGCCTCGGCGGCATCCCACAGCACGTCGTCATGGTGACGTTTCCACTCACTCGCCGCGACCATAGTAAACAATTTCACCGTTTCGGCTAGGACGGCCTCGTCGTCGTTAGTCAGCGATCGGGCGGTCATCAGCGACGACAGCTGCTCGGCCTTGAAGCACAGCCGCGGCACCGACAGGCGCTCGCACAGTTCGTTGACATAGAACATCACCGGCACCGCGCGCGACGGCTTGCGCAGATCGATCAGGCGCAGCAACCCGTCGGCCGCCACCGTCACCGTGGCGAATCGCTGCGCGATGGCTTCGACATCGGCACTGGGCGCAGCATTCGCAGGCGCGGCGGCACCGGCGGCGGCACCACCGGCGGCACCATCGGCGGCACCGATGGCCTGTTCGATTGCCTCCAACGCTTCGGCGATGGCGTGCACGGTGTCATCATCCCAATCGACGCCCAACTGGCCGGCGCCTCTCATGATCAGCCTCGTGTCGCCGGTTTCGGAGTAGTCGCCCATCTCGTCGTAAGCGTCATTCGCGGCGAGCAACGCATCGACGATTCGCTGCGGACGACCGGGAATCTCATCCGCACCCTCATACACGAACTCCGCATCGGGGACCGTCACGTCGTCACCGGTCATGACCCGTGCGGCCATGCGGGTCATCCGCACCTGCAGGTTCTCACCGTATTTCGTGTCATTGTCCATCTGCTTGGCGTCGGTCAGCGGCCACAGTTCGATCAGTCCGGCGCCGACGGCCGCCGCATCGCGTACCGCGGGATTCATCGACACATGGGCGATCGCCGTCGCGTCAAGTTGGAATGCCATATCGCTCCTTCGCTTTCATTGTCCGCCGACGCGCGGAACCTTCCGCCGTGCCGGGTGCCAGGTGCCGGCACCGCGGGCCACCGCGTCACAGCACCGCCGGCCACTCGCCGTCTGCCGTTACGCGGCGTCGTCACAAGTGACCGCTACGCGGCCGCCGTCAGTCCCGGCCCGCGCCGCATGCGCACCTTTTCGCGGGCGAGCCCGCAGCCGTCCTCTCTGTGTATTGTACGGCCGGCGCACGCCGCACTCACTCGACTTGCGCCGCAGGGTCGGCATATGTGATGGACATCACCTTGCCCGTATCGCTGTCGTAGGTGATCGAGGTGATCGACGCGAGCGCGGTCTTGCGTAGGAACATCCAATGCTCGGGGTGGCCGGTCTCCAGCAGGTGCCGGTAGCTCCAGATCGGCGACTCGTGGCTGACGACGATGATCTGCCGTCCGGCATACTCGCGGATCTTCTCGTTCGCGAACGCGCCCACGCGTTCGGCGATGTGCCGGTACGGCTCGCCCCAGCTCGGCTTCCACAGGTTGAGCACGAGCTTCCAGTTGCCGTCGCGCCACAGCGCGCCCTTGCCATGTCCGATGCGCTTGCCGCGAAACTCGTTGCCCGCTTCGATCACACGCGGGTCGGTGATGAGTTCCAGCGGCTCCTCCCCACGCCCGGCGCGTACCGGGTTGAGCGCGTCGAGAATGGCACCGGCGGTTTCGCAGGTGCGTTCCAGCGGGGACGAATACACCGCGGCAACCGTGTTGAGCCTGGGGTCGGCTGCGATGTATGCGCCCGTCGCCTGCGCCATGCGCATGCCGCGGTCGGACAGGTGGAATCCGGGCAGCCGCTCGTACAACAGATGGTCGGGATTGTATACCTTGCCATGGCGGACGAAATGTATGGTGGTTGTCGGCATATGCGGCCTTCCTGCGGGACTCGTGATGTCTGTCTTTCATTGTCCCACATTCACCGGCCGGCCGGCGATGCCGCGTCCGCGGCGGCGTTTGCCCGACGAACATCGCCCCGCCCCGGCACAGCTCAGCCCCACCCGATATCGTCCCGGCACCACCCGACTCCGGCTCGTCACCCCATCTGATACACCGATATATCACCGTCGTTTATGAACGTTATGAAAATTGATGCGTTCGTGATATCAACACCGCGTGTCGCGCCCCGACGCGCGATTAAAGTTGCCGTGACGCAAACATGCAAAGCATCCTTTGCGCGACCAACAGGACAACACATCAATACGATGAGGGCTCCGCCGGCAACGCCACGCCGACGGGGGACATCCAATCGGGAGCGGAAAGGAGATGCTGTCATGTCCAATAACGCCAATGTCGCGGCTGCAATCAAGGAAGTCGCCCATAAGGTATTCGGCGGATACGCGGAACTGCTGCGTATGCCGCACACCGCAAGGTTCTCCATCGGCTCGGTGATCGCCTGCATGCCGTTCCCCATGGTCGGCATGACCATCACCATCTCCGTGCAGCATTACTACGGCAACTACTCGCTGGCCGGCGTGCTCACCGCCATCCAGGCGATCGCGCTGGCGGTCTCCAGCCCGCTGCTCGGCAAGCTGGTCGACAAGTTCGGCCAGCGGCAGGTGTCGATTCCGACGATCCTGGTCTGGATCGTCGCCGCCATCGCCCTGACCACCAGCATCACCAACCGCGCCCAGGTATGGGTGCTGTACTGCCTGACGCCGTTCCTCGCCGCGATTCCGCCGTGGGGCGCGATGAGCCGCGCCCGCTGGACGACCATGCTCAAGGGAGACCGGGAGCGCACCGACCGCGCGCTCTCGCTGTCCGGCGTGTTCGATGAATGCATGTGGATCATCGGCAATCCGCTGGCTTCTACGCTGGCGGTGATTTCTGGCCTGCTGGCGTTCTCGTTCACCGGCGTGTGCGTCGTCATCGGCGCGCTGATGTTCCTGACCGAGCTGACGACCGAGCCGAAATCACAGACCCAGCTGGCCCGAGAGGCCGGTCTGACCCGCGAGGAGTACCGCAAGCGCGAGGCCGCCAAGGCGCAGAGGATGCGCGAGAGGGACGCCGCCGACCGCGCCCGCCGAGAGGCCGAGGCCCGCGGCGACGATGAGCAGGCCGTGCAGGCCGCCGTCGACCGAGCCATCGCCGATTCCCGCGCCGGCAAGAAGGAGTCGATCTGGGGGCCGGGCCTGATCGCCGTGTGCGTGACCTGGTTCAGTCTTGGCGCGTTCCAGTCGGCGTCGAACATCTCGATCATCGCGTTCGCCACCGAAGCGAACATGAAGCAATACACCGGTTTCGTGTTCGCATGCTTCTCGTTCAGCTCGCTATGCGGCGCACTGGTGTACGGCGCGAAGAACTGGACCATCCCGCTGTGGAAGCGCTTCTACTTCTGCCTCATCGTGGTGAATCTCGGCGTGGGCACGTTCATGTTCGCCAAGCATCTGTGGGTGATCATGATCATCTACCTGCTGATCGGCGTCTGCCAGGCACCCACGTGGATCAACGGCAATCAGCTGATGCTGCATCTGGTGCCTCCCACGCGATTCACCGAAGGCGTGGCGTGGATGGGCGCGATGAACTCGATCGGCTCGTCAGCCGGCTCAGCCATCGCGGGTGTCTTCATCGATCACATGGGATCGCATGGAGGCTTCCTGATGGCGACCGTGCTGGCGATCACCTCGCTTGCCATCGCCTTCGTCGGCTTCCGGCAGATCAAATCCAGCACCGAAACCCCGACTCTGACCGAAGTCAGCGTGTGATACGCCGGATGCCGCTCCCAAAACTCGCGGATACAAGGCATTTTTGAAGGAAAACACCCTCTATCTGCGAGTTTTGAGAGCGCATACCGCGCTACTTCGGCCAGCCCTCCGGCGTATGCGCGAGCGACCACAGGCCAAGCCGATGCGAGAAGCTGTTCTCCCACTTCGCTTCGAGCTCTTCCTGACTCAAACGGTTCTCGGACTTCCTCAAACGGTTCATCGCATTGGTATGCGTATCGTCAAGCAGCCACTTGCGGATCACGAAGTTCCAGATCATCACCACTACCGTGGCTACCAGCTTGCCGACATTCGTCCACAGCACGTACTTCGTGTGCATGGAATACATGGAATCATGCGGCATCCACGACGTGCTGGTCCACACGATCGCCTCGTTCATGAACCAGCCGATAAGCGCCGCCACGAAGAAAATCGCGATCTCCATCCAGCGCGCCATGTCCGGCCGGTGCTTGAACACGAATTTCATGCTCGCCAAGTAATTGAATATCAGCGAGACGAAGAACGAGATTGACGTGGCCAGCACGTTATGCATATGCGTCATCAGCAGAATGTTCATCAGACCCCAGTCGATGATGAACGCGACCACACCGACAATACCGAACTTCATCAGCTGTTCAATCAATTTCCTCACATTGATTGTCTAATACATATCGCTGACTTCACACCGCGGTTTTCCTGAACCGCCACTGATTTCACACATGGCCGCACAGACCGCGCCCGCCGCGGAACCGATTAGGATAGGGAACGAACCCAATCAAGGAGGAATCATGCCCGTTATCCACACTCACGTATCCGTCAAGACCACTCCCGAGCAGCGCGAAGCGCTGAAGGCCGCCTACGGCAAGGCGATCACGGCCGTCCCCGGCAAGTCCGAGGGCTGGCTGATGTGCCCATTCGAGGATGATATGCCGATCTACTTCGGCGGCAGCGACGATGCCCCGGCCGCATACGTCGAGGTCAATGTGTTCGGCCGTTCCGTGCCCGGTTCTGCGTGGGAGAAGCTGACCAAGTCGATCATGGCCGCGCTCAACAGCGAGCTCGGCATCCCCGAGGACCGCACCTACATCCGCTACACCGCCACCACCGACTGGGGCTGGAACGGCGGTAACTTCTGAGCTCAGGTGTGATGGTATCCGCCGCTATATTGTCGCGCATGGCGTCACTGTGCGCGACCACCGTCACGCTGCGAGCCCTCACACAGTGACGTAAATCGCAAAACCCTTATTTTGCAAGGGTTGCGGGGGTGCGTCACGGAGTGTGAGGACGCACACAGTGACGTAACCCTCACACAGTGACGCCTTTTCTGCGGCACACAGGTTGCCGATATATAAATGAAAGAGCCCCTTGCGGCCAGTCGGCCCGTATGATCGGCCGACAATCCGAAAGGGGTTGTGATGATGCAGTCACGGTGTGCGGTCAGCGCGAGTGCGGCATGATTCCGCATGCCACGCCGCCGCACACTCTCACAGCACGCGTACCCCGGCACCCCGGCGGCACGCCTCTGCCGCAATCAGACGATCTTGGGCATCGGGGTGGTCAGGGACGTGGTGAGGTTCACGTGAACCAGCCCGGCGCCTGCGTGCACTTCGACCTTCTTCAGGGTGACCGTACGCTCGTCTTCCGGAGCGCGGTCGTTGTCGGTCATCGTGGCCGGGGACTTGACGGCGACCAGCGCCAGATCGTCCAGCGACATGCCGGCGGCCTTGCACAGATCATCCGCAGCACCCAGGGAATCCAGGAAACCGTCCTTGAGCAGCACACGGCTGGCCGGCACGCCGTAGGCGTTCTCGGCCACCCACTTCACGTTCTCCAGCAGGGCCATGCCCTTGTGGCTGTCGTGCTTGGACGGCATCGACGCGTTGGACAGCACATCGACGAATGCGTCGATCTGGTCGCTCAGGCCCTCGCCGCCGTCGCGATACAGGTTGCCGATGATGGGGTCGCGCAGCTCCAGACGGGCCGCGGTCTCGCGCAGTTCGGGAATCTGATCGTCCTCGCCGTCCCACAGGTTCACCAGCGGGAACGCCGGAATGTCGAGCTTCTCCAAGCGATCCACGTGGAACGGGTAGCGCCACGCCAGCTCCGGGTCATCACGCCACGTCGAGGCGCGGGTCACGACGACCGCCGCGGACGGCCACTGCGCGCCATACTCGCGGCAGGCGATGTCGAGCCACTTCTGCGCTCCGGCGTCGGTGCCGTAACCGGCCTCGACGATGACCACATCGTGCAGGGCGCACGCCAGCTCCACGGAGACCAGCGTCGGGATGCCGATCGACACGTTGGCGAACGGGCCGCCATGCACATACACCGGCGAGCCGTTCACCGTCTCGGTGAGCGCCGGCTTGACCGCATCGGCGAGCATATCGGTGATACGCCACAGGTCGATGAAGTCGCCGAACTTGACTGGTTCGCCGTCCTTCGTGCCGGCGATCATCGCGGCCACGCGCTCGCCGATCTCATCCATCGAACGGGACAGCACGACGATCTGCATCAGCTCGGACGTCGGGGTGAGCACGACCTTCTCGGCGACGTTGTTCTTGCCCGCGTCCACGGTGATGGAACGCAGCGAGCGGGACGGCACTTCGGAGACGCGCGGCACGAGGATCGTGTCGATACGTCCCTCGTCCACAGCCTTCTCGGCGAAGGAGACGAGCAGGTTCTGCGCGGCGGCGATGGCGGCCATCTCACCGCACAGGCCCCAGTCGATGAGCTCGGGGTGGGTCAGCGAAGCCTTGCCGCCGCCCGAGGCACCGCCTTTGGAACCGGCGGCGGTGATGCCCATGCTCGGCTGGCGCAGCACGGCGGTCGCGTCGATGCCGCGAGCCCGCAGCGCATCGATCAGCGCGATCGTCGTCGTGGTCTTGCCCTCGCCGCGCGACGCCTTGAGCGGCGTATCGGCGGTGACGAGCACGACCTTGCCGTGCTTGCGCGGCGCGTCGGGATTGTCGTGCAGGTACTTCATAAACCCGAAGGCGTCGATCTTCTTGACCAGCCCGTACTGGCTGGTGAACTCCTCGATAGTAGTCATCAGTAGGTGAACCTTTCTGTAGATGTATGACGCTTGCTTACCGTCGAAGCGGCTGGCGGCCGAAAACGCTTGGCCGGGAGCCTCTCAGCGCATCAGTTGTCGGAGCGGTTGAAACCGTTCTTCATCTTCATGCTCACGGTGTAGAGCACGGTGTCGAGCAGCTGGTCGGTCTCGGTCTTGAGCTGGTCGGCCATGGTCTGGTTGGCGGCGGCGAGGATGTCGCGCACCTCGTCGTTACGGGTCGCGTCGATGATGTCCTCGGGATCCATCGGCTCGACGTCGCCGTCCGCGTTCGCCGCCTCCAACTCCGCGTCGGCCAAGGCGGCCGCGGCCTCGTCGGCACCGCCCAGACGCGCGACCTGCTCGTCGGTGGCGGCGATCAAACGGTGGCCCATCGCGCCGGTCTTCTCCTGATAGCGCTCGATGGCGTTGGAGGTCTCCGCGAACGCCGCGTCGCACAGCGCGGCGATGATGCGGTTCTCCCAGTAGAAGTTCTCGGAAGTCACGCGCGTGGTCGTGTCTTCCAGATACTTCGGCGTTTCGTTGACGTTCGGGTAGAACGGCACCAGCGTGTTGAACGGGTTGGAGCCGTAGGCGATCCACTGGATCGCGCGGTCCGACTGCGGACGGTACGGGCGAATCTGCATGACGGCCAGCTGGCTCTGGCGGTTGATGCCGATCGGGCGGTACATGTGGCGTGTGTGCTCGTCGCCGAGGTGGCCGTACGGGTCGAACGGCGTGCCCTGATAGTGCGAGCTGAGCACGTACTTTACGTCCTCGATCGTCACCTTGCGCTCGGGCTGACGGGCCCACGGGATGTCATCGCTGTCCGGGCGGTGGTCGGCCTCGGGGCCGTCCCACATCTCGTCGTACGGGTTGAGGAACCGCTGCATGACCCATGCGCGCGGCGTGTTGTACACGTGATCAGAGTCGGAGTGCGAGCCGAAGGCATCACGCGGGTTGAACGGCGACGTCGATTCGACGGCCAGATCAAGGTGATTGCGCTCGATGAATTCGACCAGATCCTCGGAGCACATGTGGTTCTCCTGCTCACCGAGGGCGTCATCGAGGTCGAATTCGTCGATGCCGAGCTGGTTCGGCATCGTCACATACGCTTCGTCGGGCACGCGCTTGGCGATCCAGTGATGGCCACCGACGGTTTCCATCCACCAAATCTCGTCGGCGTCCGAGAACGCGACACCGTTCATCTCATAGGTGCCGTATTCCTTAAGAAGGTCGCCAAGCCGCTGCACGCCCTCACGCGCGGTGGTGACGTACGGCAGCACGATGGTCAGGAAGTCCTCCTCGCCGATGCCGCCGGGCACGGCCGGCTCGTAATCCGAGTCACCTTCCCGCCCGCGTGCCGCCCGGTATTCCACAAACGGGTCGGCGCCGAGCACGCGCTCGTTGGTGGTCAGCGTTTCGGTGGCGCTCATGGCCACGTTCGCCTCGTTGACGCCGGCCTCGCCCCAGATGCCTTCCTTCAGGTCGGCGTTCGGCACTGCGGTGTACTGCAGCGGATCGTCGGGCAGGTCAATGGTCAGGTGGCTGATGACGCTGCGGTATTCGCGCGGCTGTTCATCGGGCTTGACGACGACGAACCGCTTCGGGTTGAATTCGCCGTTGGCGGAATCCTCGTTGCGGGCGATGATGGTCGAACCGTCATAGCTGGCGTCCTTGCCGACCAGAATCGTGGTGCATGCCATAGTATTCGGTACTGTCCTTTCTTGCTGTGCACACGCTGTCGCGTGCACGTTGCGGCGCGCATCCGCGGCGCGCCTCCTGTCACATGAGTGTATGACTCCGTACGGGAGTATACGGCATCAGCCCTCAGGCTTTTCCGGTGATGAACATCACACCCTGATCGGTGACGTGGTCGATGTCACGCAGCGCGTGGAACAGCTCGTTGAGCCAGAATCCTTGGTTCAGACCCGGCAACGGCTTCGCGGTGCCCCACACGTGCAGCGAATAGTCGTGGTCCTTGTCGGGCGGCTGGGGCCCGTTGTAGCGCATCGTCACCTGCGGATTCGTGCTGCCGACCAGCTTGCTCGCGGCCGACGTGCGGCCCTGCACGGTCTCGGGAATCATGGAGGGCAGCTGCCGGGAGAAGTCCGGCGGAATCTGCAGTGCATGGGAATCGTTGAAGTCGTACATCAGCGCGTCGATGGGCAGATTCGCGACCGTCCAGTGAATCCATTCGAATCCGCAGACCGGGATGGAGTCGGGGTCGGTGAACGCCCAGTGCAGGTACCGGGCGGCGGGATCGATCTCGTCGATATAGAACGGGAAGGAGATGACGGGCACGCCGTCGGTGCGGTATTCGGGCGCGGCGGCTTTGGCGAAGTCGTCGGGCATCACCGTGAAGTCAGCGGAAATCTTCATGTCTCCAGTATCGCGCATGAGCGTGACGTGCGGCACCCGGCTGCAGGCCACACCGCGCGCGACGGCAGACCGGCCGCAACAAGCCACCGTCCCCCGCCGGGGTTTATCCGACGGGGGACGGTGGAGAAAGAGTCAGTCAGGCCGACCGGTCACGACTGGCCGGTCTGACTGGGGATCAGGCGGAGTGCTTGCGGCGAATCATCACCACGCTCACTCCGACGGCGAGCAGCATCAAGCCGAGGCCGGCGAGCGCGCCGACGGCGGCGCCGGCCTTCGCGACACCGTCGCCCTTGCCGTCGCCGTCGTTCTTGCCGGTTTCGGCGGCCTTGACCGTGACGCTGTAGGTCACGTCGATGACCGTGTCGTCGGCCATCGTGTACTGCACGACGAAGCTGTCGTCACCGGTCTTGTCGCCGGCCGCATACACGAGCGTGCCGTCGGCGATTTCGGCCTTGCCGAGCTTGCCTTGCTTGATGATGGAGCGGCTCTTCCAGCCCGCCACGTCCTTCGGCTCGGTGACCGTACCGGTCTTGCCGGCGGTCACGTCGCCGGTATCGGCCTTGACGGACTTGTGGTCGGGCGTCGGCTTGGTCTCATCCGCGACGGTGATCTCGACGCTGCCGGACTTGTCCGTGCCGTCGGTCGAGGTGGCCGTGATGACGACCTTGCCGGCCTTCTTCGCGGTGATGACGCCGTTGGCGTCGACCGTCGCGATGGATTCGTCGCTCGACTTCCACGTCACCTTCTTGTTGGTGGCGTTGCCGGGCTTGACGGTCGCGGTGGCCTGGAGTGTCTTGCCGACGGAGACGGTGGTGCCGGCCTCGACGGTGACCTCCACGCTGGTGACGGGGACGGTCTCGACGGGCTTGGCCGTCACGGTGATGTGGAGCGTGCCGGACACGCCACCGGCCGTGGCGGTGATGGTCACCGTGCCGGCCTTCTTGGCGGTCACGACGCCGTCCTTGTCGACCGTGGCGACGGACTCGTCGCTCGACTTCCACGTGACCGTCTTGTCGGTCGCGTCAGCCGGGGCGACGGTCGCCGTCAGGGTCGTGGAGGCGCCTTCGACGAGCTCCTGCTTGCCTGTCACGGTCACGGACTGGACCGGGATGACGGTCGGGGCCTTGTCGCTCACCGTGATCTTCAGCGTGCCGGACACGCCACCGGCCGTGGCGGTGATCGTCACTTCGCCGGCCTTCTTCGCGACGACCTTGCCGTTGGCGTCAACCGTCGCCACAGTGGCGTCGGAGGACTTCCACGTGACCGTCTTGTCGGTCGCATTGGCCGGGGCGACGGTCGCCGTCAGGGTCTGCTCTCCATCGACGGTCATCGCGGCGTCGCCGGCAACGGTGACGCTGGTGACGGGCACGGTCGCGGCGGAGACGGTGATCTCGATGGAACCGAACTTCGTCTTGTCGCCGTTCGACGTGGCGGTGATGGTCACCTTGCCGGCCTTCTTCGTGGTCACCACGCCGTTGGCGTTGACCGTAGCTACGGCGGCGTCGGAGGTCGACCAGGTGACGGACTTGTCGGTCGCATTGGCCGGGGCGACGGTCGCCGTCAGAGTGACGGTGTCGCCTGCGGTGGCGGTGTTGGCGCCGGTCACGGTCACGCCGGTGACGGGCACGTTGGCGCTCGCCTTCTTCGTGATCGTGTACGTGGTGCCTGCGGTGGTATCGAACACGAGCAGCGAGGCGCCGTCCGCGTTGGTCACGACCTTGGCGTTCACGGCGGTGTCACCGTTCTTGACCTCGTAGTTCTGGGCGCCGCCGGCGGTGATCTTGACGGCCGCCTGCTTGCCCTTGTTGGAGGTCAGCTTGACTTCGGTGGCCTTGCCGTTCTTCCAGGTCGTGCCGACGGTGAAGTTGCCGCGGGCCACGAGGCCGCTCACCGAGCCGTCCGCCCAGGCGTCGGGCAGGGCGGGCAGGATGTTCGTGTAGTTCACGTACTTCTTGCCGTCGGTGTCGGTGAAGGTGGAGTTGGACTGCAGCAGCATTTCGTCGACACCGGAGGTGTTGCCGAAGTTGCCGTCGATCTGGAACGGCGCATGGTAATCGAACAGGTTTGCATACATCGCGTTCTTGAGCTGCAGCTCGACCAGCTGGTACGTGGTGTTGCCGTCGCCGGTGCGAGCCCACGAATTGATGCGCTGGCCAATGGCCCAGCCGGTGTTGGACTGCAGCACGTTGCCCTTGAAGCAGCGGTACCTCAGCGAGGTCTTGGCCGCCTCCATGTACTCGGAGTTGTCGATGGTGATCAAATCACCGGGGAACAGTCCAAGCAGGTGGGACATGTGACGGTGCTGGTTGTCCGCCTGGTAGCCGCTGATGGCGGATCCATCCTTCTTCTTGCCGAGCGCACCTTCGAAGTACCATTCCTTGATCTGGCCGGAGTTGCCGACCTCGATCGGCTTGAGCAGGCTCTTGGCGCAGCTCCAGGAACGGTTGGCGTTCGCATCGGCGAAATTGCCGTTGTCGCCCTTGGCCCAGTTGTCGGTCGAGCAGTCGGTGGTATCGCCGACCAGACCGTCCGGATCTCCCTTGGCCTTGGCCGCCTCGATGGCGTCGTTGAGCATCTGCCACACGAGCGAGCTCTCGTACGTGTTGCCGTCGGTGCCCAGCGGGCCCTGTTCGGGCGAGTACGCGACGCCGGTGGTCAGGCGGTCACCGGAGCTGGAGCCGGCCTTGTGCAGCATGTAGTTGACGTAGAAGTGCGATTCCTCCTTGAGCAGCGCGTACACGCGATCAAGCAGGGCAGGGTCGCCGGAGTACTCGTACGCCTCGTACACGTTCTGCAGGATCCACGGCACGGCGGCCGGGCTCCAACCCCACGAGAACGATTGACCGGGTGCGGTCCAGCCGTAGGCGGTGTTCTCGGTGTGGGCCATGTAGCCCTCGCCCTCGCCGATCGGCGTGGTCTCGGGGTTCGTCGTCTCCGCGCCCGCGTAGACCTTGGCGGTCACACGGCCGGGCTTGACCAGACCCTCCACATACTCGATGAGCGGCTCGGCGAGCTCTCCCATGTTGGCCGAATAGGTCGGCCAGTAGTTCATCTGGAGGTTCACGTTCATGTGGAAGTCGGAGCCCCAAGGCGTGTTGCCGTGGGCGTTGTCGCCCGCGGTGACCGACCAGATGCCCTGCAGGTTGCTGGGCAGCTGACTGTTCTCACGGGAGGAGCCGATGGTCAGGTAGCGGCCGTACTTGTACACCAGCGTCTCCAGCTCGCGCTTCTGCGCGGTGGTTGCGGAGCCCCTCTGGTACGCCTTGAGCAGCGCGTCGGTGGCGACGGCGCCGTCGGAGCTGTGGCCGGACTGGCCCAAATCGATCTTCACGCGGTCGTAGATGGCGGAATGATCGGCGATGTGCGCTTTCTTGACGGCGGTGTAGCCCTTGTTGGCGGCGTCCTGCACGACCTTGGCGACGCGGGTATTCACCTCG
Source organism: Bifidobacterium bifidum ATCC 29521 = JCM 1255 = DSM 20456 (assembly GCF_001025135.1). Classification (NCBI taxonomy): domain Bacteria; kingdom Bacillati; phylum Actinomycetota; class Actinomycetes; order Bifidobacteriales; family Bifidobacteriaceae; genus Bifidobacterium; species Bifidobacterium bifidum. The sequence continues at coordinate 250,874 of NZ_AP012323.1, read as the reverse complement.
GCGGCGGTTTCGCCGGTGCGGTAGGACGGATACTTCTGCTTGTAGTCCGTCGCGGCGGCGATGTACAGCGTGACCGCCTTCGCGTCGGAGACCTTCAGCGAAGCGCCGTCGGAGCCTTCGGAGAGCGTGCCCTCACCGTTGTCGAGGACGACCTTGATCTGCGAGTTGTACAGCAGGCCGTTGTTGCCGAGAGCGCCCTTGACGGTGAGCGTGTCACCCTTGACCGTCGTGGTTTCGCCGGTCTTGGAGTAGTTCGTGTTGGTCGGCATGCTGACGTTGAAGTTCAGCTTGCCGGCTTTGCTGGCCGTGAGGCGGGCGACCATGACATTGTCGGGGTTCGACGCGAAGTATTCGCGCGTGTAGGTGACGCCGTCATGCTTGAACGTGACGTCGGCCTTGCCCTTGCTCAGGTTCAGGTCGCGGCGGTATTCGGTGACGGTCGTGTCGTTGAACCCGTAGTCGAGGTAGATGTCGCCCCAGTTCAGGTAGTTGCCCTGCTCGGCCGCGTTCTCGCCGCCGGTCAGGTTGCCGGGATTGACCGTCTCGGCGCCGTTCGCGAGCTGCTTGTTGAGCGCGCGCAGCGTGGCGCCGTTCTGACCCTTGGTCTCGTTGTTGCCGCCGTTGTAGCTGGTCGAGGATCCGGGGCCGCCGGTCCACAGCGTCTCCTCGTTGAAGGTGACGCGTTCACGGCTGACCTCGCCCCAGACGGTGCCGCCGATCTTGCCGTTGCCGAACGGCAAGGTGGTCTGCTGCCAACGGTTGTTGTCGGGGTTGCCGTAATTGCCGCCGGCGGTGGCGGTGGCGTCAGTCTGCGACGCGGGCTGCTTGTACCACAGCCAGTCGTCTTTGCTGGTGTCGCCGTCTCCGCCGTCCTCAACACTGGCGATGACATAGGCGTTGAACGAAGCGGCGATTTCGGGGTCCTTGTTGTACTTCACGGTAATAGGGTATACGCCGATGCTGGCACTATCGAAAGCGCTGGTGTCGATGGTGTAGTTATCCTCACCGTTGCCTTCGGTCAGCGTCTTGACCGTGCCGTCGGCCGTGCTGGTGGCCTTGACCACGAGTCCGGCCTTGTCGAACGCCTCGCCCTTCTGGTACTTGACCTTGGTCGGGCCTTCGATGCTCAGCGTGTATGCCTTCGGCTTCTTGGTGACGGACAAGGTCGGCTGCATGGCCTCGGTGGCGCCGGTCAGCGAGGTGACTTCCTTGCTGCCGAAACGCATGTCGGACTTGTTGAGCTCGCCCAGGGCCAGCGTGATCTTCTTCTCGGTGGCGCCGGCGCTGAACTTGGCGAACTCTGCCTTGATGATGTCGGTCACGTCGAGCAGAACCTTCTTGGCGTTGCCCGATTCGACGGTCATGCCATCGGAATACTTCTTAGATCCATAAGCGAACGCATGGGACGTCGCGGTCTTCGTGGTATCGGTCACCTCGAAGTCCGGGCGGTTCGCCCACGTGGCATTGTTGGTGTCGCAGGGAGCGGTGCCGGTGCACCGCGACGTGTCAACAGCGACCACCTTGACCTTATCGGTGGCCGTGGCGGTCTTGTCTGCACCGGCGTAGCCCAGATACGTCAAGGTGAGGATGGAGTGCTCGGGCGCCGCGGTGTAATCGGACAGGTCGAACGTCATCAGACCCATCTTGGCGTCTGTGACATCACTGACGTCGGTGGACTTGAACTTCTCACCGAAGTCGCCGTAATCGCCTTCCGGCTGCAGCGCGCCGACATAGGCCGCAGTGTTCTTCTTCTCGTTCTTCTCGCTGGCCCATGCCTGCAACGTGGTGTCGGCGGAGGGCTTGAGATCGTCCTTGGTGGACACGGAAACGGTCAGCTTCGGAGCCATGTCTGCGGTCGCGCCGTTCAGGGACGTCGTGCCTTCGGAACTGGCGAAACGAACCTCGGTCTTCTTGGTCTCGCCCACGGCCAGGGTGATGACCTTCTTGCCTTCGGCGAACTGCTGGCGCACGATTTCGGTCACATCTACGGTGACCTTCTTGGTATTGGCGGGAACCACGGTGATGGCGTCGCCCGCGTAAACCGTCGTACCGTACTCGAACGGCTTGGACTCGGCGACGAATGAGGAGTCGTTGATGCTGAACTTCGGCTTGGTCGCGCCGGTCGCGACATTCGCGCCGCAGTCTGTGGCGTTATTGGTGCACACGGTGGTGTCGACGGGGGTCACCTTGATGGTGTCGGTGTCGGTGGCCGTCGGGTTGCCGCGGTAGCCGAGGTACGTCATCTCGAACGTTGCGGAATCGGGGGCATGGTCGTAGGCACTCAGGTCGAACGTCAGCAGGCCGGTCTTCAGATCGGTGGTGTCCGCGGCATCCGTGGACTCGAACTTCTCGCCGAACACGCCTTGCGAGGGCCCTTGCAGTGTGCCGATGTACGGCTTGGACGCCATTGAGGAATTCTTCTCGCTCGTCCACGTCTGCAACGTGGTATCGGCGGAGGGGGTGATGGTTGCTGTGGTGGAGGACGAGGCGTCGGACGCTGCCGCTCTCGTCGTGCCGACCGCGACGGCCGACGCAGGTAGTCCGGCCAGCAGCATGCCGACCGTCGCGCAGGACGCCACCAGTGGCATCAGACGCGATGACATCGCTCTATGTTTCATATTTGGTCCTTTCTCCTATAGAGAAGCCAGCAGCTTTGCCGGTTCATGTTAATATATACATTGTTTACTAAAAGAATCAAGTCCGTCGGCGACTTGTGTCTTCAATTGGAATCACAGCTCTCAGAAAGTCCCTGGATACCGCCGTTCCCAGAATTACGTAACATTCTTGGCATTATTATCACAGGGTGCAGGGCCGCCGGGAAGACCGCCCCCAGCCTCGCTACGCTCGGCAGCTCCTGACAGCGGGAGCACACCATCCGCGCCATCGGCCGGCCAAGTCGTCAGCGCAGCCGGTCGCGTACCACACCAGCGCAAAATCACATCAAAATCGCATTGTGTGGCCAGCCAGTCTGCCTCACAATGAAATGTGAACCCTCACATCACGTGGTGTGGCACAACATGCACCGCAAAACCGCCATTTTTCAACGGCCCGAAACGACTCCTCCGATGCCCGCGTACCACACCAGCCCAAAAACCATCGAAAAACTCATTGTGTGGCAGACCGAGAGGGTGATACGCGCCGGACGCCCCTCTGCTCTCGTCACAATCATGTTCTATGGAAGCACACCGGCCATCTGCCGCACCAGCGCATCCGCCCTCAACAATCCTTCTCCCGTTTGCGTCGCTATGTGCGCGCCGGAACGACGACCGTGCGCACATAGGGACGCAAACCACAGTCCCCGAACCCGTCGCGCACCATATATAGGAAATTCTCCGCCCATCACTCGCCTACATAGCAAACAGCCCGGCGAGCCTACGCACGGCGCACTGCCATGCGTAAGTTCACCGGGCTGTCAGCCTCATCAATCCAGCGAGCGCAACGGGCGCCCCATCAATCGGTGAGTGTGAATTGGCTGTTGTAGAGGTCGGCGTAAAACCCTCCCGCCGCGAGCAGTTCCTCGTGGGTACCGCGCTCGATCACGTCGCCGTGGTTCATGACGAGAATCATGTCGGCGTCGCGGATGGTGGAGAGGCGGTGCGCGATGACGAAGCTCGTGCGCCCCACGGTCAACGCATCCATGGCCTTTTGGATGAGTTCTTCGGTGCGGGTGTCGACGGAGGAGGTGGCTTCGTCAAGGATGAGGATCGGAGCGTCCTGCACCATGGCGCGGGCGATGGTGAGCAGCTGGCGCTGTCCTTGGGAGAGCGAAGTGTTGTCGTCAAGCACGGTGTCGTAGCCCTGCGGCAGAGAGCGCACGAAGTGGTCGAGTCCGACGGCCTTGCATGCGGAGACGATCTGCTCGTCGGTGACGCCGGGCTTGGAGTAGGCGATGTTTTCGCGCACGGTGCCACGGAACACCCATGTATCCTGCAGGACCATGGAGAACTGGTCGTGTACGTTCCAGCGCGGCACGGAAGTGGTGTCGATGCCGTCGATGGAGATGGAGCCGCCGGAGATCTCGTAGAAGCGCATCAGCAGGTTGACCATGGTGGTTTTGCCGGCGCCGGTCGGACCGACGATGGCGACTTTCTGGCCGGCGGAGACGCTTGCCGAGAAGTCGTGGATGATCGGCTTGTCGGGCTCATAGCCGAATCGCACGTGACTGAATTCGACGTCGCCGCGCACGGTCCGGGGGTTGCCGGCCGCATCGTAGCCGAGCAGCTGCGAACGCTGCGAAGCCGTCATACCGGCGGTGGCATTCGCGCGAGTGCCGCGATGCGCCAGCTTGCCGCTGTCCGTCCGTGCCGTGCTCGCAGCGGCATCAGCCACGCCGAGTTCGGCCTTGGTCGGTTCCGCATCCATCTCCGGCTCTTCGAGGAAGCCGAACACGCGCTCGGCGGCGGCCGCGCATCGCTGCAGGTTCTGGAACGCCTGCGCAAACTGGCTCAACGGCTGGGTGAACAGGCGGATGTACATCATGAACGCGACGATCACGCCGAATTCGATCTTCCCGTCCATGGCGAGCGCCGCACCGACCACGCACACGATCACGTAGCCGAAGTTGCCGACGAAGTTCATCAGCGGCATCATCAGGCCTGACAGGAACTGCGATTTCCAGCCGGATTCGTACAGGTCGGCGTTGTACTTCTCGAAGCGGCGGATTGAGTCGGCCTCGCCGTTGTACGCCTTGACGATGAGGTGACCGGCGTACATCTCCTCGATGTGGCCGTTGACGTCGCCGAGCGCCATCTGCTGGCGGGCGAAGTATTTCTGCGAGGATTTCATGATGACCATCATGATGATGAGTCCCAGTATGCTCGCGCCGATCGCGCACAGGGTCATGATGACGTTGTTGTAGAACATCATGACGAGCGCGCCAACGAACAGCGTTGCCGAGGTGATGAGCGAGCCGAGGGACTGGCCGAGCGTCTGGCCGATGGCGTCGACGTCGTTGGTGATGCGGGAGAGTACGTCGCCGTAGCTGACCTTGTCGAAGTATTTGAGCGGCAGCTTGTTGATTTTGACCGAGATCGATTCGCGCAGGCGCTGGGCGGTGCGCTGGGTGACGTTCGCCATCATCCAGCTTTGCACGTAGCTGAGCACCGCGTAGCCGACGTACAGTGCGACGAGCAGCCAGGCGATGCGGCCGACGGCGTTGAAATCGACCGAGTTCATCACCGGCTTGCCGTTCACGATGGCCGGCAGTCCCTTGACGATCTCGTTGGTCATGTCCTTGAGCTTGTCCGGTCCGATGATCTGGCATATCGTGCCGGCCGCGCCCAGCACGAGCGCAATGATGATGACGGGCAGGTAGTTGCGGCAGTAGTGGACGAGCTTGCCCATCACGTTGCCGAAATTGGCAGGCTTTTCGACCGTGCGGCCGCCGCCCATTGGTCCTCTTGGTCCTGGCATTTGTTACTCCTTAAAAGTCCGTATTGATCTCACGCGGTCAGTTCCGACTGACTGAGCTGGGATTCGGCGATCTGACGGTAGACATCGCAGGTGTCGAGCAGTTCCTGATGGGTGCCTTGGCCGACGACCTTGCCGTCATCGAGCACGATGATGCGGTCGGCGTTCATGATCGTGCCGATGCGCTGGGCGACGATGAGCTTGGTGGATCCCTTGGCTTCTTTGGCGAGTGCGTCGCGAACTTCGCGGTCGGTCTTGAAGTCGAGCGCGGAGAACGAGTCGTCGAAGATCAGGATTTCGGGGTGGCGGTAGACGGCGCGCGCGATTGACAGGCGCTGCTTCTGGCCGCCGGAGACGTTGGACCCGCCTTGTGCGATCGGGGCGGTGTATGTGCCGTCCATGCGCTCGACGAACTCGGTGGCCTGAGCGACGCCGGCCGCCGCCTTGACCCGGTTCATCTGTTCAGTCGGCATTGCGGCGCCTTCCGCTCTCTTGCCCGCGGCGATGAGTTCGGCTTCGCGTTTGCGGCCGGCCGGAGTGGAGGTGTCGGCCATTTCGACGTCCGCGGAGCTTGCCCCGTTCACGTCGTCGCCGTAGCTCACGTTGGATGCGACCGTGCCCTTGAACAGCACGGACTGCTGCGGCACGTATCCGATCTTGTCGCGAAGGGCTTTCAGATCGTATTCGCGCACGTCCACACCGTCGACGAGCACCTGCCCGGCCGACACGTCGTAGAAGCGCGGCACGAGGTTGATGAGGCTGGACTTGCCGGAGCCGGTGGAGCCGATGAACGCGACGGTCTGGCCCTTTTCGGCGGTGAAGTCGATGCCTTCGAGCGTCGCCTCGCGTGAGCCGGGGTAGGTGAAGCTCACATTGCGGAACTCGACGGTGCCGGTTTTCCCGCCGCCCAGACGCGCCACGTCGGCGGCGGTCTTGGTGCCGGTTTTGACGATCGGATCGGTGTCGAACACTTCGAGCACGCGTTGCGCGGACACGTCGGCGCGCGGCCAGAGCACGAATACCATGCTCATCAGCAGGAAGCTCATGATGACCTGCACGGAGTAGTTGGAGAAGACGACCATGTTGGAGAACACGTTGAGCTTGTCCGTCAGGCCGGCGGCGTCGATCAGATAGGCACCGATCCAGTAGACGGCGAGCATCAGGCCGTTCAGGACGGTGTTCATCAGCGGCATCATGAACGCCATGACGCGGTTGGTGAACAGCTGCGTGTCGGTGAGGTCCTTGTTGGCCTTGGTGAACTTGGCCTCCTGGTAGTCCTCGGCGTTGTAGGCGCGCACGACGCGCAGGCCGGTGAGGTTTTCGCGGGCCACGAGGTTGATGTTGTCGGTGAGCTTCTGCATGGCCTTGAACTTGGGCATGACCATGGCCATCATGATGACGACGGCGACGAGCAGGATGACGACGGCGATGCCGGTGGCGAGAGTCCATTCGAAACCTTCGCCGGCGATCTTGCATATGGCCCATACGGCCATGATCGGCGACTTGACGATGAGCTGCAGGCCGATGGTGATGAACATCTGGATCTGCGTGATGTCGTTGGTGGAGCGGGTGATGAGGCTCGCGGTGGAGAATTTGCTCATTTCGGCGGGGCCATAGGATTCGACCTTGCGGAATTCGAGCGAGCGCAGGCGCTGGGTGAATGACGAGCCGACGCGTGCGGAGATGTAGCCGGTGACGATGGCACAGGCGACGGAGCCGAGGGAGATGAGCAGCATCTTGCCGCCGGCGATCCAGATGTCGCTCATCGCGCTGCCCGGCGTCTCGACGAGCGTGGTGATGTCTGACATGTAATCGGGCAGTTTGAGGTCGAAGAAGACCTGCCCGACGATGGTCACCAGGGCGATGAGCATCTGACCGATCTCCGCTTTGGAGAGGTATTTCAGGATGCGAAGCATTGGCTTTCCCCTTGTGTTTTGTTGGTGATTGGTTACGTTATTTGCCGCGGCATCGATATCCGATGCCCGAATTAGTTTCTGTTGTTAGATTACTTACAGTGTAAGATATTACGCATTATTCTGTGTATTCGCTGTGAATGGCGCGCTTTGCGCTGGCTGCGCACGAGAGACACGGCACGCACGCCGTCCCCCACGTCATCCGCAGCCGGCGGAAGAAGCTACTCCTCGCCGGCCTTCGCGCGCTCGGTCCGCATATGATCGGCGACACGCCTGTCACGCTCGGCGAACGCGGCCCGCACCTCATCGGGGGTCGGGCGCGGCGCGCCGGGATGGCAGATGGCCATGTATGTCGAGAACTCCGACAGCAGATCAACGAACTCGCGCGTGCGCCGCTCCCCCATCTGCGAGAAGATCCAACAGATTGCCGAACGCATCTCCTCCAAGTCGCACTTGGACCGCTCTCGCCCGGCATCCGTAAGGTTCACGCGGATGATGCGGCGGTCGTCCGGGTCGATGTCTCGGGTGATCAACCCTTTTTTCTCCAGAGCGGCAAGCACTGTGGAGATGCGGCCGGAGCTGGCCTTCAGCGAACTGGCGAGCTGCGACGGCGTCATGGTGCCGCGCAGTGCGAGCTCGTGCAGAATGAATGGCTCGCCATGCGCACCGCGCGCGAACTCCTTCTGCATCTTGGAACGGTTGCCCCACACGCTGGCGTACAGTTCGCTGAGCGCCTCCCGCTCAAAACCCATTTCGCACCGCCTTCCGATTCGACCATTGCCGCACTACCGCGCTCCGCGGAGTACCGCCAATACATTCCAGCGGCATATACATCGTGCAAACATCTGTAATATTATCTCACACCGTAAACAATTTACAGTATGTGATTATATGTCCGCGCCTTACTCCCCTGCTACTAACTTGATCTGTACGCATTTTTTCCGTACAACCATTCTATGGCGACACTAACGAAGCAAACGGTATCGAAACAGAAAACGTCCCGGCTTGACATTCGACTGACGGATGCGCAACGGCAGCTCATCGAGCGTGCCGCCGAGCTGACCGGCAGCACGCTCACGCAATGGACCGCTCGCCATCTCCTGGAATCAGCCCGTAAGGATATAGAAGAAGCAACCGTCCTGCATCTGGAATCACAGGCATTCGAAGATTTCATACAGGCATTGGATCAGCCGGTTCCGCCAGCAGCCGAAAAACTCACGGAAAGGGATCCGCAGTGGGCATGATCCATCATTTCCAACGTCCGCGCAAGCTCGGCCCGGAAGAGAGAATGGGGAAGTTCTCTTGTGGAGTACCGTTCATCGACAAGTGGGCCGCACAACGCGCACCGTCATCGGCCCAGCATGGGACGGCCGTCGCGTACGTGTCATTCACTGCGTTAGGTGAACCGGCGAGATTCTACACGCTGAGTGCATATTCGGCACTGCGAGCACGATCTGTCAGCGGCGCACTAGGGTCACGTGCGCTCATTGTGGAACCTTACGACGATAAAGCACGCGCGTTCTATGCGCATTTCGGTTTTCAACCGATTCCCGGAACCACCAGCATGTATCTCAGGCTCGTTTGACGACGAGCCTGTTCCGTATTTATGACGGTGACTCATAGCGTTGATTCACGGCAGTAAAGACAGCTCCTCAGGGGCGAGCGTGAGATTGACTGCGGCGAACGAGTCCCGGACCTCATGCGGGTTGCGGGCACTGGGAATGGTGAACAGACGGTCATATCTGGTCAGCTCCCACGCGAGCACCACACGCTGGTACGAGACGCCGCGGGCCGCTGCGACCGTGCGGAACGGATCATACGCATGACTGTCGAATGCGTCCAGGAACCCGCCGAGCGGCGACCAGCACACAAAATCAAGACCGAGATCGGCGCAGTGACCCATCGTATGCTCGGGGTCGGGATGCGATGGCGAGAACTGGTTCTGCACCGCAATCAGACGGTCGCCGAGAATCCCACGGGCGGTGTCAATCTGCGCATTGTCCACGCGCGAGATGCCGGCGAACCGAATCACGCCCTCATCCAGCAAGGTTTTCAGCGCGCCGACCGTATCCTCATACGGAACCGCGGGGTCAGGGCCATGCGAATACAACAAATCGAGCGCGTCGACGCCGAGGCGGAGAGCGGACTCCTTCGCGTCACGAATCATCGTCTCCGGGCGCGAGTCGGCCATCCACCCGTACCGGCTGCCGGCCGCCTGCAGGTGCTGTCGCTCGGATGCGGATGCGCTCGCGCCGTCGCCCGGGGATTGCTGAGGATCTTCCGCGTCGCGGTTCGTCACTTCCAGCGTTCGGCGATAACCAGTCTTCGTGGCGACCAGAACCTCATCGCGCGGACCGCTCCAGCTGGCGAGCGCCGCATGAACCAGCATCTCGCCGTACCCGAAATCACGCGGCACGCCTGTACCGTCAGGCCCCGGTTCGCTTGGCAGATAATACGACCATGCGGTGTCGAGATAACGCACTCCGGCGTCAAGCGCGGCATGGATCGTGCCGATGGCCGTCGCCCGGTCCGGGCGTCCCTCGATAGAGAGCGCCATCGTTCCCATGCCGAGGCGCGGCATGCGCGCTTTCCCCGCAAACTCCACAATGTTCGATGTCACCATGCCACCATCATCCCACGCGACACGAACACAGGGCCGACTGGCAATGCGCCAGCCCATGAGTCCCGGCCCCGGTTCCTTTCGACTTGTTCCGGCGAAAGTCCCATCCGAAGACACTCAAATGGGACTTTGGCGGGATGGGTGGACTTCACCTCCCGCGTGAGGCCCCGGCAGTCAACAAAAAGTCGGCCGGCCACCGAATAGGTGACCGACCGGCATCATATGCCGATCCGCTGATTCAGCGCCGGGGCTCGCGCCGACGGCGGGCGGCAAGCGCCGCGCCGGCACCGACCGCGAGCAGTGCCGCGAACGCGCCGAACACGCCGCTCACAGAGGCGCCGGTCTTCGACAGGCCGGGCTGCTTGTTGCCGGCATCCGGCTTGTTCGGCTTCACCGTGTCGTCGGCTCAGTCGGCTTCGTCAGTTCGGTCGGTTCGATCGGCTTGCTCGGTTCGATCGGCTCGGACTTCTCCCTGACGGTCACGACACGCTTGACCGTGTACGACGCACCTTCGGAGTCGGTCACCGAATACGTCAGCGTGTATTCACCGGCCTTCTCGGTGTTCACCGAACCTTCGACCAGGATCTTGTCGGTCAGATCGCCGTCCTCCTCATCGGAAGCGGCCGCACCGGCCTTCGGGTCGAACGCGTCGACGTTGATGTTCTGCTTCGCGGATGCGTTGAGCAGCTGGTAGGTGGCACCGTCGGACGTGTCGAAAATCCACCGGGCCGCGGGGTCGGACTTGGCGTCTTCCACCGACTCATCGCTGAAGGCGTTGGTGCCGTCCTTGGCGACGAGCACCTTGCAGTCCGTATTGGTGATGACGTAGGCCTTGAGGCCGGGGCGCTCGGTGTCGGACTGGTCGATCTGGGTGAACTTCCAGGCCTGCTTCTTGGTGTCGGTCAGGGTCTCGGGCGTGTCGGCGATGGACAGTGCGGAATCGCCGGAAGCCGTGGCGGACAGGTTCTTGCCGGACTGCACGCCGACAAGCTGGTAGGTGTGCCCGACTAGGCGATCACCGAGACGGGATGGAACGCCCACAAGGCGTTCCGCGCCATGCCGCACGACGCGCAGACCGCATTTGCCATCCGCATGCTGTTCACCCACCGCGACGCGGACCGCTACGGCGCCGACATGTTCCTGCACTACGAGCGCGGCTTCAACGTGCGCTTCGAGGGTGCCGGCTCGAACAATTACTGAATTCGGGCATCGGAGCGCCGGAGGGATCCCGGACGCGCGAGCCGCCAAGCGCGACACACGCACAACACGCGACGGTTTTGCTTGTCCGCGAGTCTGTGGTATTCTCTTCGAGTTGTCTGTTGAGGCCAAAAGGCCGCGGCAAACAGCGTAATGGAGGATTCGCCTAGTGGTCTATGGCGCACGCTTGGAAAGCGTGTTGGTGTAACAGCCTCACGAGTTCGAATCTCGTATCCTCCGCCATCAGGGTTTTGGCTTCGCACCAAGGCCCTTTTTCTTTCTCGAAAATGGCGGAATTTCAACGATTTCAGCCAATCTGCCACCTTCACATAATCTCCCCAGAAGCACGTGAAGCGCCTTTTATCCATGTACAATCAGTGGTAAATAGCGTGGTACTTTTCTGATGCACCGGATTTTTACCACGGATTGTCCGATTACCACTCTTGGAGGCGACATGGGCAACAGGCGCAACTTCGGTTCAGTCAATGCCCGCACAAGCAAAAGCACTGGCCACAAGTATTATGAGGCCCGTTACCGCCCGCCGATCGAAGCGCGCGCGAAATGGCCTAATCTGCCCCAGTACATCACCAAGAACTTCCCCCAGCGCCACATGGCCGAGGCGTGGCTGTCTGAAGCCAAAAGCGAGATCGACGATGGAAGATGGATCCCGCCAGTCATCGCGTCGAATCGGAGTGCTGCCTTCCAAGTCACCTTCGGCGAATATGCTGCGAATTTCGTGGAGAACCGCCGCAAGAAAAATGGCGAGCCACTGGCCATCACCACCAAGCAGAAGTACGAACAGTACCTGCGGGACTATCTGATTCCCGTGTTGGGCAACAAACTGATGGGCGGTATTACTCCGAAAGACATTCAGGCCTGGGCTGACACCATGCCGCTGGGGGCTGCGGGAGAGGGCGGGGCCATCAAGCGCAAAGTGTGGGAGCTTTTGCGCGCCATCTTCAATCATGCTGTGGAAACACCTTTGGATATGGACGGCACCACGCTGCTCACGAAATCTCCCGTACTGATTGAAGTCAGCAAGCCGTGCTCGGACGTGGCCTATGGCAATGTGTCGGCGGAAGAACTTGAGACGCTCTATCAAGCCATGACGCCACGTTTCGCACCGGTCATCTATCTGATAGGAATCATGGGCATGCGCCCCGGCGAGGTCACAGCGCTCCAGCGTCAAGATATCGTGCTTGCTGACGATCTCTCTGGCGGCATCATCCACATCACCAAAACCGCTAAGCCTATACGCGTGCCTGATTCCGAGACGGGTGGCGGACATCGAGATATCCTCATTGGACGCCCGAAAACCCGTGGTAGCGTACGCGATTTAGAGATACCCGCATCACTCGCTGGAATCCTTGACAAACACATACGCACCTATGTTCTCGACGCGCCCGACTCCTTCCTGTTCACCGGCGAACGTACGCATACCGTAGTGGACGATCAACGCTTGCGCAATGCCTGGTACAACGCGCGTCGCAGTGTGCCTCGTCTTGAACAACGTGGCCTTCGTCTTTACGATCTAAGGCATCGCGCGGCCAGCGTAATGAAGACCTACACCAACTCCGACAAGACAATCATGAAGGTTATGGGCCACACGCAGCTCAGTACGGATCTGCATTATCAGCATGCAATCGATAGCGAGAACGCCAAGATTCTCGAAGGCATGGAGCATGACATACGCGGTCTGCATCGATCCCCGAACAGCGAGAAGGTCGTCTACGAAGATGCACCGAGGCAACAGCTAGGGATGACATCTCAGTTGCCGGCGACGCCAATAGACGACGCGGAGAGCACGCCTAAGCTGATGTCCGAGTATGTGAAGAGTATGCCGCTGAATACCCAGGTAGCGTTTCTTGAGGCCATGACGGATGACGTACGCACGGCGATTCTGAATGTGCTTCCGTTCGGCGTCGCTAAGAAAATCCTTGCCCATATATCCGAGAAAGCCTAGATTTATGCACTGGCAACTCACTGATACCACTCGTCGCCGCGCCGAGCGCACCATTCGTACCATCGTGAATGATGGTCCGAATACTAGCGCTCCCATTGAAACGAACTTATTGATGCGGACCGTCACTTGGTATTTTATTCCGGTCTCCGATCCTCAACGTCTCTGGAGCTGGGGTTGGATGGAGCCGCCCTCTGTACGTGAATTCGCACGTCAATCGTTGGAAAAGGACGGGGCTATAGATGACTACGCGCTTCGCGATCTGCTTGTTGAAAAAGAGGATATGGAGTGGCAAAAACACGACGATGATGACAAGCAGTTCTGGCACGAAAGCCATGAGCTATTGGATGAGATCACTCGTTTCCTATCCCTATTTGAGTCTATTCGTCCCTCTGATGATTGGAATGTGATGTTCTCGCGAGCCTACATTGACCTCTTTGAGCGCGAGTGGGGGCAATCCATCGGAGTTGAAAAAGCACCATCGTTCTTTCTGAAGCTTGGTGCATATATTGCCGCGCATCTCTATGCGACCAGCCAATACAGCTCCTTGAAACGAACTTTGGCGAAGTCGGGCTCATCCGTTGATGAGGACAGAATCACTAAGTATTGGCACTCGTGTATCCACGAGTACAACCGCTGGTTGAAGTCCGGCATAGCAGACAGGAAGACCATGCCGGGCTATGTCAAGGCGGCTTATAGCGGCGATATCGAGCTGTATTGGAAGTCTGTTAATAAAGCTCACTCCATGCCTCACCTAGGAAAGAGCCGCAGACTCTGAAAGACCGGTACGATCAAACAGAGCCGTTTCGGAACACTACCCAGATGAACATCTGCGTTTGCATTTAGAAGCTTTCCACAATCTCGTGGATTGCCATGCTCATCGACTCCGCTTGCGCCTCGTTCATCCCATTGAGCCGGTCCAGGTCGGCCATCTGGGGTGCTGCCTTCAGGCAGTCTGTCCGGTTGAGCAGGTGTCTGGACTCCATCAGCCGGTCCACAATCTGTGCCTGGCGTTCCCTCGTGCGCCTCTCGATGTCCCGCAGATGCTCCTCGAGCACGTTGGCCATCATCATCTCCCTGAACTGCTGCGGATGGTTGTCCATCAGCCAGTTGATGCGCATGTTCTGGATCCCGTGCAGGCTGCTGCGGGTGAACACCTTGTACGGCACCGCCCACTTGTTGAGCAGTTCCGGATGCGCCGCCCGGCGCTGCTCCATCGCCTTGAGGTTCCTCTCGTAGCGCGCCTTGAGCTGCGGGTCGGTCCATGTTATCTCGTCCATCGTCGTTCCTTTCTTCGATATTATTTTCCGTGCCGGAGGATTGTGTGAAACGTTTTACCACAGGTTGCGGCGTGGTTCGCGACACTGCGTCCAGGCAATCTCCCCATTTAATCGTTTCCGCATCGACAGTCATAGGGCTCACCCCGTAGCGCAGGGGCAGCCGTTTGGGTGTGGTCAGTGGTTTACAGTCCTGTATGACAACATGGTGACAACAATTTGGGAACGACTCGTTTCGAGGCGTTCTCTCATGTACCGCATGGTCCATCGCATTAGCTGTTCCTAATGAATCGGCTGATTGGGCCCGCCAGCTTTGCCAGATAGATCAGGTGCGCGGCAACAGTGAGAAGGATCCACCAAGTGGGCCAGCCCATCGGATTGTGCGGGATCATGGCGAGATGGCCAGCCAGGACGAAGCCCACCATGGCGGCCAACGTCCAAAGAACGATATGGACTCCCAGGGTTCCTTCCGTAAGCCAGCCTCTCATCGTCGTAAAAACCACCATCACGTATCCGCCTGCCGCGAGCAGAGGCATGCCGCAGACCACGGCTGCCAACAGCAGCATGAGCAGAAACACGAGTGGCCGATCCCACCATCCGCTGGGGATGATCTCATTCAGCCGCGCATTGATGCCCGCAAGCCATTGGCCGACCGCCGTGAGCTGCTTCCCGCGCATATGAAGCCAGTCGAACAATGAGTCGGCGAAGGTTTGCCAGCGGCCTTGCATGACGACAGCGAGCATCGGCACCATGGACGAGCACACGCCCAGGCACAAGGCAAAGAGGATGCGCCTGTCACGCTCACGCTGCCTGTCGCTGCTCTCCTTAAGACATCGACGCATCCGCTCCGATTCCCGTTCGACTTGTTCGGCGATGTCCTCACGTATCCGCTTCCGCTCGTTTTTAAGACGTTCGCGTTCATCCCGAACTCTGGATTCGTCGGCTTCAAGAACCGCCTCGCGACGGAGAATGCGGTCACAACGTTTTTCCCTTTCTATGCACGCGCGTTCTCTCTTCCTGGTCTCTTTGAGCAATCTGGCCGTCTCGTTGACTTCGGAGAGTTGCTTCCTGAGCGTCTGATTCGCCGACAAGAGCCGCCGATTCGTTGATTGAAGCTCTTGATTCCGTGATGAGAGCGTCGAATTCTCGCTCCGAAGTTCCGCAACCTGCCGGTTGAGCCTCCGGCTCTCTTCCTCCGCCCGAATCGTATCGGCCTCCGACGCCGGCATGGTGTTCTCCGGCTCCATCGGCTGCATCCGATCGAACATCTGGGAGAACATGCCGCCCATCGGATCGGATTCCATTCCGCTGTTCATGTTCGTTGGCTGGTTCATCGTTCCGTTCCTTGCATATCCATTTGGGCAGTCCGACTCCGGAATTACGGGCGACTGATCTGATGGCGTCGAGTTGTCTCCGGCATTCAAGCAGCGTTCGCTCGCGACGTTCGATCTCCTCACGCGCTTCCACCACAAGATCGGGGTCATGGCTGTCGATCACGTCGTTCAGCGCGACGACCGCGGCACGTAGTTCGCCGTATGCCCAGTCGGCCTTGGCGTTTAAGTCACGCAGTCCCTTGGCCAGGCCGCCACCGTTCTCTCGCTGGAGTCTGCACGCCGCGTTCAACCCCTCGGCCATCGTCCTCAGCTCGTCGAGTTTCCTTGCCTGCACTTGGTAGTAGCGGTACTGCGCGGGACTCGCCGCATAACGTCTGGGCATCGTGGAATCGTCTCCTGCCAACGATTCGACGCGCTGCCTCGGGTGGCCGAACGCCTCCGACAGCGTGCCGGTGTCGAAACGGGCCGCGTACCTGTTCGACTGGTCCATGAGCATGCCGGTGAACGTTGCGGGCATGAGTAGATGCCATGTGCTGCCATCGCGGCGCAGCATGCTCACGGGCAGATTGACCTTCCTCCGCCGTTTGGTTCCGGGCAGCCACACGCTTACGAAACGATCGTTCACGGCGGCCACGAGACGGTTGTTGAACGTCAGATGCAGCATGCTTCCACCGTCCGAGAGCCGCATGCCGAGTGCGTCGAGCGAATACGCCGGGCCGAGACGCGCGCCACGGAATCTACGGCCCGTGGCCCTGTCCATGAAGGTCACGCCGCCACCGTGCAACGTCAATCCGACGCCGTGCGAGTCGAGCAGTTCGGCGAGCTCTCCGATGCTGTTCGCCCTGGCCGCATCGAGATCGATCAGGATGCGCAGCCGCTCTTTGACGCCCACGCCCCTCGCCGCCGCATACAGTTCGCCCATGTCCGCGCCCACGCCCGTGGACGCGATGACAGGGGACTCGACTCCGAACTGCCGACCGCTGCTCTGGTCGGGCGCATGCCGCATCGCTTTGAGCATCTCATCGTGTTCCACGGCGGTTTCGACCTTCGGGTTCTCCAATACGGCAAGGCCCTCACGACGGCATAGCTCGTCGCTGACCGCGCGCCACCGGTCGATGCTTCTGCGGGTCAGACGCATCTTCCTTCCCGTCCTCCGGTTCGCCGCGCAGATGACGATGTGGTTGTGCAGGTGATGCCGATCCATGTGCGTGGAGACCACATACTTGTAGTCGCCGCCCGTGATCGCCTCGGTCAGCATGACGCCCAGCTCATGCACCTGTTCCGCGCTCACATGCTCGTCGGGACTGAACGAATGCTTCAGATGCAGGGCGAGCACGCCATCCTTGCGCAGCCCATTCGCGCATCGTTCCAGATCCCGGATCATCGGTTCGGCGAGCGTGTTCGCGTCATGCCGCTCACTGCTGTAGCTCGCGTATACGAGCCTGCCGCCATCGTTCTTCTCGGGATTGATGACGTAACGAATCGTGTCCGGAAGATTCGTCTTGACCTTGTTCCCAAGTTTGACCACGGCCATCAGTACAGCCCCTGTACCGCATCTATCTCCGCTTTCTCGCGCTCCATCCCCGTCATCCTCTCATCGATCAAGGCGAGCAGATCATGCAGCTCACGCATCTGTTGCGGACTCACGGAGCCCGTCAGATTCGCGATCCTGGCGATCTGGTTCACGTTCACGCCGATGTGGTGGAGCTCGGCCTTGAACACCTCCGGATCGCTCGCCAGCGTCACCGAGACATTCATCAACGCTCCATGCATGAGGGTCTGACGGGCGAAATCACCCCACCGCCTATACACCGGAATGTTCCTTGCCCAACGCTCGTGGATCCTCCTCGCCTGTTCCCATTCCTCCGGCGTGAACATGATTTTCCTGCATATGCTGCGCCTGCGATTGTCACGCCAGCCCATAAGGAAACACCTCCCCACGGGAGCCGGAACGGTTCATTCCATAAGCCGCGTCAGCGGTCCGGAGGCCTTGCCGACCATGGGGTCCGGGTCTCCCGGCAAGCCGCCCCACGTCTGTGGAGCGAGCATGTGTGGCCACACATGCGTCGCTTGCTATCCCCGTATCCGTTCCAGGGATCTGGGATGGTTCCGCATGATGCGGCCGTGGGATTCCTTGAGGGATGATCGCGCTCATTGCTCCGCTCCTTACGTCATCAGCTTTAGCGGCAACAACCTGTTGCATATTCATCATCCATCAAGACAGCGGAGACCAGTTTGGACGTTGGACAAGCTGCTGGTTTAGACGGCAATCGGGGCTCCGCAGATTTTTCTGCGGAGCCCCGATTGCCAAAAGTATGGTCCCCGGTGTCCTCATTCCGTTTCGGCCCCTGGGACGGCCGTTCCCTCACATTCCGACGAAGCGATCGAAGTATTGGCGGAACCGTTCGACGACTCGGCTCTTCATCAGCTCGTACGCGTTGCTCGGCGCGAAGCGTGACACAGGGGGCAGCATCGACACTATTCTGGTGCCGTCCGTGTCGACATAGCCTTCCTTGAAGCAGTCGATGATGAACTGCTCGGCCAGTCCCGTCTTCAGGTGTTCCTCGCTGACAATGCGCTCGAATTCCTCCTGCTTCTTGCGGACGATGTATTCCTTCCAGTCGCGCTGCACGTCCGCGCCTGAGGACAGGGACTCGACGAACGAGTCGATGAGGTCCTTTTTGCTGCGCAGGTCGGGCGAAGACATGATGGTGCGGCTGATGTCCGCGAGGATCGACTTGTCCTCCATATGCCCATCATGGTATTTGGCTACGAGTTCGAGGATGTAGTCGATGTTCACTTCGATCTGTTTGACCAGTTCGGCTTCGAAGACGACGTCGTCGTTGATGATTTCCTTGTCGGCTTCCTCATGCGAACGCCGCTGTTGGTAGAGATCGATGTACATGCTCTGGTAGTCCTGCAGGTCGCGCAGGCTCAGCACATCTTCGTTGGAGAAATCGTCGAAGGCCTGCAGGATGTTGCGCAGCCGCAGGATTGAGCCGAACAGGGTAAGGAAATCCTTCTGCGCCTGTTCTCCGACGATTTCCTCGCCCAGGGGGAACCGCTTGAGCAGTTGCGAGATCTTCTCGTTGTATGCAGCGAGATATTCCGCATATGGTTTAAGCACCACCGTGCCCTTGGCGTCCTTGTCTCCGAACAGAGCCAAGGCGTCATCCACCTCCTGCCGCAGATCGCGGAAGCAGACGATGTTGCCGAAGGTCTTCACCGAGTTCAGGATGCGGTTGGTGCGGCTGAACGCCTGCATCAGGCCATGCTGCTTCAGGTTCTTGTCCACCCACAGGGTGTTGAGCGTCGTGGCGTCGAAGCCGGTGAGCAACATGTTCACCACGATGGCCATGTCCAGATCGCGGTTCTTGAGCCTGAGGCACAAATCCTTGTAGTAGTTTTCGAACTGGTCGGAGGCCGTGCTGAAGCTGCTGCCGAACATTCGGTTGTAATCGCAGATCGCGGCGCCGAGGAAATCCCGTGATGACTGGTCAAGGCCAGCGGTCTCGAAGTCCTCGTCATCAATGAAGCCCTGCTCGCCGGGGTCGGCCTCGTTCGGCGCGAAACTGTAGATCAAGGCGATTTTCAACGGTTCCCCACCGCGCTCGGCCTGCTGGCGCTGGAACTCGGCGTAATACTGCTTGGCCATGCCGATGGAATCAGCCGCGAACAGCGAATTGAAGCCGCGGACGCGCCGGTCCTTGAGTATGTAGCTGGATTGCCGCTTGGTTTTCTGGTCGAAATGGTCGAGCACATACGACGTGACCGCGCTCACGCGCCGCGGGTCGCTCAGCGCCTTGGCCGCGTCGATGCCGTACACCTGTTCGTCCCTGATGCCTTCCTTACGGCGCACCGTGTCCACGTATCCGATACGGAACGGCAGCACGTTGCCGTCCTTGATCGCGTCCACCACCGTGTATGAGTGCAGGCAGTCGCCGAACGCCTGTCCGGTGGTGCGCAGATTGGGGGAGCCTCCGGTTTTCGCGTTCACGGCGAAGATGGGCGTGCCGGTGAATCCGAACAGATGATAGTTCTTGGAATGCTTGGTGATGGCGGTATGCATCTCTCCGAACTGGCTGCGATGGCATTCGTCGAAAATCAGCACCACATGCTGCGCGTAGACATCGTGCTTGGGATTGCTGCGGATGAATGAGGAAAGCTTCTGAATCGTGGTGACGATGATTTTCGCGTCGGGGCTGGCAAGCTGCTCGGCAAGCACCTTGGTGCTTTTGTTGGAGTTGACCGCGCCCTTTTTGAAACGTTCGTATTCCTTGATGGTCTGGTAGTCGAGGTCCTTGCGGTCCACGACGAACAGCACCTTGTCTACGCCATCCATGTTGCTGGCGAGCTGCGCCGTCTTGAAACTGGTCAGCGTCTTGCCGCTGCCTGTGGTATGCCACACGTATCCGCCCGCCTCGGGCGTGCCGAGTCTCTTCGGATCGTATTCGCTGATGAGAATGCGGTTGAGGATGCGTTCGGTGGCCGCGATCTGGTATGGGCGCATCACCAGCAGGTCATGCTCGGCGGTGAACACGCAATATCGTGTCAGGATATTGAGCAGTGTATGCCGGGCGAGGAAGGTCCTGGCGAAACCCGTCAGGTCGGCGATGACATGGTTGCGCCCGTCGGCCCACCAGCTGGTGAACTCGAAACTGTCGGAGCTCTTCTGCGAACGGCCGGCTGCGGGACGGCCTTCCATTTCATGGATGTGCTTGAAGCGCGTGGTGTTGCTGTAGTACTTGGTGTGCGTGCCGTTCGAGATGATGAAGATCTGGGCGTACTCATAGAGTCCCGATCCGGCCCAGAAGCTGTCACGCTGGTAACGGTTGATCTGGTTGAACGCCTCCTTGATCGCCACGCCCCGTCGCTTTAGCTCGATCTGCACCAACGGCAGGCCGTTGACCAAAATCGTCACATCATACCGGGTCGGGTGGCTGCCTCCCTCCTCCTCGAACTGGTGAAGCACCTGGAGGCGGTTGCTGTGAACATGCACTTTGTCGATGAGACGAATGTTCTTCGTCGTGCCATCATCACGGTTCAGAATCTGGATGTTGTCTTCCTGGATCAGCCGGGTCTTGTCCTCGATGCCCGCCGTCGAAGAGGCGATGACCTCGTGGAAGAAATGCGACCACTCATTGTCGGTGAACCGGACATCGTTCAGCTTCTCAAGCTGGGTGCGCAGGTTTGCGATAAGCTCGAGTTCCGTATGCGCGGAAAGTCGTTCATAGCCCTGGGATTCGAGGATTCGCAGCAGCCCCTCCTCCAGATCCGCTTCGCTCTGGTATGCGGTCTCACGACCGTGGTCAGGCTCGTATTCGGCCACCACGGTGCTTTCCGCGCCCTCGGCCACGAGCTTGTACGACTTGCCGCCATCCGGCAGATCCATATCCGACCGCTCCGTCATCATGGGCTCCTTCTTCATCCGTATTTATCCGCCATCCTACTCAAAGGAATTCGGATTCCGCAGCGCATATGGGATTCCTGGATCCTGCGGCTTATTCCCAATGCAGGGCCGTCCTGATTCCAGAGGCGTATGCCTCATTCGAGTCGAGGAAGCGACGAATCACCATGGCGTAGCCATCGTCGCCCTCGATATTCCGCACAAGATACATGAGCGCAAGCAGCGACGACGCCACGGATTTCTCGCCGTATTCGAAATCAGCGAACGCGGTTTTCATGTCACGCGTCATAGGCGACGGGATGACCATCTCCCGATGCCACAGTCTGGCATGATGCGAGCACAGATTGCGCAGATAAACCATGGCATGCACGACCTCCGAGGAAGTCCGCAGATTGGTGCGTAATCCGACTGATCTGTACAATTCCCTGAGCGCCTTGGCATCCGTGTGCAGGGAAAGCATTCGGGAAAGCGTATCGAACGGGAACGTCTCGACGGCCGCCCACACGGGCACCGGTCCGCCTTTGCGCCGGTAATGCCGCATGCATACCTCGTTGGACATCTTCATCCATTTGTCCATGTTGCGCAGCAGATTGTCACGCAACAGTTCGCCGCGTTTGCTGCGCACATCCTGATAGGATTCGGGATCCATATACGTGTAGGCGTTGCCGTCTGACGCCAGCAGGTATGCGATTCTCGAACGCAGGGTGAGTTCCACTTTCGCGGTGCCTTTGAGGATGATGTTGCGCAGCTTCTCGTCCATCGCATAGGGAACAAGGAAATCAACGTCCCGAGTGCCCGGCCTGTACCTGTTGTCGCCGGCCGCTGGGTTGACTTGAAAGGAACGGAAGTATCCCGAGAGACGGTAATAGTTGCAGTCGAAGAGCACCTGCCGCAGCTCTGCTTCATCCGTGATCACCAGGCCTCGCTCCGACATCAGGGCGATCATCTGGTCGATGGTCTTCGCGGGCTTGGATTCCGCCCCGATATGAGAAGAGCCCCCTGGTTTGAGCACTGTGAGTAGGCTTAGGGAGCTGCTGTTATCTGCCATGTTAGTCGTGTCCTCACATTTTGAAAAGTCTGCGGCGCGTCCCAACCATGCTATGCATCCCTATGGTCCGGCACCTGACCATACATCAACTCGACCGTTCCCACGATGAAACGTCACACGGCAAGTTCGTCGAATGACAGCAGGCGGTCCCGGTAATACTCGTACTGCTTGCGACGGGCCTCGATCTCGGCGGGCAGGCCGGAACTTAGGTCATTGGTGAGCTTGTCAAAACGATCCAGGATGGAGACAATTCGGCGTTGCTCTTCAAGCGGCGGCAAACTAATGGGATACGACTTCACCTTCTTAGCATTAATATTCGATTGTGAGCCCTCACCCAATGCCTTTAGATGTTCATACTCATTGGAAAGCCAGTGGAACACATATCGGACATCAGCTTTGGTCTCGTCAATCTGCAAGTTACAACATGCTTGATTGGTTGTTAGGGGAATGCTGTTCACTGCTACCTTTGCTGCCGTTGCCCCATACATTGCCACAATCACACAATTGGCCGGTATCCACTGGGCAGCCGAATTTCTCAATCCTTCATCTGAAATGGTGGCTGAAGTTTGATTAATAACATTGAAATCAATATCCTGAGTCCTCAACCATGGGACATTCCCATCATAGTAATCATGACGCTTTGATGATGGCGTTCCTCCTGAACAGATTCGGATGCAGATATCCTGAATACAAACGGTTACGACTCTCTCGAATGTGAGGAGTTCATTGCGATAATAGGCATACTGCTTCCTCCGCGCCTCCAGCTCCGCCTCCAGCTCCGCCTCCAGCTCCGCCTCCAGCGAGCTAAACGAATCCAAAATCCGAACGATCTCCTCCTGCACCGGCAATGGAGGAACGGGAACATGGATTTTGGCCATTGCATCGCCATTTACACGTAGCACTTTTGTACCAGTTATATATTTCTTTTTCTGTGACTGGAACAGCTCCGATTGGAAGCAATAAGATATATATTTTGGATTTTGATGATGCCGGAAAATATAGGCGTCACCGCTAATAGCAATCGGCTCTTCGCCTAGCCATGCGCATGCCTTACAAACATCTTCTTCGTTTTCACTTGTCGTAGCTATAACCAGATCGCCTTTATATGCTTTCTTTCGTTTTTCAGCCAAGTTTGGGTCAATGAACGACTTCGTATGATCAGCAAATAAGCCATAATAGGTATAAATCTGTCCATAATGGATGCACCCGAATCCAGAATCTCGAAAATCCCTCTTCTGAATGCCATTACCTCGAATAAACTCACCTATTTCGCCCAACGTTTGGTGTTTCACCCCATCAGGACAATATTCCGCAATCAAATCGTCAATCCTGCTCATGCTCATGCTCCCGATACTGGCTGAAGGATAGTTCCATGTACTGTTTCCTCATTCTGTATTCCGAGGACTCTGGGTACGTTAAGTCCTTGCCTATACGCGCAATAGGACTGAAATAGCATCCGTATGCTTCCAGTACTGGCAAATAGTCAGATGACACGGCGCAAGCAACAGAATTTCGGTTCCTTCCGCCATTCAGCGATAATCGGACTTCGCGAAGTGCTAACTTATTGAATCCTTTTTCATAAAAAAGGTAATTCTCCCCACCGGCGCGGGCATGGGACTTATAGACAAGACAATCAGGATCCTGGGCCTTGATCATCCTAAGCAATTCCAATTCAGTCTTGTTTAGCGGCGCAGCGTTATCGACCTTGTCGATTATCGCTTGTATCTCGAAATCACGAGCATCCACAAGAACCAGTGGTTCTTGATCCATCAAGGTAGGCCATGTGCTGGTCGCATCATCGTACGCTTTGAACAGAATCACATCAGACGAAGCGCCATGTTTTCTAATTTCAGCTTTTGCCGTTTCCGCACTGCTCGACCAATAAGACAAGCGCTGATTGCCGAATACGCTACTATAGCGCCCGCCGGAAGGCAATCTCAGATTCCCCGCATGCAATTCGCTAACTGTTTTCCCGTACATCGAGTGACTGAATTCAACGCAGCGATAGAAGTCGAACTCTCGACTGCATGCCACAGGGATTTCGGGAAGATACTGTGTCCTACCAAAATAGCCCTGTGCCTGAAACGCTTCAACCATTTCAGCTCTCCAAATCCGCGACGATGGCGTCGATCTGAGTGCGGAGTTCGCTCTCTCGTGCCACGATGTCGGAGATCTGCCGGTTGAGTGCGGCGATGTCGATCTTCTCTCTCGTGTCTTTGGGTTGTACGTAACTGCTGACCGACAACACGTAATCGTTCTTACGGATGTCCTCAAGCGAGGCGACGGCGGAGAAATGCTCAACCGGTTCGCGTTTCACATAAGCATCCATGATTGCGGCGATGTCGTCGGGTGAAAGCTGGTTTTGGTTGCCGACGTGTACAAACCGTTCCGACGCGTCGATGAACAGCACGCTGTCGTCGTTCTTCGATTTCTTGAGCACGATGATGCAGGTGGCGATGGAGGTGCCGAAGAACAGGTTCGGCGGCAGCTGGATCACCGCGTCGATGAAGTTGCCCTCCAGCAGGTATTTGCGGATTTTCTGCTCCTTGCCGCCGCGGTAGAGCACGCCGGGAAACTCGACGATGGCCGCGGTACCGTCGGCCGCCAGCCAGGAGAGCATGTGCATGGTGAACGCCAGATCGGCCTTCGACTTCGGCGCAAGCACGCCAGCCGGGGCAAATCGCGGATCGTTGATCAGTGTGGGGTTGTCGTCGCCCTCCCACTTGGTGGAGTAGGGCGGGTTGGACACGATCACCTCGAACGGTTCGTCGTCCCAGTGCTGGGGATTGATCAGCGTGTCGCCGTAGGCAATGTTGAAATGGTCGTAGTTCACATCGTGCAGGAACATGTTGATGCGGCACAGGTTGTACGTGGTCAGGTTCTTCTCCTGGCCGAAAAACCCTTGCCGGACCTTATCCTTGCCCAGCACCTTGATGGATTGCAGCAGCAGGGAACCGGAACCGCACGCCGGGTCGTAGACCTTGTTCACTTCGCTCTTGCCATGGGTGGCGATTCTGGTCAGCAGCTCGCTGACCTCCTGCGGCGTGAAGAACTCGCCACCGGACTTGCCGGCGTTCGCCGCGTACATGGTCATCAGATACTCATACGCATCACCGAACGCATCAATTGTGTTGTCCGCGAAGCTCTCCGTGCCCAGGTCCAGATCGCCGATGGCGTTGAGCACCTTCACCAGCTTGGTGTTGCGATCCACCACGGTGTCGCCGAGCTTGCGGCTGTTCAGGTCCAAATCGTCGAACAGGCCGCGCAGACTGGATTCCGAACGCGAGCCGATGGCTGAGCCCTCGATGTTCTTGAACACTCGTTGCAGCGTCTCGTTCAGGTTCTCGTCCGCATCGGCACATCTGCGCACGTTGGCGAACAAGTCGGACGGGAGGATGAAATAGCCCTTCTCCTCCACCATCGACTTACGTACCTGCTCGGCCGTGGCATCGTCCAGCTTGGCGTAGTCAAAATCCACATCGCCGGCCTGGTGCTCGTACTCGTTCAGGTATGAGGTGATGTCCTCGGAGATGAACCGGTAGAACAGGAATCCCAACACATACTGTTTGAAATCCCAGCCGTCCACTGAGCCGCGCAGCACATTGGCGATACTCCAAATCGTTTTGTGCAACTCCGCGCGCTGCGCTCCGCTATTCATCATGCCATACCTTCTTCAGAACCGTAGATATAGCCTTCAACAATACCAAGTACGCAGATTCACACACCAGTAGAAGCAGACGACACCCACACTGTGCGTCATGCTGAGGGTCATGGCTTTCCCATGTTCCAGTTTCGATAGCCGGGGTTTAATCGTCGGTCAGAATTGGTCTATTCCCAAAAACCTACCAACCTACCGACCTACCTGGTGGAATCACTGGGATTTGGTCGCCTACTGAGCTCGCCTACCGACCTACCTTGGATTCCCGTAGGTAGGTCGGTAGGCTCGGGTCGGTAGGTCGCGGAAAACCTTACGGCAGTAGTGAGTAGGCGGGTAGGTCGGTAGGTCGCTCACGCAAGCGAATACCAGTGGCCGCCCTTCATGCCCTTCCTGTGTTTGATCTTTCCTGAAGCCATCAGGTTCTCCAGAGCGGCATCCAGACTGGCTTTCTGTCTTTTGGACAGGGAACGGGTCAATTCCCCTTTGGACACGGATGGCTTCGGCGAGTTGGACAGCACCTCCATGATGCGCTCCTCGGTGGCGAGCTGGGAACGCATATCGACCTGTTCGCGGACCAGCTCGTCCTCCTCTTTATAGTCCGCGCGTCGTTTGAGGTTCTCATTCCTATACTCTTGCAGGTTTTCCTCGTAGCATCGACGCGAGTAACGCATCATCATGCCCGCGAGTTCCCAGTCCTCCTGCATGATTTCGGATGACAGCGGGTCTTCAAGCAAGCGGAAGGCCGCCGACAGTTTGGCACGCAGGAACATGCCGTGGGCCCGGCGCGGATCGCCGCCATGCTCCCTGTTGACCCGTATTTTGTCGGCTCTCATTTCGGCTATCGCTATCGGCGGCAGACGCATGGGGCGCTTCTCCAGATGGCTGGAATCCGGCGTGGAGTCATTGGCCTTTGCATAGCTGCCGCACTCGTAGAGCCGGTTCATCTGCTCGATGGGATAGTCAACGGGCAGCAGACCGGTGTCGTAGGGAAATCTCGTCAACGATGACAGCGCGACCGGATCCTCGTCAAGGGCGCGGACATTGAGCCTGTCGCTGTACGCGGAGACGTACAGGAACCGCTGCTGGAATCCCACACCGACGCCAACCTCGAACATGCCCATCATCGACGGCTG
This sequence comes from Bifidobacterium bifidum ATCC 29521 = JCM 1255 = DSM 20456, assembly GCF_001025135.1. Classification (NCBI taxonomy): domain Bacteria; kingdom Bacillati; phylum Actinomycetota; class Actinomycetes; order Bifidobacteriales; family Bifidobacteriaceae; genus Bifidobacterium; species Bifidobacterium bifidum. Next base: position 223,918 of record NZ_AP012323.1, on the reverse strand, counting down.
GGCGGAAATCACCACAGCCGTTCTATACCCGTGTTCCGGAATGGTCACGGACAGCTCCTTGTTCTTGGTGTAGTCGCCGATCTGCTGGCCGGAGAACAGCGACAGCACCTCCGCCTGGAGGTTGCTTTCCTTCGCGCTTGACAGCGCCTTGAAATTGGACGCCTCGGAATACCTGATCATCGCGCGAGGAGTCTTGCATTCCAGTCTGAATCTGCCGTCGTCCTGCACACGCTGGCCGAATAACGCGCTGATGGCCTGCCCGCTGGCCACGCTGGTCACTGGGGCGTCACGAATGTCCGGCACCAGTGCCTTCGCTGCGCCAAAGGCCGCATCCTTGCCCGAGCCCGGATTACCAAGAATCACCACGCCGAAATTCAACGATCCGTAATCCGCGCCAATGGTGGGTGGCAGCACCACATGGGGCGGCGTCGCCACGATGATGCGGCAGAGCGTCACGGCGAGCACCGCGTAGGGGGAAACGAACCTGCTGACCGCATAATCTTTGATCTGTTGCAGGCTCTCCCTCGAATTCCAGAATTCGTCGTCAGGAAATGACGCGTTGTCATCGGATTCCGGATTGTACGGGATGTTTCCCGCGGTTCTTGCTATGCCGTCCCCGATGAATTCGCCCCTCTCCGGGCGCGCATCGCTATAATGAAGCATTGTAAGGGTCCTTTTTATCTCGCGCCGGTTTGCAAACAGCAGCGCGCATGAACATGGATTCTTTGAGGTCGTGTCAATTCCCGTTGACGTGACCTCACGTTTTCCAAGTACGGATACTTAGCCTTCAATGAGTTTTTTGAGGGACGCGTAGGAGACAAGATATACTCGCCCGACCTTGCGGGCTTTGATCTTTCCCTGATAAATGAGGTTGTAGACAGTTTTGGAGTCTTTGAAGCCTAGAAGACGGGTGGCCTCGGCAATAGTCACGGAGATAGGTTCCAAATTCCAAGGAGCGACCGTTGCTGACATGATAATCTTCCTTCCTGCAAGGCAGACCTTGCCATGGGTAATTGCTTTAACGTCATGCAGACGACAATCGGAATGATCGTGGAATTAACTGTAGCACTACTAGAAGGGACATGTTGGCCCGTATAAACAGTGGGAATTACCGTGGCGTCGTCACCTTGCAGTCTCGAAAACTGGCGGAAAATAAGGCTTTTCTCGCATTCTGCACAGAATCTCGTATCCTCCGCTAGCAGGGCTTTCGAAGAAATTCGAAAGCCCTTTTCTTTTGCCGAAAACAGTTTCCTTTCAACGATTCCGAACGGCTTGGACTGTCGGAATAGTTTCCTTGTAGTGTCTTCAGAGGGTGTTCGGCCCGACGATATCGGTGGCACGTTACGTGGTGCATCCGGTAGGCCAAATCGGTGTACCACTCTATGTCTGAAGGGAGCCACTCATGACATTCGATGATCGATCGGCGTGTCATATGAGAACGTCTCCGTCGATTCCGACGGTGTTTACACTTTTACATTTTCCTACACAAGAAAACATAGAAAGTATGGGAGATATAGGTAATCGTGACACCTCTTGTCGGCGTGAAGGTATGGAAAAGCGCAAATTTCCTTCTGGCGGGCTTTGAGCGGCGAACAGAGTGGTACACTCATTCTGGGAATTGGTAGAAAGCCTTGCCGTTGCTGGGTTTGTGGGTTTCGGTATATAGAGTCTCCATGATGTGCGCAGACCTCATGATGCGACGGGCTCGCCTGTTCGGGCCGCTGCTCGCCTCCGGCTGCGAGGTGCTGATCTCGGGGAAGGGGACGCGCCGCGTGCGATTGTTCGACGGTGAGCGGGCCTTGGTCGGGAACGCCACGGCCAAACGAAGAAGGGAATTCACGGAGACGCGTCTTTTGGCCCACGAGGCCTTACGACGTATCGGCCATGACGGGCCCATACTCAAAGGTTCGGATGGTGAACCGCTCTGGCCGTCCGGCATCGTGGGATCGCTGTCGCATTGTCCGTCGCTGTGCGTCGCCGCCGTGGCGTCGGCGGAAAGAATCCGTGCCGTGGGAGTGGACGTGGACGATTCGGACGGATTGTCCGACGGGATCATGCGGTTCGTGTTCTCTTCCGAAGAGCTCGCATCATTGCGTATGGTCTCCTCGGTGGAACGTAGGGCGGCCTTCTGCGCGAAGGAGGCCGCCTCGAAGGCGTTGTCCGCATTGGACGGGACGGGGACTTCCGTAAGGTATCCGTGAGCCTGAAGGCGGATGGAACGTTCGCCGCTGTGAGACGGGATGTGGCGTTGCGCGGCCAATGGCGATTCTACGATCGGCTGGTATCCGCGATGGTCGCCGTTCCCTCGGAGACCGTCTGAGGGGTGCGGACCCCTCGAATGAGCAGCCGGAGCAGAAAGGAATAGGCCGCATCGTCATCGTCGACGGGCGTATCATGTTCGGGTCGTGTCTCGAATTGGACGAATCCGTGCACGGCGGACCATATGGACCATGCGATGAGGTGCGGGTCATCCCTCCGGATCTTTCCCGCGGCCTGCCCGTAGCGCACCAGCTCGGTCATGGCGGCGAGGCATGCCTCCGAAGCCTCGCCCGCATGCCATCGCCACAACAGGGCGTAGATGCCGGGCGACGCCTTGGCGTGCCCGCGGTATACGACTCCCGCATCGTAGAGTCTTTGCAGGGGATCCTCGGTGGTGACGCGCAGGAGCTTCTCCCGTAACGTCTGGAAACTGTCGTCGATGAGAGCGTCGATGACGGCCTGCTTGTCGCCGATATGCCGGTAGATGCTCGCGGGGGACACATCCGCCTTTTCCGAGAGAAGCCGGATGGTGAAGGCGTCATAGCCGTCCTCTTCGATGATTCGTTTCGAGGCGTCGAGTATGAGGCCCCTGATCTCGGTGGTGGGCGTCCGCTGGCTTTTTGTCGTTTTCCGAATAGTCCTCATATGCTTCTCCGCATCATCCCGCCGTTACGGATGAAAAACGCCATCCGGCCCATAGGTCCCTGCACCGTCCCATGATGGGTGGGGTCGAAGGTCCAGCCACGCTCTTGGACCGCGCCTCGATGGGTGTGATGGCTAGTCCCACCGCATTGAGATTGCCACCGAGCCAAGACATGTCGGGGAACGCTGGCCGGCGCGGGCGTGCCGTCCTCCCGCCGCGTGCCATGCCGGGGCATCGCGCATATGATGCCGTCGGCGTGTGGGACGGCGGCACCGTGGCATCGTCCCGCACGCACGTCAGGCATGCCCGTCGGCTACCGGTGGTGCCGCAGGGCGTCCTTCAGAATGCGGAGCTCCCGCATGGATTGGCTACAATGTGTTAGACAGTTCGATGGGGGTCGATTGACATGAGGTTGGAGGCCGACGATGGCCGACCCGAGGCATCCCCGCCACTACGAGGAGTCGTTCAAGCGGCGGATCGTGCGGCTTTACGAGAACGGCAAGCCGGCGCGCGAGATCAAGGACGAGTACGACATCTCGCGTTCCACGCTGCACCGTTGGGTCCAGGGCATCCGCGACAGCGGCTCCGCGAAAGCCGCCGACAACCGCACCCCTGAGCGGAACGAGCCGGTCGAGCTGCGCAAGCGCAACGGACAGTTGGAGATGGAGGTGGACGTTTCAGAACAGGCGGCGCCGGTATTCGCACGAAGGTAGCAGTGATACGGGCCGACGCCTCCCGCTGTCCGATATCGGCGCAGTGCAGGATGCCGGGCGTTCCCCGCTCCGCCTGCTACTGGATGATCGAACATCCCGAAGCCGGGCGGGTGGACCCGATCGCCGGCGACGTGCGCGCGGTCCGGCGCGACGGCCATGAGCGCTGCGGCGCCGGGAAGATCAAGGCCGCGCTGGAGCGGAGGGGCGTCACCGCCTCCGGAAGGCGCATCGTCAACATCATGAAACGGCGGGGCATGGCGGGCGCGTACGCGCGCAGAACGTCCGAACCGCACAGGACGCGGGCCGACGAGGCCGGGCTCGCGAACATCCTCGACCGCGAGTTCGACGGCTACGGGCCGCGCGCCCACCTGGCCGGTGACCTGACGTACGTGCGCGTCGGCGGCGAGTGGGCGTACGCGTGCCCGCTCATCGGCCTGGCGAACAGGGGCATCGCCGGCCACGGCGCCGACACGGGCCGCGCCGCCGGCCTGGTCATGGCCGCGTTCGCCACGCTCGGCTTCCCCCTGACCGAGGTGGAGGTGTTCCGCACGGACCGGGGCGGCGGGTTCGACAACGCCGTGGTCGAATCCACCAACAGGCTCCTGAAGAAGGAGCTCATATACCGGAACCACTACACCAGCCTGGAACAACTACGCTCCGACCCCGACGACTATGTGTGGTGGTCCGACAACCAGAGACTCCACTCCACCCTCGCATACCGGAGCCCCAACGAATTCACACAACAAGGACTCGTCCTCTAAGAAACCGTCCAACACACCGTTGCCAATCCACCTGCCGGGCTTCGGGGAAGCCGGACAGGCAGCCGTGGAACATGCCGACGCTCTGGCTGCCGTGACCGGGGAAGCATGCCGCGATGTCACCGATGGGGTTGCGTGTGTCCTCCGCTATCGCGCCGGCCGTCAGGAGACGGTCCGTCATATCCGTGTCCTTGATCCGTGGGATCCGTCCGTCGTCTTTCATGATGGATGTTCCTTTCTATTGGGGGAGATTGCCTGAATCGTGTTTGGGAAGTGTGATCCAGCAGAGCAGCGCAAACGCCAATGCGAGGGCGCAGGCGATCCAGCATGCCGCATGCGTGGCGCTCATGAAACTGGTCGAGACGGACTGCTCCACGGTCTGTCGGATGCCTGCCGGCAGGTGCGGAAGGATCGATTTCGCGGCCATCACCGAATCCTCCGCGGCTTTCGCGATGGAAGACGGGATCTGCAGTCCGGACAACGAGTCCGAGAGCTCGTCGGGGTAGACGGAGGAGATCGCGGACCCCATGACGGCGACGCCCAGCGTGCCGCCGATCTCACGGATCGTGTCGTTGACAGCCGATGCGGTGCCGGTCGAGCTTTCCGGAACGGTGCTCATCAGGGCGTCCGTGGCGGGCCCTTGGATCAGGGCGATGCCGGCCGCCATCAGGGCCATGGTGGGTACGACCACGAACCAGTAGCTGCAATGGGCGTCGACACGCGTGACCACGAACATGCTCGCCGACAGGAACAGCAGTCCCGTCGAGACGACCGACCGGTATCCGAAACGTTTCGCCAATTGCGTGGCGAACGGGGCGACCGCCGCCATGACCACCGCGAAGGGCAGCGTCGCGACCGCCGTCTGCAATGCGGTGTATCCACGCAATGCCTGGAACCATTGGGTGGTGATGAAGATGAAGCCGAACAGGCAGAAGAACGCGACGCAGATCGCGCAGGTGCTGCTCGTGAACGTGGCCCTTCGGAACAGGCCGACATCGATGAGCGGGGCGTGCGTATGCCCCTCGACCGCCGCGAACACCGCAAGTATGATCAGGGCCGCGCAGATGCCGCCTATGACCTGCCAGGAGAGCCAGCCGTAAGTCGGGCGTTCGATGATCGCCCACACCAGCAGGCCCACGCCGGCCACCGATAACACGGTGCCGGGGAAATCGAACCTCTCGGAACGGTACGCCCGTACCTCGGGCACCGCCACCGCGATGCAGGCCAGCGCCACCACGCCGATGACGGAGCACACCCAGAAAATGGAATTCCACGCATAGTGCTCCAGCAGGACGCCGCCGATGATCGGGCCCAGGGCGATGCCGACCCCTGATGTCGCCGCCCACAGGCCAACGGCCAGGCTACGGTACCTGGAGCCTTCGAAGATGACGATGATTGACGACAGCGTCGCCGGATAGATCAGCGCGGCGCAGACCCCCAACACCACGCGCAGCGTCACCAGCTGCCACAGGGCCCAGGAGAAGGCCGTAGCTGCGGAGACCACGGCGAATCCCGCCAATCCGACGAGCAGCATCCGTCTTCTTCCCCATCGGTCGCTGAGTTTGCCGGCGGGCAGGAGCAGCGCCGCGAAGGACAGCGTGTAGGCGTCCACCACCCACTGCAGGTCCGTGGACGAGGCGTTCAACGCGTCGCTCATCGTGGGAATCGCGACGTTGACGATGGTGTTGTCCATCACGACCAGCAGCACCGCCAGACACAGGGCGGTGAGGGCCAGCCCCCTGTTCCCGGACCGTGCGTGTCTCCGGACCGGCATGGGGGTGGGAATCAACGAACGTTCAGATTGCATATCAATGTTCTCCTACTGTGTAACAATGTTATCTACAAATGAAACAATACTCCTCTCCGCGGGGGGGGATCGCCACCATCCGTCAGCGAGGCATGGAAGCGCTCCGCGTGCGGACGGACCCACCGTCGGCGCCATGAACCATGCCGCCGCCCGTGGCGCGGGAACGGGAAGGCCATGCGGCGTCGCCCGGGGTCCGCAAACCCCATGGCATGTTCCGGGCCCGGGAATGCCACGGCCGATGGGTCATCCAAAATCAGCGCCGTCCGCTTCCGGGCGGAGAGTTCGTGCGGTCGCTTTGATGACACGGCCGCCGTCCCGTCGGGACGTTCGGCATCACCCGATTACCGGTCCAACCCTCACGGCGGGACCATGACCCGTCGAACTTCAATGAGGAAAGCGCCGGCCGACCCTTTGCCGGAAAACGCGAACCGTCGGCATGCCCCGCTGAAGCGACGCCGACGATGGTTTCGGATGGTGGGCGGCCCCGATCGCCCGATCCTTCTCGATCCGCCGCCCGGCGATCGCCGAACGCCCGTGGCGGCTCACGATGGTTGCAGGCCCATGCCCATCCAAGGCGTTGGCCGCATCCTGCAAAAACCGGGTCCATCGTACGCCCGAACATGCGAATCTCCGTACGCCGGCGTGGATATCCCGCATAGGCGGGATATCCGTCGGGGAGATTCCACTGACAGCGTGACCAGTCACTCATGCGCCGGCGGGAGACGCTACCATGAAGACGCGAATCATGTGAATCATCACGCAAGGGAGCATGACGTGAACTATCTGGAACATCGCCGACAGCACAAGGACGCGCTATGGGAACAGCTACGGGAACCACATCAAGCCCCGCATAGGGAGCATACCGATAAAGCGGCTGACGGCATCGCAGATACAGGCCACGTTCGAATCGTACATAATTCCTGAAGCGGAATAGCCACATCGCACACTAGTTTTCTCTGAATTCCGATATTCTTTCTCTGAATTCAGAGATAAATCTCGGAATTCAGAGAAAACCGTTCAAGAATGATCTGCGTATCTCATTCAACGTACTGCCGCATACCGCACGTTGCGTCCACTGCCGACCTTCTTAGCGCGTCCTTCAAGGACTAGTTTTCGCAATTGGTAGTACGCCTGATTCTCCTCAAGATGCAGCAATTCCATCACATCGTTTTTGCTCACTGATTTCTGTTCATGCATTAACTCGATGATCAGTTCGGGATACCGCACCCTATCGATGTCTGATTGGCGAACGTATTCCATCGCCCTACCGCTGCGCCGATACACTTTCGCACCCAACATATACGTGCGGCGAGCTCCAACGCCAGCGCTTTCAACAAGCCCCGCCTCCGTCAGCTGCCCCAGTACGGTGCGCAGACGCTGGTCACTCATGTCCAGAGAGCCCGACAACACATCAAAGCCACAACGACGTTCACTCTTGAGCTTGTCCAAAATAAGCAGACCATCGAGAGACATGGACTTGCCGCTGCGCTCACGTTCCTCGGCCAGCAGTTCCACAAACGCCTTGTCGGGCACACTACGAGGCAACAGCACCGACACTCCACGCCTGTTGGACCTCGAATAATCAGGCAGAGGACGGCCATAGTTCAAAGCACCCTCGAATATACGGTCGATGCCGCGCCCCGTACGTTCGGCGAGACCGGTTCTCTTCAACGCATCCATCAGGCATGGATTGCGGCCACGCGGCTCCGCAGTAAGCAAGTTATGGACGTTGATACCTTCCACGAATCCACCGGGATTAGCAATGGTTAAGCCGGCATCATCCACCAATACCCGCACACGACCAAGAAGCGAATAGTCCCTGTGGCCGAATGCGTTGACCAAAGCCTCTCGGAAAGCCCTTTCGTCAAATTCGGGAACCACCGAAGAAAACAGACCCACGGTCAGCTCCGTGCCTGGATTCCAGGGCTTGAACGACTCGGCTATCTGTTCTATGGTTTTGAGCAACGGGCCACGGTAGGTCTGATTCACCTTGATGTCGGTACCCACAAGAACCTGAAAAGCCGCCTCATTCGTCGGCACAAGCCTCTGCAGCGCTTCTTCGTTGCCGATAAGCAGCAACCCTGCCAAAGTCGGCGTCAGCTCACCATTGACCGACACAACAAGGCGCAGCGATTTCTCCAAGTCCGCATCCGAAAGCTCCAAAAGATTCCGGTCACTGGATTGATAGGAAGCGATGATTTTGCGCAGGCGGTCACGCTCCAATGGATCGAGATCATCCCGGGTGGACTCCATCACCGGCTGAGCGGAATAGTCAAGTCTGCCCAGATCCGAAAGACGGGTGGCAATCTCATACGGATACATGGGCACACTTTCTGGCGTACCATCCATTGTTCGCCGCTCGAAACAGCAACAGCCCTGTTCATCGCCGAACACGCGCCCACCGGAGAGGAGCGACCGGCAACCATACTTCAACGGGTCAACCAATCCTATTTCCGCAATTCACTATTGCAGAACTACCACGGCACATGCTGCATAACCGGCATGCAGATTCCCAAACTACTGATCGCCAGTCACATCAAACCTTGGAAGGCATCGACGCCCAACGAGAAAACCGCCGCATCGAATGGGCTGTTGCTCAACGCCTTCCATGATCGGGCCTTCGACCAAGGCCTCATCTCCATCGATGACGACTACCGCATCATGGTCAACCATGACAAGGTGCGGCACTCCGACATCAACGACAGATGGCTCTATGACTTCGATGGACATGAGATCTCATTGCCGGCAATCAGCCAACCTTCGCATGAGTTCATCGAGTATCACCACAAGCACATCTTCCTCGCCAACGCCGCATAACAACACCGGGGAGGACCCCCTCCCCGGCCCACTCCTCGCTGCACCAGAGTATCGGCCAAATTCCTTCCCCATCATTTTCCCAAACCAGCAAGACACAACCTCAGGCTGCCCTGCTACACCAACTATCCGTTTCGGCCCGTCGCGGCACGCCGAAGGAGCGGCGACTTAAGCGGCCAGGCACTTAAGCGGCAGTCCAAAAACGTTGAAATAGAGCCGGAAACAGCCAGTCGCCACCGGAATCTCTGTAGGGGGGCGCGGACCGTTTCCCAAAACCATCCGCGCCCCCATTCCCTTGTTTCGCCGCAATTGACTACAGCGACGGGTTCGGGCGTTTCACCACGAGAACGCCATTGCGATGCACCGTATACGCACCGCCGTCACTGCCCCGTTCCGCCCGGAACAGGACGATCGGCTCCCCGGCGATGCCACGCAGTTCGACATCCGATCTGCCACGTGTCAGGTAGAAGTCGAATATGGCGTCGTCGGATTGACGCACGGTGTGCAGAACATCAGGGGTCGCGCCGACGACTTGCGGCTGACGGCTGGATTGCGACTGACTGTTGACCTGCGGCTGACGGGAGGATTGCGGCTGCACGGCAAGCCAGCCGCTCACGAATCGCGTCAGGTCGCTCACGCCCAGATCACAGCCGAGGAAATACGCCTCCCCCGCGCCGTATGCGTTGCGGGTGAGCGCGGCCGTGCCATCAAGCTCCCACTCATCCGCTTCTTCGCCGGCATATGTGGCAAGCACCTGCACATGCGGTCCGGCGACGGTCACGTCGTTCTGCCACAGGCGGGTCACGGCACCGTCCATCGTGGATGAATCCCTGGTGCCCGTCAGCCGAATCTCGTTCGGCTCGCCTTCCGCCCCAGCACCGAGAATGTTGAATTCCTCACCACGAACGCCCAGCATCGAGCGCAACAGCCCATCGCCCGCACCGGGATACCCGCCGAGCCACGTGTGGAAGCGCTCGTCGAGCAGACCGGTCGCGTAATCGACCACCACACGGCCTCCGGCCTGTACGAAACCGGCCAACCGCCGCGTATCGGCGTCGCTCAGTATCAGTACGGTCGGCAGCACGATGGTCTTATAGGAACTCCAGTCGTAGGCGAGCGGCACGATGTCGGCGCGTGCACCAGCGTTCAGGAACGCACGGTACCAGTCACGCACATCATGCCAATGGCTGAGTTTCATGCTCGGCAATGTCTCGGATCGGGTGGCCCACTCCGATTCGGCGCTGAAGAGGATCGCCGTGTCCGATGCCGCCAATCCGCTGCCTTGAACACCGGCGTCGGCGAGCGCCCGCAACGTCGCGCCCAATTCGCACACCTGACGGAACAGTTTCGTGTCCTCGCCGGCGTGCGGGACCATAGCGGAATGGAACGCTTCGGCGCCGAACGCGGATGCGCGCCACTGGAAGAAGTTGATGGCGTCTGCGCCCATGGCCACGTGGGCCAGGGAGTCGCGCACCGTCTCCCCTTTACATTTGCGGGTGTTCAGCGGTTTCCACTGCACCGCTGAGGTGGAATGTTCCATGACGTACCACGGTTTGCCGAGCGCCAGCGAATCCACGAGCGCGTCGGAGCAGGCCAGCTCGTCGAGATGGGATTCGCCTTCGTGGAAGTAGTGGTCGTTCGATACGAAGTCCACTTCCTCCGCCCACGCGGCGTAGTCCATACAGCACTGGTCGGTGGAGATCATGAAGTTCGTGGTGAAGGGTCTGTCGGGGCAGATTTCGGCGATCGCGTCACGTTCGGCTTTGTAGAAGTCGAGCAGCATGTCATTGCCGAACCGTTCAAAATCAAGCTTCTGGCCGGGGTTGACCATGGAATCGGCACCCATGAACCGCGGGATGAGCACTTCGCCGAAACCGGTCATCTCCTGTCCCCAGAACGTGGTGCCCCACGCCTGGTTAAGTGCGTCGATGGTGCCGTACTTGCGGCGGCACCATGCGCGGAAGGCTTCGAGCGCATTGTCGGAGTAGTCGTCGCGATTGTTCCACCCATACTCGTTTCCCATATGCCATGCCGTCACATATGGGTTGGCGCCGTAGCGTTCGGCGAGTTTGCGGCATAGGGTTAGCGCGTATTCCTTGAACACCGGGCTGGTCGGGCTCCAGGACTGGCGGGAGCCGGCGTTGACCGGATGACCGTACTTGTCTCGCGGAAGGACTTCGGGATGGTTTTCGTAGAGCCACAGGGGTGCGGTCGCCGTCGCGGATGCCAAATCAACCGCGATGCCAGCCTTGCCGAGCTTGTCGATGATGCGATCGAGCCAGCCAAAATCCCAATGGTCTTCGGTGGGTTGGAGGCGGTCCCAGCTGAAGATGGCAAGGGCCACGGTGTTGACACCGGCCTGGGTCATCAGGCGGATGTCGTCGTCCCAGACGTCCTCCGGCCATTGGTCGGGATTGTAGTCGCCGCCGAAGGCGATGCCGCGTCCGTCCGCGGTCAGCAGTTTCGGCCATGCAAAGTCACGTCGCGCGCGCACGGTTTCCTCCCTTGGCGATTGGCAATGAGGCCACGGCTTCATATCGGATACTAGCTGATACTAGTTGATGGAGGCTCCTGGCCGACAGGTGACACACCGCCGGTTCCGACCTCGATGGCTTGCCGCTCTTCCTGACCGTGCTCGATGGGACCGGTCAGGGAAAGGATGACCGTCATCATGATGAACGTACCGGAAACGCGAACGTACCGGAAACGTAGAAGATCGCCGACGCGCCAAAGACCAGAACGATGTCGCCGCGAAACGGGCCGAACATCACGTAGGCCACGATCACGACAATCATGACGCCAATGCGCAGGTGGCGACACGGCAAGCCATCGGCGTCTTCGGCATTGGCGCGAAGCGTGCTTCGGTTTTCCTTGATTCGACGAGCGAGCAACCAGTACCGCGGGTTCTATATCAGGCCCAGCTATTGGCTGCTCGCTCGTCGACAGGTTGCACACCGGTAATCGGTTAGTGCGAAAGGTGATGCTTACGCTTCACGAGCACAAGCACGCCGGCCAACAAGATCGTCATCATCGCGATAACGACGATCGGGGCCACATCGGCACCAGTGGAGGCCATTGCCTCCGGGCCGGCATTCGTCTGCCCCTTGCCATGGCCATCGCCCTTCTGCCCTTGTTGGCTTCCGGACTGTCCACCCTGATGCCCACCTTGGCTTCCAGTCTGATTGCCGGCACCGGGCTTGGTGTCGGGCTGTTCCGGCTTGGGGAACGCGGCATTGTATGCGGCGGCGAGTCTGCCTGCCAGAGAGCCACTATCCGACGGATCACCGAATTGCGCTTTCACATTATCCGGCAATGCGGCCAGAGCAGTATATAGTTGCCGTACTTCGCTCGCCGGCGTCTGACCATTCAACGCACCGATGCCGCGCACCAAGGAGATCACCGACTGCTGCGCGTCATAACCGGAGGAATGTTCGTAACCGGCGAATCGTTTGGCGAAATCGAACGATCCGTCATAGGTGTTGCCGACACCGGTCAGGGAGTTGACATCGAAGAACGAACGCTCGGCCGCGGGCAGCGATGCCGAGTATGGCGAATACGTACGCATGGTGATCTTGTTGTTCGCTTCATCCATGCCGACGTACTGGAAGAACGCATTGCCGCCGTTATACGCGAACTGATAGTCGGACAACAGCCCCAGCACCGGATTGCCGGCGTCATTGGTCAGGGTCATTTGTCCGGATCCGTGATTGTGACCGGAGTACATCATGAATACCTGGTTGTACCGTTTCACGATGTTCCAGATTTTCGAGCCGGCACCTTCATCGTCACCGGCTTCACCGTTGTATCCGGAATCGTCATCGAGGGAGATTTCATTCGGACGTGAATCGGAGCACTTGAAGATATCGTGGCTCACCACCACAGTCGGGTTGTTCGGGTGGTCTTTGAGCACCTGCTCGAACCATCGCATATCGTCATTGCTTGCCGAGGACGAGTTGCTGACCACCGCGCCCATGTCGATGTTCATCACCAGATACTTGTAGGAGCCGTTGTCTACCAGATGGTATGAGGACAGGCCATCGGGCGAGTATGCAAAACCGTGTTCTTTCTGATACTTGCCGAAATCGGAGTCGGGTCCGAAGTGTTTCAGGTAATTGTCCGCCTTGCGCAAGCTGGGCACTCCGTAGCCATGCCTGCCTCCATTGTAATCATGATTGCCCGGCTGCTCCAGGAAGGGGACGCCCACTTTCTGCATACGCCCGAACGCCTTGGACGATGCCTGCCATTGCGCGTCACTGTCCCAGTTATCCACCACGTCACCGAGGGACACGATGTTGGTCAGATTAAGACTGGAATCTTCCGAATCGAACTGGTCGATGGCTCGGTCCATCACCGTGGGCACCCAACGGATGGCATTCTGCGTGTCCGGCAAGAAAGCCATCGTATGTACGCTGGGGTTGTCCAGCACGAAACGATCGTTGGTACCGTAATCCTTGAGATACTCGGTCGGGTTGGGCACGATCCAGTTGCCCTGTGCCAGCGCACCGCGGGAGAATCTCACCTCCTGCAGGTTGCCACGCAGGAACTTGTCAAAGTCGTCCTTGTTGTATTGGCTGGTGTCGAAAGTGTCGTTGTAATACGACGAGCCGATGCGGAAGCGACCATCGGTCGGATCGGCATACAGGCCATTGCCGTTCTTGTTGATATTGCGGAATGCTTTGGCACCGTTGGTGTATGTCACCACGTTCGTGCCATCGGATACGACGGCGATGTGATACCAAATGCCACCGTGATCCATGGTGACGCCCCAGCTGGTGACGCCGTTGTTGGGATCATCGGTGTTCATGGTCGACTCATTGTCCTTGTTGGCGGCCTTGAACTGGGTTTCCTTGCAATTGGAGATCGACAGGCTCATCGACCCCATCTCGTGTTCATCCATGTTGCTGTTTGTGGATTGCCTGGCCGCAAGCCCCATCCACGAATCGGTACCGGCGTTGAAGTCATCGGGAAGGTAGTACACGAACTCCATGGTGTATCCGTTGGCAAATTGCTCTTTGTTGATGGGAGCGCCGCTCGCGGTGATGAAATCCGCGCCCTTGGGATCTCGCTGCTCGGGATGATCCTTCTTATGCGCCAGATCGCTGTCGCCGTTGAGCTTCAGGCTTCCACCACCGTCACCGTTCATCGAATTCGACGACCAGTTGACATAGTCGCTGAGCTTGTAATCATTTTTCCCGTAGGTCTGCATGTGCAGATCGTTGCCGTTGCCCGACATATCCTTGATGACCAGGTCACCACCGTCGATGGAACCGGTGGAATGCGCCTGCTGGAATTTCCAATCGGCCACCACATCCAATGGGGCACCTTCACGTTCAAGCGCCGCGGCGGAGACTACCGTACCCGGCGCGGCGAACACGGCAAGCGCTATGCACGCCACCGCTGGTTTGATGATATTGCGTATCTTTCCTATATGCATGACCAGGCTCTCCCTAGCACTCTCCTATTTCAACGACGATGCGAATGTGCCGTTGCAATGCGCCTACGCATCATGGCCTTTACAAGGCTATCCGCCGCTTTTCGGAGACGATGGCTGATTCAGGCACTGTTCATGGTGCGCGCATCAAATATCATTCGTCGTTCAACTGATGTTCAATGTGCGATGAACCGTATGAACTTGTTATGGACCGTCCCTATACCGGTCGAGTTGCCGTGTCGTGGCGGTACCGCCGGTTCCGGCCTCGTTGCCGGAGTAGGCATGGGGCATGTCCATGACCGCCGACCATATGAACGAACAGGCCCGTCCGCTGTGGACCTCATCTTGCGGTTTATAGCGGACGGGCCTGTTATATGGGAGGGGTGGCGGCGAACGGCGATGGCGCCACCAGGACTTCGGCTGCTATGGGGTCGAGCTCATGGGCCTGGCGCCGCGCGTGGCGTGCGCGGAGCATGGCGTGGTGGCCGCCCAAGTGCCGTGGCGGAGCCGGACAGCCGGCTCACCAGTGGTTTCGAGATGGAGTGCGCGTGGCCGGCGGCGGTCGCCAGCCAGAAGACCGTGGGCGGATTCCCACGCATCGCGTGGAGGACGGCCGGCCATATCGCGCGCAGGGTCGCCGCCCGCTTGGAATCCTCGATGCCGTGCATGTTCGACGGTCCCACCGCGATAGGCGTGGACGAGACCAGCTGCAGGAAGGGGGGCACACGTACATCACCGTGGTCGTCGACCACAAGCGCAGACGGGTCGTCTGGGCGCACGACGGATACGGCAAGGAGGTGCCCGGCCTGTTCTTCCGACAGCCGACCGACGAGCAGCGCGCCTCCATCAAGGCAGTCACCGGCGACGGCGCCAAGTGGATCGACGCCAGCGTGAAGGAGCGCCTGCCGAACGCCGGGCGCGTCCCGGACTCGTTCCACATCGTCTCCCGGATGAGCGACGCGCCCGACCAGGTCAGGAAACGGGTGCGGAACCAGGCCCGGCGCGGCAACGACAAGACGGCGACCGAGGCGATGCGCGGCGTCAGATACGCCGTGCCCAAGAACCCGGAGGATCTCACCGAACGGCAGGACACGGATCCCAGGGGCCAGCCCTACCGGTCATGGCAACTCAAGGAACTCCTCGGGACGCTCCCGCACCAGCCCACCGGACAAGCCGGGGCCAAGCTGAAACGATGGATCTTCCGGGCCTCCCACAGCCGCATCCCCGAGATCGTCGAATCATTCACTGTCCCAGCACTCCCGGAACCATTCAACTACCAAAATTCGAATTCTGCCTACGAATAGAATCTGGTCAAATCAAGCAACGATGCTGTCCTCACTTTGCAAAAGCGCCGACCATAAGGCGCGAATTGATGCATCGTGTTCAATGGCGGACAGCCGATACCGCACCTCGCCACCGCCGCAGCCACTCACCGCTCACCCGAGCAGGCCAAGCTCGTTGAGCTTGTTCTGGATGTCCACGACGGACGGCTCGACCTGGAACGACCCGTCGCCATAGAGCACGACCGGGATGTGTTTT
Organism: Bifidobacterium bifidum ATCC 29521 = JCM 1255 = DSM 20456; assembly: GCF_001025135.1. NCBI lineage: Bacteria > Bacillati > Actinomycetota > Actinomycetes > Bifidobacteriales > Bifidobacteriaceae > Bifidobacterium > Bifidobacterium bifidum. Next base: position 207,954 of record NZ_AP012323.1, on the reverse strand, counting down.
TGGCCGCTGATCTCAACGGCACGGTCGGCCGCGCCCTCCTCCTGCTCGATGTCGTGCCACGTGTAAGCGGCGCCGAACCGGTCGAGCGCGTTCTTGGCACGGTGGCAGTCGCCGCACCATGTTGCACCATATACATCAATCGCCATGGGAACTCCCCTCTCGTCATATGCTCTACGGCACATCTCATGAAAGACATGCACCTTGCGACCTGCGATGAAGCTCGCAGCCGTCTCATACGATATCGTATCCGGCAATGCTTGATGCCAGTTACCCTGTCAGCTGACAGCGGCTGTAGCTAGCTCCGGCTCTCCCCGCCCCCCCCGCCGGCACTCGGCGATGAACGCCGCGCAGATCATAATCACCTGCGCCACCAAGTTGAACCAGATGAGCACGCCGATGATAGCTGCGAACGGCGCCAGCATCGGGTTGCGCGACGCACCCGTCAACAGACGAGCGCCCAGCAGCTGCATCACCGCGACCGCCAGAGCCCCAAGCGCCGCCCCCACCAGCGTGAATTTGCCCGCGCGTATGTGCGCGACCACGCGCAGCAGCAGCATGAACAACGCGAAATTCAGCAACACGCCGGTAGCGAAACCGGTCGATTCCAGCAACAGCGCGCCCGGCAGCGAATCATCGGCGATGCCAAGCGCCCGCAACACCAGTCTCATCAGGCCGCCAGAGACGACGCCCGCCGCGGTCGACAATATGAACAGTACCGCCACCATGATCGCAGCGACCGTATCGCGCAATCGCGCCTTAACCACGTTCAGCTCCTGCGTGCAATCGTCGAACATGGTCGTCACTGCATTGCGCAGGGAATTCATCCAACCGGTGACCGTCCACCAGAACACCGCCAGCGTCACCAGACCGGTCCATGTCAGCGTATGCGAGATTCCACTCAGCATCGACGCGGAAAACAGCGAATCGGAAACGCTCGGAATCACCGTGCGCAGCATCGCGAGCAGCGCCTTCTGCATCTCCTCGCTCCCGGTCACCACCAGTCCGAGCGCGCTGACCACGATCCATACGCCGGCGAAGAACGCGAACAGTAGCCCATATGCCAACCCGTTCGCCAGCAGCGGCCCGCGCCGCGACACATACCGGTCAATCACCCGCCCGATCAGCGAGCGCCGCCACCATGCAACCAGCGAATCAATCGCCTCGCCTATCCTGTGCAGCCATTGCATGATTCGACTATACGCGGTCGCGCGACTGTCCACCACGACGGCGATAGTGGTGGCACACATGGGCATCGAGGTAAAGGAGCACGCATCATGACAGAAAATCACGCAAGCGACCAATCACCGCAGCCCGGACAATCCAGCCAGCCCGCTCTTCCCACGCGACTCACCCCCGGCCAGCCCGCTCCTGATTTCACCCTGCCTGCGGTCAACCCGGACGGCGGTGAGACCTCCGTCACGCTGTCGCGGCTGCTGGCGCAGGGCAAGCGCGTGGTGCTGTACTTCTATCCGGCCGCGATGACGCCGGGCTGCACCACCGAGGCATGCGACTTCCGCGACAACATTGCCCGGCTCACCGCACTCGGTTTCACTGTGCTGGGCGTCTCCAAGGACCCAATCGACAAGCTGCAGCGTTTCCGCGAGCGCGACCACCTGTCGTTCCCGCTGCTGTCGGACGCGGACCTGACCGTGCATCGGCTTTACGGCGCGTACGGCGAAAAGAAGCTCTATGGGCGCACGCACATAGGCGTGATCCGCTCGACATTCGTCATCAGCGTGTCTGTTACAGGCGCAGCCGGCACGATAGAAATCGCCCGTTACAACGTCCGGGCGAAGGGTCATGTGGCTTCTTTGATGAAGGCTCTGCAATAGGCGCTCTCAAAACTCGCAGGTATAACGATTGACGCTCGAAAAAAGCCTTGTATCTGCAAGTTTTGAGAGCGCGATTATACGCGCATGGCCTCTTTGGCGGCCTCAACCTGTGCAGGACCGCCTTCGCCGGTGGCGATGAAGCGCCCGGAGGCCAGCACATAGTAGCGATCCGCCCGTTCGACGGCGAATTCCTTGAGCACCGGGAACATCGTCACGGCCTCGTCGTACCGCGCTTTCGCCTCGGACCCGTACCGGTCGGCGACCACATGCAGGTTCTCGTCGACGGTCATCGTGCCGAACGACTGCTGCCCCTGCGGCACGAACGCCATGCCTTTGCGGATGCGCTGGTTCGGCGCGGCCTTGGTGATATCGTCGCCGTCGAAACCGCCTTCGGCTCCTGCAGTCCGACCTCACTGCACATCTTGACCATTACGTCACATAAGCAACACGCTACGTCCATCCAGAATGTGAGATAACCGGGTACGCTGGTACTCATGGAACTTCACGTACTCGACCACCCGCTGGTGGAACACAAGCTCACCGTCCTGCGCGACAAAAACACCTCATCCGCCACTTTCCGCGAGCTCGTCACCGAACTCGTCATGCTCGAAGCCTACGAGGCGACCCGCAACCTCGACATCGTCGACAAGCCCATCGAAACCCCCGTCGCCCCCATGGTCGGCAAGCACATCGCCAGCCCCGCCCCCATCATCGTTCCCGTCCTTCGCGCCGGACTCGGCATGCTCGACGGCATGACCAAAATGATCCCCACCGCCGAAGTCGGCTTCCTCGGCATGAAGCGCGACGAAGAGCACCCCACCCAGCAGATCACTTACGCCAACCGTCTCCCCGAAGACCTCACCGGCCGTCAGTGCTTCCTCATCGACCCCATGCTCGCCACCGGCGGCACCCTCGTCACCGCCACCCACTACCTCGCCGAGCGCGGTGCCAAAGACGTCACCGCCATCAACATCATCGCCGCCCCCGAAGGCATCCAATACGTCCAAGACCACATCGACCCCTCCATCGCCTTCAAGGTCGTCGTCTGCGCCGTCGATGAAAAACTCAACGAAAAGGCGTACATTGTGCCGGGGCTTGGCGACACCGGCGACCGCCTCTACGGCGTCATTGATTGATGGAGCGTATACGGCCTTTCCTCAGCGCTCGACGTACGAAATACGCCTTCGGCTTTGAACGGCCGTATCCGCACACATCAACCAATGCCGACGGTGGGGGATTGACTGGCGGAGCGTCAGCCAATCCCCCACCGAGGGACTCTGAGAGTCGCGGTATCGTCGTGCCGTGACTCTCGGAGTAGTACGACGGCGTATCTTCCGTAATCCTCCGGGCAGATAGAAAGCAGGATAATGCGTATTAGCGTCATTTGCGTCGGCAGGGTCAAAGAGCAGTATCTGCGCGACGCCATCGCCGAATACAGCAAACGGCTCGGCCGCTACTGCAAGCTCGACATCATCGAGGTCGCCGACGAGAAGACCCCCGAACATGCCAGCGAAGGCGTGGAACGGCAGATTCGTGCCAAGGAAGGCGGGCGCATCGCCAAGCACATCCGCCCCGACGCCTATGTGATCGCGCTGGCGATCGACGGCACGATGCTCTCCTCCGAAGGGCTCGCCGCGCACATCAACCAGCTCGGATTGCACGGCGAAAGCCACATACAGCTCATCATCGGCGGCTCAATCGGCCTGGACGACGCGATCCTGCGCCGCGCCGACTACAGGCTCAGCTTCTCGAAGATGACGTTCCCGCATCAGCTGATGCGCGTGATCCTACTGGAGCAGCTGTACCGCGCCTACAAAATCAACGCCGGCGAGCCATACCACAAGTAGGGCGGTGGCGGGCGGCTCACTCCACGGACTTGAGCGAGCTGACCGGATCGATGCGGTCGAGCACCGGATTGGTGAGCAGCTGCACGAGCAGCGCGAACGCCATCGTCGCCGCGGCGGCGATCACATAGCTATACCAGTGCACGCTCACCTCGAAATACAACGCGGGCATGTTGAGCGCCGCCGTAAGCAGCCCGCCGACCGCGCGCCCGAGCGGCAGACCGACGACGATGCCCATGCCGGCCAGTATCAGCATCTCCTTGTTGACATACCGGTGCACCTCGCGGTCGTAGAAGCCCAGTACCTTCAGCGTGGCCATTTCCCGCACGCGCTCAGACACGTTCGTGTTCGCCAGCGTGAACAGCACGACGAGCGCCAGCCCGCCCGCGAGCGCGATGATGAGCGCCACGACGGCGCTCATCAGGTCGAACGAGAAGCTGCGCTCGAGATCGTCGGTGCTGGTGGCGCTCACGACCGACGGATCGCGTGCGAGCCGATCCGCGTACGCGATGTTCTGGTCGGCGGTTCCGTCCAGTGTGGCGATCACGGCGTTGCGCGTCACCGCCGTCGACACGCCGAATGTCTTCTTGTACAGACTTTCGGTGACATACACGTTCGAGCCGATGAGGTTTCGCGTCACCACGGAGACCTTCACTTCGCCATGACGCATACTGCCGTCACGTAGCGTGACGGTGTCGCCGGCCTTGACGCCGAGCGAGTTCGCCGCGGATTGCGCGACGATTATGCCATCGCCCCCAAGCTGCAGCTTGCCGTGCCCGCCGCTCGCGGACCGCAGCGTAATCATGTCTCCGAGCGCTCCTACTGAATCATCCGGCACGATCATGAGCTGAATCGTCTCGCCTGCGCCGCCCGCGTCCATCTCGCCGCTGTCGAGCCGCAGATCAAGCGAACGTTCCACGCGCCCGTCCTTGTCGAGCCGAGCGCGCATCGCATCGACACTGTCGTCGCCGCTGACGACGAGCAGGTCGTAATGGTAGATGTCCTCGTATTGCTTGGGTCCGAGCGTGGCGACGGTGTCGTTGATGGCGAAGCCGCACACAATCAGCGCCGTGCAGCCCGCCACCCCGCCGACGGTCATCAACAGGCGGCTTTTGAAGCGGAATATGTTGCGCGCGGTGACCTTGTTGAGGAAGCTGAGCCGCCGCCACAGCGGGCGGATGCGTTCGAGCAAGATGCGCGCGCCAGCCTTCGGCGCTTTCGGCTGCATGAGTTGAGCCGGGCTTTGCCGCAGAGCCCCGGCGCAGGCGACGACCGTTGCGACGACCACGCCGACGACGAACAGCGCGATGCCTGCCGACCCGTACAGCCAATCGTATTCGAGCTGTATGCCGGGCACCGTGTACAGTCCCTCGATCACCAGCAGCAGGAACGACGGAATGCCGAGGAAGCCGACCATCAGTCCCAGTCCGCCGCCGATTAGGCAGGCGAGCGCGGCGAACAGCACGTACCGCATCGCGATGGCCGCGTTCCCGTAACCGAGCCCGGTGTAGGTGCCAATCAGACCGCGTTCCTCCTCGACCATGCGGGTCATCGCGGTCAGGCTCATCAGCACCGCAACAATCAGGAATACGACCGGGAAGGCGTAGCCGATTGATTCGATTGAGCTGATGTCGGATTTGAGCGAGCTGAAGCCGCCGATTGACGAGCGCGTCTGCACGTACCAGCGGGCTGCGGCGATGTCGTCGACGCGTTGCTGCTGCTTGGCGAACTGACTGTCGGCATCCTTGCGCTTGGCGTCAAGCTGGTCTTGCGCGTCCTTGAGCTGCCGTTCGCCGGTGTCCATCTGCTCTTCGCCGGCGGCTATCTGCTTGAGTCCGTCGCGGATCTGCTGGCGACCGCCGCGCAGCTGCTCGGTTTGCCGCTGCAAAGTGGCCGATTGCGCTTCAAGTTGGGCTATGGTGGCGTTGACCTGGCTCAGCTGGGATTGCAGTTGCGTGAGCTGTGCCGCGGATTCATCGGCTTTGGACCGTGCCTGTGTGGCGAGGTCGCGCGCGGTTTTCGCTGCCTTGCGCAATGGTTCGAGTACCGTCTCGGGCAGACCTTGCGCGCCGGCGACCGCCTGGTCTGCCGCGTCCGCGGCCTGCTCTGCGGCCCGCGCGCCCTGCGCGGCCAGGTCGTTCATCGTCTGCGCGGTGGCGATGCCCTGCTGCAGCTGCGATTGGCCCTGGCGGGCTTGGAGCAGTCCCACGTTGACCTGGTCTTTGCCGTCCTGCAGCTGCTCCGATTGGTCTTCGAGCTGTGTGAGCTGGTCTTCGAGGCTCTGCTTGGTGGTTTTCGCCTGCTCGCGCTGGGTTTTCAGCCCCTCCGTCTGCTCGGTGATCTGCATCTGCGCGTCGTCGAGCTGCCGGTAGGCGTCGGTCTTCGCCTGGTCGAGCTTTTTCTGCGCGGCGTCCACGAGAGTCTGCCGGCGTTCGTTCTGCTGCTTGGTCTGCACCGTGGCTTCGATGCGGTCGGCGACATCGCGGACCAGCGTGTCATAGTCGTCGCCGAACGCGTCCTCGTCGGTCGAGCCGCTCACGGTCAGGCTGATAGCGGTGTAGATGTCTCCTGTCACGCCGTCGCTCGGCGCGAAGAACGTGTAGTCGGACGCGAGCGAGTTGCGGAATGCCTTGGCGCCGCTGTATCCGTCCGGATTGCTCAGGTCCTTGGGGTCTATCACCGTGCCGGTGATGGCCAGTTCGGTCGGGAAGCTCGGCGCCGATTGCGATGCATCGGCTTGCTCGTCCGTCGGTTCCGTGCCGTTCGCGCCGCTGTCGGCGGAGTCCGTATCCGAAACGGTCGATGTCGCAGTGCCGGTGTCGACCGGGGTGACGGTCAGCGAGTCGCCGACTGCCATGCCACTGTCGGCGAGGAACTTTTTGGTGACCGCGACCTCGCCAGCCTTGCTCGGAATGCGGCCGTCCTGTAGGTACGGCTGGTCGAGGCCGTTCACGCCGATCTCGTTGATGGTGACGGTTTTGTCGGTGCCCTTGACGTCGGCTTCGACGCTCTGGCTGCGTTCCGGCTGCACGACATCGACTCCGCGGACCTGCTTCAAGGCCGCAACGTCATCATCGGTCAGGCCGTAGGTCGACAGCACCTGGATATCGTGCAACCGTTGCGCGTCGTAGAACCGGTTCGCGGCGCGGAACGTGTCACGACAACCGGCGTAGATGCCGGTCATCACCGCCACCCCAAGCAGCGAAATCACGGCGATGGACAGAAACCGTTTCCACCCGTGCAGCCACGAGCGCATCGTATCCTTGACGAACGCCCCCGACAGCGAGCGCCCACGAGACGGCCTGCCGCCCGTATCGGTGTCGGCCGCCAAGTCGTAGATTCCGGGAATCACCTCGGTGGGCACATCGGACGCGGGCGACCACCCGGCAGAATCACCGTCCGCCTTCCGACCTTTGTTCCTATGCGCATGCCGTCCCATCACAGCACCTACCATTCGATGTCGGCGATCGGTGTCGGCGCGGGATTCACATCCTCGCCCACCACCTTGCCGGAGCGGAAGCGGACGACCTTGTGCGCCATCGGAGCGAGCGCGGAGTTGTGGGTGATGATGAGCACCGTCATGTTCTCGTCACGGCAGATGTCCTGCAGCAGTTGCAGGACCTCCTTGCCGGTCTCATAGTCGAGCGCGCCGGTCGGCTCGTCGCACAGCAGCAGCTTCGGCTTCTTGGCGATTGCGCGCGCAATGGACACGCGCTGCTGTTCGCCGCCGGACAGTTGCGCCGGGAAATTGCTCAGCCGGTCGCCCAGGCCGACCTTGTGCAGGGTGTCGGCCGGGTCGAAATGGTCGGGGCAGATCTGCGACGCGAGTTCGACGTTCTCCAATGCGGTCAGATTCGGCACGAGATTGTAGAACTGGAAGACGAATCCGATGTCCATCCGCCGGTAGGCTATGAGGTCGCGTTTGCGCAGTCCGGTGATGTCGCGGCCGCCGACGACCACGCGCCCGGAGGTGGCGGTGTCCATGCCGCCAAGGATGTTCAGCGCCGTGGTCTTGCCCGCGCCCGACTGCCCGAGGATCACCGTCAGTTCGCCTCGGTCGGCGGTGAAACTGGCCTCGTCCAGTGCGCGGATCGTGGTGCGCCCGGACGGGTATTCCTTGACCACGCGGTCGAATTCGATATACGCCATCATGCACCTCCCCGCACACGCAACAGATGTTATACTCAAGTAAAACAACACTATGTCGGTTTCGCAACCAACAGTCGGATTGCCGAATGTCGGGCAGGAATCCGCCGGCGCGAGGCCATACGAGGCAAGGACCAGCCATGGCCAAGGAACTGACCGAAAGCCGCCGCACCCGTTACACGCGGAAGGCGATGCAGGACGCGCTCATCGACCTGATGCGCGAACGGCCGCTCGGCAGCATCACCATCAAGGCGCTGTGCGAGCAGGCGGACGTCAACCGCTCCACGTTCTACGCGCACTACGACAGCATCGAGGAGCTGCTACACGACATCGAGGACGAAACGATGGCATGGGTCACGACCGCGCTCGACCAGCTGCTCATGCAGCCTGACGCGGCCGGCGTCGAGCACGTCATCGAGCACATCTGCCGCTATATCGCCGACAACCGCAACCATCTGCAGGTGCTGATGAGCCCTACCGCCGACCTGGATTTCCAGCAACAGCTGCTCGGCCTGATCTACAGCCGCCGTTCCGTCGCCGAACAGATGCAGCCCGCCTCCAGCGACCCGGCCGAAGCGCAGATGCGCATGCGGTTCGCCGTATCCGGCAGCATCGGACTGCTGCAGTACTGGCTCGCCACCGACCTCGCCGCCCCACCAGAAACCGTCGCCCACATCATCTTCACCATGGGCATGCCCGGCGCCCGGTGAGACAGACGATTCCGGCCTCGGCCCACCCGGAATCATACGGCCAGAGTGCCGCAGCGGCACTAGACGAATCGGAGATGCTGGTCACAAGGAATCGACGGGGCATGACATATTCTTCGCACCGGCACAGATCGTTTGCATAATCGCGATTTAGTAAATCACGATTATGCAAACGTGATGCTAGGCGCTCAATCGCAGACATGTTGCGGCAAAATTGGGCTATCTGCATCTCAAGGGGTTGATGGCGCTCTTCCGGAACATCTATCTGCGTTTCGAGGGGTTGGTAGCCGAGTATAAACACCCTCAAGACCGCATGATTCCAATGGCAATTGGTGCTCAATACTCCGGGTATCATGTTTTGGCAACCCCCTGAAACTCAGATAGATGTTCGGCGAACACGAAATCACCCCCTTGAAACGCAGATAGCCACGAAAAGTCGACGCCGCGACGATGAGGAAGGCTCAGACCGTGACCGTGGTGCCCACCGCGGCATGACGCACCCCGATGAGCCGATGCGGGAGACAAAACGGCGCACGGTGACGTCGACTCGTCAGCGGATGGCATAGAATGGCGGTCGTGCCGATATCGGCCTGCGTTGTGGCGGGTGCGGCGATCACGGCATCACGGCCCGGCCCCACCGGCGATGACGGCAATGTCGAAGACGGGCGCGAGCGGGTCAACGACGGGCAGACGGCCAATGCCGCGAGCAGTCGCCGGCGTGCGGCAACGATGGAGAGGAACCGATGAGCAAGAACACCATGCACGACAGCACGGCGACGGCCTCCCGCCCCGGCACCGGCAACACGCCGGCACCGGCGGCGTTGCGCAAATCGTTGAAGAACCGGCATGTCCAGCTGATCGCGCTGGGAGGGGCGATCGGCACCGGACTCTTCTATGGCTCCAGCGAGTCGATCGCGTTGGCAGGCCCGTCAATCCTGCTTGCCTATCTTGTGGGCGGGTTGGCTATCTTCATGATCGTGCGGGCGCTGGGCGAGATGTCGGTCGAAGACCCGAGGGCCGGTGCGTTCAGCTACTACGCGACCCGCTACTGGTCGAAGCGCGCCGGCTTCGTGAGCGGCTGGAACTACTGGTTCAATTACATTCTGGTGTCGATGGTGGAGCTGAGCGTGGTCGGCTCGTTCGTCAACTACTGGTTTCCCGCGATTCCGCAATGGGTGTCGGCCGCGGTGTTTCTCGTCGTGATTGCGGCGATGAACCTGCTGGGGGTGAGCAAGTTCGGCGAGTTCGAATTCTGGTTCGCGATCATCAAGATCGTCGCGGTGATAGCGATGATCGTCAGCGGGCTCGCGGTACTGATTGCCGGACTGCCAACGGATTCCGGCGTCAAGGCGAGCTTCTCGAACTGGTTCGCGCTCGATGGCGGCGTACTCCCCCACGGCCTGCTGCAGCAAAGTGCCGACGGCCAATGGACCGGACTGTTGATGGCGTTGGTCGTGGTGATGTTCAGTTTCGGCGGCACCGAGCTCATCGGCATCACGGCCGGCGAGACCGAAGATCCACGCAGAACCATTCCCCGCGCGACGAATGGCATCATCTGGCGCATCCTGGTGTTTTACATCGGCGCACTCGGCGTGATCATGGCCGTGGTGCCGTGGAACACGATCGACGGCACGACCAGCCCGTTCGTGCAGATCTTCGACTCGGTGGGTGTGCACGCGGCCGCCGGCATCCTCAACTTCGTGTGTCTGACCGCGGTGATGAGCGTGTACAACTCCGGCCTGTACGCCAACTCCCGCATGTTGTACTCGCTGGCCAGGCAGGGCAACGCGCCCGAAATCCTCGGCAAGCTCAACTTCCACGGCGTACCGGTTGTCGGGGTGCTCGCTTCCGCGGCCATCACCGCGCTGGCCGTGGTGGTCGTGTTCCTGTGGCCCGATTTCGCGTTCAATTATCTGATGTCGATCGCCACGATTGCTGGCGTTATCAACTGGTCGATGATCATGGTCACCGAGATTCATTTCCGTCGCCGTGTGGCGGCCGGAGACGGGCCCGGCGAGCTGGCCGGGCTCACCGGAGACGAGGCTCTGGGACGCATCCATTTCAAGCTGCCGTTCGCCCGCGTGATGCCGTATGTAGTGCTCGCATTCCTGGCATTCGTCGTGGTGCTCATGTGCTTCTCGTCCAGCTATCGCGTCGCCGTCATCGCCGGTGTGGTGTGGCTTGCGATTCTGCTGACCGCATACCAGGTCACGCAGACGTGCAAGACCGTCCGCCCTTAGTCGCGCACATCCCGCGGATGGAGCCATGGCCGCCGCACGCGCGAACAGAGCCGGAACGGCTCACGAGCGCACAGAGCCAGCCCACCATAATCCGACACGCCGAACACAAGTCACAACGAAGTCCCCACAAACCTTGTGAGCCGCCATTTTCCTTGGTTTAGCGCGAGACCACCTTCCCAGGACCCGCGAATATCGCCGGAAGCCAGGCAAAGGCCTTACTTCTCGACCATGCTGACGCTGATAATGGTGTGCAGTGTCATCGCACTGGCACATGCACAACCAAGGAGGGCTCCATCATGTTCATTCCCCGGTACTACGAGAGTCTCGGCCATCTACATGTCGGCACGCAGCCGAACCGCGCGTATTACGTGCCCGCGTCCACGCCGATGGACACGGTCGGCGAGAATCGCGTGAATTCCGACCGTTTCATGCTGCTGAACGGCGACTGGGATTTCAAGTATTATGCGAGCATCTACGACTTGGACGCCGAGGTCTCCCGACTGCGCGCCGCCGGCCGCCCGGTGTTCTATGACGTGGATTTCGGCGGGGATGACGCACCGGAGAACGCCGATCCGCGCACTGCCGCCACGGGTGCGCTGGCGGCGGACGGCTTCACGACGACGCCGGTGCCGAGCGTGTGGCAGAACCATGGTTTCGACCGCCACCAGTACACGAATTTCGACTATCCGTTCCCGTTCGACCCGCCGTTCGTGCCGCAGGACAACCCGTGCGGCGTGTACCTGTGCGATTTCATGCATACGTCCGATCCTGACGCACCCTGCACGTACCTGAATTTCGAGGGCGTGGATTCGGCGTTCTATGCGTGGGTGAACGGCGAGTTCGTCGGGTATTCGCAGGTGTCGCATTCGACCAGCGAGTTCGATGTGACCGACGTGCTGGAGGACGGCGTGAACACGCTGGCCGTGCTGGTGCTGAAGTGGTGCGACGGCAGCTATCAGGAGGATCAGGACAAGTTCCGCATGAGCGGCATCTTCCGTGACGTGTATCTGCTGGACCGTCCCGAGTATGCGATTCGTGACATGTTCGTGCATACGTCGATTTGGCGCAATGTCGATTCCGCGCTGGTTGAGGCCGGCATCAGCGATGACGAATATGATGCGTCGCCGGTCGATCACGCGACGGTCGACGTGGATTTCGCGTTCTTCGACGATGCGGATGTGCCGGTCAAGGTGCAGCTGTTCGATGAGGATGGCGAGCTGGTGGCAGAGACGGCCGCGGAGCCGATCGATGATCCGATGGCCGGGGACGAGGACGACGTGACGGTTCGGACACAGCCCGACGCGAGCGAAGCCGACGACGCGACCGGCACTGGCAGCGACGACACCGCCGCGGACGACGAAGAAGAAGGCGTCATCGAGTCGATCGACGACGTGGCCGCCATCGACGATGACTCCACGGACGCACAGGCCGCACTGCGCATCGCGTCGGTGACCGGCACGCTCGCCGGCGGCGCGAACGGAACCGGATTCACCGGAGACAGCGCGTTCGCCCCGACCGCGCACGCATCCCTGGCAGTCGACGACCCGCATCTGTGGACCGCCGAGACGCCGTACCTGTACACCATCGTGTACACCACCGCGAACGAGGTCATCACCGCGCTCGTCGGCATCCGCGAGGTCAGCGTGGATGGCAATGTGGTCAAGGTCAACGGCAAGCCGATCAAGCTCCACGGCGTCAACCGGCACGACAGCGACCCGGTGACCGGCCCGGTCATCAGCGAGGAGCAGCTCATGCGCGACCTCACGCTGATGAAGGAGCACAACGTCAACGCGATCCGCACCAGCCATTACCCGAACGCGCCGCACTTCTACGACCTGTACGACCGTCTCGGCTTCTACGTGGTGGCCGAGGCTGACAACGAGAGCCACGGCGCGATGCGCGGCGTGCATCCGGACGAGAGCGACGCGGCTGTCAACAAGCGCTGGAACCGGCCTATCGCCGACAACCCCGCGTGGATCGCGCCGACCGTTGACCGCGCGCAGCGCAGCGTGGAGCGCGACAAGAACCATGCGAGCATCATCTTCTGGTCGATGGGCAACGAGTGTGCGTACGGCTGTACGTTCGAGGCGGCGCTGCTGTGGACGCAGACCTTCGATCCGAGCCGCCTGACGCACTATGAGAGCGCCCGGTATGTGGATGAGGGACAGGAGTGCGATTACAGCTATCTTGACGTACACAGCCGTATGTACCCGTCCGTCGAGGAGATCGACCAGTACTTCTCCGAGGAGGGGCCGCGCACGCCGGACGGGCTGCGCGACGGCAGCAACGGCGATGACGGCGACAACGGCGTCAAGCCGTACGTGCTGTGCGAATTCTGCCATGCGATGGGCAACGGCCCGGGCGATCTGGAGGATTATTTCACGCGCATCCAGCGTTATGACGGCCTGGTCGGCGGCTTCATCTGGGAGTGGTGCGACCATGCGATCGACCGTGGCACGAACGCGGCCGGCGAGCGCGAGTACGCGTACGGCGGCGATTCGGGCGAGTACCCGCATTTCGGCAATTTCTGCATGGACGGCTTGGTGTACCCGGACCGCACGCCGCATACCGGGCTGCTGGAGTTCAAGAACGTGTATCGGCCGGTGCGCGTGACCGGTTTCGACGCGGCCGCGGGCACGGTGACGCTGCACAATTACCTGGACTTCCTGGATGCCGCCGACGCGGTGTTCATGACGTTCGAGCTGCTGGTGGATGGCGCGGAGACCGCATGGGCTGCGTGGGAGAGTGATCCTGCGGCGGGCGCGACGTTCCGGGAGGAGCATCCCGGCAATTACACGCCGTCGATGCCATCGATCGCGCCGCATGGTGACGCGGTCGTCGACATACCGGCTGAGATCCTTGATGCCATACCCGAGGCCGGGAACGTGACAATGCTGGTGAAGTACTATCAGGCGACGGACACCGAGACACTGCCGATCGGCTTCGAGCTCGGCTTCGACGAGGTCGCCGTGCCGACCGCGGATCCACGCAATCAGACGGTCGTCGCCGCGCTGGCCGATATCGCCGATGGCATCGGCTCGGATGACGATGTCGACGACGTTGCCGATGACGGCACCGATAGCGTAGAAGGCGCCGACGATGGAGCGAACGATGCCGCGGATGCCGGCTACGACGACGTCGTGCTGGCAGACCCGCTGACCGTCATGCAGACCGATGCCTCGATCACCGTGGAAGGCTCGACGTTCCGGTATGTGCTCGACCGCCGTACCGGCCTGTTCTCGTCGATGTCGTTCGCGAACCGGTCGCTGCTTAACAGGCCGATGGAGCTGAACGTGTGGCGCGCTCCCACCGACAACGACCAGTACATCAAGGCCGATTGGATTCGCGCCCAGTATGACCGCGCTCAGGCGCGCGCGTACGAGGTCGGTGTACTGGTCGATGAGGATGACGTCATCGCCAAGCCCGAGTCGATTGAACTGCGTGCGGACGATGAGGATGCGCCGGTCGCCTCGTTTGGAGACGATGCGATCCTCGACGACGGCAACGTCAACGCCGGCGACGTGAGCGCCATGGCGACGTCCGAGGACGGCTCGGTGGTGGTCGACGGCCAGGTGACGATCCATGCGACGATGGCGCTGGTGGCGCCGATTGTGCAGCGCATCGCCGACATCGACGCCGACTGGACCATCGCGCCCGACGGTTCGGTGGCGCTGCGCATGCATGTGATGCGCGACACCGATTTCCCGTTCCTGCCGCGTTTCGGCCTGCGCCTGTTCGTGCCGAAGCCGATGCGGCAGATCGCCTATTGCGGTCTCGGCCCGAACGAAAGCTACATCGACAAGCGCCGGTCCAGCTATCATGGCGTGTTCTCCGGCACTCCCGAATCGCTGTTCGAGCCGTATATCAAGCCGCAGGAGAACGGCAACCATCACGACTGCGATTGGGCGAGCATCGCCAGCGATGACGCCGAGCTGCTGGTGCTCCGTGCCGGTGACCATGCCTTCGACTTCCAGGCGCTGCCTTACACCCAGGAGGAGCTGACCGCCAAGGCTCACAACAGCGAGCTGAAGCCGGCGGATTCGACGGTGGTGTGCGTGGATTACATGCAGTCCGGCATCGGGTCCAACAGCTGCGGTCCCAAGCTGCACGAGAAATACCGCCTCGACGACGCGGAGTTCGATTTCGATCTCGTCCTGCGCCCGCAGGCGCTCTGAGGCGTTGGGTACGGGTATCGGATCAGTCACATGATCCGATACCCGTACCCGTGCACGGCGGAAGCCCGCAATACCGTCACTGTGTGCGGGGTGCGTCACCGTGTGCGCCCTCTCTCAGTGGCGCAACTCGCAGAACCGTTGAAAAATAAGGGATTTACATGGGCGTCACTGTGTGTGAGGACGCACAGAGTGACGCACTCCGCACACAGTGACGCGTTCCTCCATCCGCAGAGCAGCACCACACGCAGCATCTCCGCCAGTTACATATCCACATTCGCTACATCACTGTGGATAACCGATGAGTTATACACTTATCCACAGATTTGAGGCGGCCGGTGGCGCACCGCAGATTATCATGCTTACATTCAATCCATGAATACGAATCAGCACACCCCTGTCAACTCCAGCGCAACAGTCGCGAACAACTATCTTGCGCGCTCACTGCGCCAGCTGCAATCCACGACGTTCCTGCATTGCATGGAACACTCACGAAAAACCATCAACACCTCGCCACCGGTCTATACCGGTATGACCGCATTACGTCTGGCAGGCATAGAGACACCGCTATGTTCAAGATTTGAAGCCGTGAAGTTCCAAGTACTGTACGTTGGGGAGCCAACCAAGAGATCCGGACGGAAAGATACGTCCTACCTGAAATGCCCGCCATCGTTGACGGGCATCGCCCACCTCACATGGACTCACGACAACATCACCATCGTCTACACGCACCCGCTGATGACATGGGCACTGCTGGCGCCGTATCTCACGCAAATCGAGGTAATCGTTCTGGCGGATGCCATACTGCGCGCGTCATCAGGCTCCATGACGGTCGCCAATATCTCGCGGTTCCTTGATGGAGCAGACGCGTTCCCGGGCAGAAGGAAATGCATTGATGCTCTCGTTTTCCTCGATGCCGTGACTGACTCCACCATGGAATGCCGCTGCACTCTCGTGATGCTGCGACATGGATTGCCGCAGCCGGTCAAACACTGGAAGATACTCATTCCGGAGTTGGCTCACGAGGCGACAGTCGATATCGCATACCCCAAACAACGGGTCATCATCGAATACGATGGAGACGCGCATCGCCGCGACAAACGACAATACCGATGGGACGAACGCAAGAGGCAGGCTTTGCGGGCGATGGGATATACAGTCATCGTCGTCTTTGCCGATGATATATTGACCTCGCAGGGGCGGCGACGATTCGCGCAAAGGGTGGCGAAAGCCCTTGACACCACCTGCCGGAATAGACCACACCCGAAATTCCGGGCACTGCTGGCAGATGATCGTGCTGAGACGGCCCGTCAGCGGCAACGTAGGTACCGCGCCAGAGAACGCCGCAAAGGGCGCCGCGTATGAGTCGGGCATCGCGGAAGACGACAGCGAACGAGCCTCGGCGCTGATACCACCAGCGTCGGATCCTGCAACTCGCACGTGATCATACGAAACATGCGAATCGTGCGACACAACCATGGTTATCGACCGTCACTGTGTGCGGATTGCGTCACTGTGCGCGACCTCTCTCAGTGACGCAATCTGCAGAACCGTTGAAAAATAAAGGGTTTACACAGGCGTCACTGTGTGCGAGGGCGCACACAGTGACGCAATTTGGCGTGATAGCAACCCTTGATACTCGTAATGTGTTCGTAAGCACATTGCTTACGAACACATTAATAGGACCAGATAAACGAAAGGTCGTCGTCTTCGGCGATGAACGACGAAGACAACGACCTGAGTCATGCGGTAAGGCCTGGCTTTACAGCTCTACGGTCTTACGGCCTCACAGCTTCAGAAATCACTGCACCTGGGCGCGGGCGATCTTGCCGGTGAAGGAGTTGGCCTCGTCGGCGTCCTTCACGGCGTCCTTGTTCCAAGAGAACATGGCGCGCAGCTTCGGGCCGACGGTCTCGATGCGCACGTTGGAGTACTCCTCCTGCAGCGCCTTGAACTTCGGAGCGCCGGCGTCCTGGTCGTCGATGAACTCCTTGGCGAAGGAGCCGTCCTGGATGCGCTTGAGGTGGTACTGCATGCGCTCACGCACGTGCTCGTCGATGCAGGTGTTGGTGTAGTCGCCGTACTGGGCGGTGTCGGAGCAGGACCAGCGGGCCTTGTTCAGACCGCCTTCGTTCATGAGGTCGACGAGCATCTTCAGCTCGTGGCAGACCTCGAAGTAGGCGATTTCAGGCTGGTAACCGGCGTCGGTGAGGACTTCGAAGCCCATCTCGACGAGCTTGTTCACGCCGCCCATGAGCACATTCTGCTCGCCGAACAGATCGGTCTCGGTCTCCTCGGTGAAGGTGGTCTTGATGGCGCCTGCACGCAGAGCGCCCAGAGCCTTGGCGTAAGCCAGGGTGATGTCCCAAGCGTCGCCACGTGGATCCTGCTCAACGGCCACGACGACCGGGACGCCACGGCCGGCGGCGTACTCACGACGCACGATGTGGCCCGGGCCCTTCGGAGCGACCATGAACACCGGGTGATCCTCGGAAGGCTTGATGTAGCCGTAGTGGATGTTGAAGCCGTGGGCGAAGGCGACGGCCGTGCCCGGCTTGATGTTGGGCTCGATGTCGTTGGCCCAGATCGTGCGCTGGTACTGGTCGGGGGCCAGAATCATGATTACGTCGGCCTCGGCGGCGGCTTCCGGCACGGACTTGACTTCAAGGCCCTGCTCCTTAGCGAAGGCGACCGACTTGGAGGTCGGGCGCAGGCCGATGACCACGTCAACACCCGAATCGCGCAGGTTCAGCGCATGCGCGTGGCCCTGCGAGCCGTAACCGATGATCGCGACCTTCTTGCCTTCGAGTACGGAGAGGTCACCGTCGTTGTCATACCAGATTTGTGCAGCCATGTTTGGCACTCCTTTACTTGCGTACCGGCACTCTTGCCGGCACACGGTGTCGTTTGTGGTTGCGCATTATGCAGGAGCCTGCATTCCGCGCGTTTGGGGTCGGGCATGGGCCCGGTCGATCCAAGCGTTAAGGATTTTGTCCTTAGAACTGAGGACTATCCTACCGGTAACGCCGCCACAGCCCCCTCACCGTCCACAACGTGAACCATCTCACTATTGGAGTATGAACAGTTCAGGCAGGGAGCGGGTGACACGGCGCAGGACGCGGCAATGTCGGCTTCGTTACCGGCCGCATCACCGGCAACGCAGAAGGCCGCCGCTCCCGAATGAACGGGAACGGCGGCCTTGTTATGCACCGCTCTCAGTCAGTCTGCGACCGACTGGCGGCTCCCTCCAGCGGGAGCCGGAGCGGAGGCGATCACTGAACCTGGGTACGAGCGATCTTGCCGTTGAAGGACTCGGCTTCGTCCTGGTCCTTGGCCGGGCCGTTGTTCCAGGAGAACATGGCGCGCAGCTTCGGGCCGACGGTCTCAAGGTGCGGGTGGGAGAACTTCTCCTGCAGTTCCTTGAACTTCGGGGCGCCGGCAGCCTGGTCATCCATGAACTCCTTGGCGAAGGAGCCGTCCTGGATGCGCTTGAGCTGGTACTGCATGCGCTTCTTGGTCTCGTCGGTGATGACGGTGGAGGTGTAGTCGCCGTACTGGGCGGTGTCGGAGCAGGACCAACGGGCCTTGTTCAGACCACCCTCGTTGGCCAGGTCGACCAGCATCTTCAGCTCGTGGAACACCTCGAAGTAGGCAATCTCCGGCTGGTAGCCGGCCTCGGTCAGCACGTCGAAGCCGAGGTCGCACAGGTGGTTGATGCCGCCCATGAGGACGTCCTGCTCGCCGAACAGATCGGTCTCGGTCTCCTCGGTGAAGGTCGTCTTGATGGCGCCGGCGCGCAGGGCGCCCAGAGCCTTGGCGTAAGCCAGGCACAGCGGCCAGGTCTTGCCGTCCGGGTCCTGCTCGACGGCCACGACGACCGGGACGCCACGGCCGGCGGCGTACTCACGACGCACGATGTGGCCCGGGCCCTTCGGAGCGACCATGAACACCGGGTGATCCTCGGAAGGCTTGATGTAGCCGTAGTGGATGTTGAAGCCGTGGGCGAAGGCCAAGGCAGCGCCCGGCTTCAGGTTCGGCTCGACGTCCTTCTTGTACACGGCGGCCTGGTACTGATCGGGCAGCAGGATCATGACCACGT
Organism: Bifidobacterium bifidum ATCC 29521 = JCM 1255 = DSM 20456; assembly: GCF_001025135.1. Taxonomy (NCBI): domain Bacteria; kingdom Bacillati; phylum Actinomycetota; class Actinomycetes; order Bifidobacteriales; family Bifidobacteriaceae; genus Bifidobacterium; species Bifidobacterium bifidum. The sequence goes on along the minus strand of NZ_AP012323.1, from coordinate 188,914 downwards.
CGGCCTCGGCGACGGCCTCGCCGACCGGCTTGACCTCAAGGCCCTGCTCCTTGGCGAACTCGACGGACTTGGAGGTCGGGCGCAGGCCGACGACCACGTCAACGCCGGAGTCGCGCAGGTTCAGCGCATGCGCGTGGCCCTGGGAGCCATAACCGAGGATGGCGACCTTCTTGCCATCGAACACGGACAGATCGGCGTCCTTCTCATACCAGATAGTTGCTGCCATAATAGGCACTCCTTTAATTGGATGTCTTGCCGCCGAACGCGCTCGCTTTCGACGGCCCTCTTGGTTGCAGACGGCTTCCACGCGGGATTGTGTCCCGCGCCAAAGTCATCCCCTCCTGTGGCTCATTTCTAGTACCACTGGAGGCGACGTGGTTGCCCACGTCCAAATATTGAATGATTGTTTTTGTGTATTGTTGTTATTTTTTGGGAGTTCAAGCGCGGCCGGGCGGTACCCGACCATCGCCGTCACTTCGTAAAGTCGACGTCCTTGGTCTCCTTGCAGGTCGCCAACGCAATCAGGCAGCAGACGGCCATCACGGCAAGATACAGACCCACCGAATGCACGCCGAAGTTCTTCGACAGCCACGTGGCGATGGTCGGCACGAAAGCAGCGCCGACGATGGCGGCGAGGTTGTAGCCGATGCCGGAGCCGGAGTAACGCACGTTCGCGTCGAACAGCTCGGGCAGGAAGGCGCCGATCGGGCCGAAGGCGATGCCCATCAGGGCGAAGCCGAGGCATAGGAACACCATGGTGGCCGCGAAGTTCTTCTGACCGACCAGGCCGCTGTCCAGCAGGAACGGGAACAGCACGGCGAACACGACCAGCGCGCAGGACGAGAACATCAGCACGCGACGACGGCCGATCCGGTCGGCATACAGGCAGGAAAGCACGATGAACAGCGCGAACACGCAGATGGAGATCATCAGCATGAGCAGGTACTCCTGGTTGGTGAAGCCGAGGTCGCCGCCGCCTTCACGCTTGATCTTGGTGCCCCATGCGAGCGACCAGGTGGCGAGCGTGTAGAACAGCGTGTAGGTCACGGCCACGAGGAACGTCGCCTGCAGCACCTGCTTCCAGGACTTGCGGAACACCTCAGTCAGCGGGGACTTGACGACTTTCTTCTGCTCCTGGGCCATGCGGAAGATCGGGGTCTCCTCCATGTGGACTCGCACGACGAGGCCGATGATCACCAGCACGGCGGACAGCAGGAACGGCACACGCCAACCCCAGGCGCACATCGCATCGGTGTCATTGAACGACTCCAGCACGAAGTAGGTGCCGTTCGACAGGAAGAAGCCGATCGGGGCGCCGAGCTCCGGGAAGGAGCCGTACAGCGCACGCTTGTCTTCGGGCGCGTTCTCGGTGGCGACCAGCGCAGCACCGGACCATTCGCCGCCAAGGCCGATGCCCTGGATGAAACGCAGCAGACACAGTACCGCGACCGCGCCGACACCGACCTGACTGTAGGTCGGCAGGCAGCCGATGAGGAACGTGCCGACGCCCATGGTCATCAGCGAGACGACCAGCGTGGTCTTGCGGCCCATGCGGTCACCGAAGTGGCCGAAGATCAGGGATCCCAGCGGACGAGCGATGAACGCGATGGCGAAGGTCAGCAGGCTCATCAGCAGCGCGACGGTGGGGTTGTCCTTCGCGGAGAAGAAGATGCGCGGGAAGTAGTTCGCTGCGGCGGTGCCGTAGGCGTAGAAGTCGTAGAATTCGATGGCGGTTCCGACCATCGAGGCGGCGATCACGGTCTTGACCGAGTCACGGACCATCGCCTTTGCTTTTCCACCCACCGAAGTGGTGCCGTCAGCTGTCAGTGTGACTGCTGTCATTGTTAGCTCCTGTTACTGCACGCGGACGAGCCCGCGATTTTTTATTCTGTTCTCTCTCGTTTGCCGCTTTGCTGATCCGGTGACCTTGTGGGACGCATCAAAAAAGCCCCGCGACTCGTGCAGGGCTATACGATTGGTTGCTCGCTGAGCCCTGCCTTCGTTGGCGGGGTTCCAAGCAGTGATGCCGAATCAGTCCGCCAACGAAGACGGAATAATAATTCGTGCAGACAGCAGAACAACGTTAACGGTAGTTGCGTTAGCGGCGTTATCAGCAGCATATCCAGTCATCGCGGCGAACCTCCTTTCGGTATTGAACGTGTCTTTCGAGCTCTTTCGCGCTCGACTGTCCGACAACATAGGCGCGGAATTCCACGACAGCCATCAAAGGTTCACTATGTGGACGGCCGCAGCATAACAACATCGGCGGCGTCGGCACAACCTGTCTGCGTTCCGCCTGCATTACAGACAGACACATCGACGCCCCATCCCGCGAAAGTCCCATTTCAGCAGCAACGGATGGGACTAATCGCGGATAGGATGATGCCTCAATCCCAAACGAGGCGCGACAGCGGCCAATCCGGCCGGATTGCTAGCGCTTCATCGAAATCGTGACGACCGCGGACGCGAGCACACAGACGATGGCCGCCGGGAACAGCACCGAGAAACCGCCGGTGACGGCCACACCGACCGCGCCGATTATCGCGGCGAGCGCCAGACCGACGGAATTCGACAGGTTGAAGAACGCCAAATCATGGCCGGCCGAACGCGCATCCGGCAACGCGCCCATCGCAAGCAACTGGCCGAACGTATCGATCAGGCCGAACGCGAACCCTCCGATCAGGGCGAACAGCACCATGCTGACGGCGCTCGGCATGGTCATGGGCAAAGCCAACGCCACCGTGTACAGCACGCAGGAAATGACCGACAGATACCGCGGATCCTCAATGTACTCACCCACCGGACCGGCGATGAACGCGGCACCCACGGAACCGACGAGCGTCGCCAAGGCCATCGAGGCGATCAACGAGCACACCGGTACCGCGATCGGAGAGGAGTTGCCTTGCGTGAACCAATCCCGGAAGATCAGCGCCGATGCGATGAACCACAGGAACATGGTCGTCAGTCCGACACCAGCCGACACCAAGGAGCGCGAAGCGAACGCCTTCCAGAATTCGACGGCGTGCCGCGGCGCGCGGAACCGCTCCATCAGCATGTGCGCACTCATCGCCGTATGCGGCTGCTCCTCGCTCGACGGTTCCTTCGGCCACACCAGCACCGGCACGATGCCGGCCAGCAGGAACACCGCGGCGGCCGCGGCGAACGGCGTATACAGCCCGCCGAACACGACGCAGGCGACGCCGATCCACACGCCCAGCGCCTGGCCGACCATCTGGCCGATGCCACGCGCGCGCACGATGCGCGGACGGAACTTGTCGGGCACTCGCTCGCTGAACGCAGCCGCCATCGGCACGGTCAGCATCACATAACCGACCTGCACCAGACCCCACAGCAACGCGATGCCCACCACGTTCGAGCACAGTCCCAGCGCCAGCGTCATCACCGCGGAGACGACGCCTCCCGCGATGATCCACGGCGTGCGCCGGCCAGCGGCCACGCGCGTGCGATCGGACAGCGCGGAGACGACGGCCTCGGCAATCAGCGACACGACGACGCCCACGACAACAACCACGGCCAGATCAATGGCCCATGCCGACGCCACCCCGCCGTCGCCGACCGCGCCAATGCGACTGACCAGGCTCTCGGAGAGTTCCTGGCCGCCACCGGAGAACGCCGCGCGGGAGGCAACCGCGCTGGAGACCCGCTGCCAGCTGACTTTCGCTATGACCGCAGGCAGCGCGAGCAGGTTCAATGCGGCCCATGGCACGATCGACATGGTCGCGCCCACCGCGAAGCCCCACGACAGGCGGGTCACCTGACCGGGGTTCGGGCGCTGGCCGTCGGCGCTGACCACCGGGTCGCGCATGTCCACGTACGCCGAGCCCATGTCCGGGACCGCCGTGTCGACGGAGGCCGCGGCCGCCGCGGGAGATCCCTCCGAAGTCATCTGCGCGACCTGGGTCTCGGCTTGCGTCACGGACGCCTCGACCTTGCGCCGCGGCTGATGCACGGCCAAGCGGGCGACCGCGGACTTGTCTTCGGGGCTGAGCACCTTGTCGTAATCAGGCCGATCATCGATGCCGGGGCGAATGTACACGCTGCCCGGCAACGGCTTCGGAGCGGGGAATTCGTTCGGTTGCTGCTGATCATCGGTCATGATATCGGTTTACTTCTCTTCTCTTGTGCGCTCTCGTTACGGGTATACAACTATCGTAACGGTCGCATATTACACGATGACGCGGCACGGCCGATATGCCGGCCGCGTCGCGTGAGACTTTTGGGAGTGCGGAACTTGCGAGATTCGCCGCGCGGGCGGCAGATGCCGGCGAGGTCTTCTTCGGTGGCGCCGTTCGGGAATACGGAGCTCATGGTCAGGAACATCGGGTAGTACTCGGATTTCTCGCCGTTCTTCAGCACGTCCTGGAACTGCGCGGATTCCCAGCTCATGTGGTTGACAATCGCGTCGACGATGATGTCGTGGGACTTGCTGAGTTCGGCCACGTCATCCCAGGAGCCCAGGCGCGGGTCCACCTTGGTGTGGTCGATCGGATCAAAGCCGGCGGCGGCGCCGTCGAACGGCGTGAAGAACGGCAGGACGTGGACACCGTCGTACACCCCGGCGAAGCGGGTGCGCAGCACATCGGTGAGCGAGGCGATGGTGCCGTCGCCGAAGCGGTTGGCGTAGGTACCGCCTCCGGACTCGCTGGCGGAGGCGCGGCGATCAGCGCCGAGTGGTGTCGGCCTCGCGCAGGGAAACAGGGATTACGTCACCGGCGGAATCGACCGGGCGCCCCTCGATGGCATCCATCATGCGGGCGACGGCCGTGCCGGCAAGCGCATCGAAGTCCTGGCATACGGCGGTCAGACGCAACCCTGCCATGTCGGTCAGATACGTGCCATCATAGGCGACGACCTGCACGTCCTGCGGCACACGCATGCCGCGGCGAAACACCTCCTGCACGCAGCAGGCGGCACCGATATCGGAACTGACTACGGCATCCACGTCGGTAAAACGGTCGAACAGTTCGCGCATGGCCGTCGCACAACCCTGAAAATCCGCCACTTCCCCGGCCTCGATGTACTCGCACCGAATGCCTGCACGCTGCAGTTCACGCTCCAGCGTCAGGTAATAGCGCACGGTCGGGAACGTGGTGTTCCCGGGCGATTCCGTCTGCCGCACCTCGCCAGTCGGCGTCTGCGCCAGATCATGGAACTGCCTGCACGGGCCGCCTACCATCGCCACATGCCGGGAACCATTATGAATCAACAGGTCGGCGATCAGTCGCCCGCCCTGCTCGTGATCGGAGCCGACCGATGGGATGCCCTCGCCGAGATAACAGTCGAACCCCACGATGGGCCGACCGATCGAAGTCCAGTAATCCGGAGCGTGCTCGGTGTGCGCCGCCATCACGATGCCATCCATCATATGCCGGCGGAGCATGTCGACGTACTCGGCCTCGCCAGTACCCGAATCGGCCGTCGAGCACAGCATGGTACGCAGCCCCCGCTCCGACAGCTCTCGCTGCAGACCGGCCGCCAACGTGGCGAAGAACGGATGGCGGATGGTGGGCACGATGACGCCGACGGTGTTGGTGCGGTCATGATACAGGTTGCGGGCGAGCTCGTTCGGCACATAATTGAGCGCACGCATGGCTTCGGCGACGCGCTCGCGCATGTCATCGGACACGCACCCGGCACCATTCACCACCAGCGACACCGTACTCAACGACACCCCGGCCTTTTTGGCCACATCACGCATCCCGACCATGCCCCCACTCCATCGTTTGCCGTCACAATATGACTGTTCGCCTAATTGTATACAGAACGACGCTCTCAAAACTTGCAGATACAAAAACAGAACCCCCTATTTTCCAACAACATCGTTTTTGTATCTGCGAGTTTTGAGAGCCACTCCAGCGCAGACGAGCTACCGCACCAGCGCGATCAGCCCCCAACCCAGCACCACACACACCACCGGCACCAGCACGGTCATCATGAAGTACACGGCGGCCGCGGCGTATTTGCCGCTGCGGGCGAGCGACACCATCTCGTTGATAGCCGTGGAAAACGTAGAGAAACCGCCTAGGAAGCCGGTGACGAACAGCAGGTACGACGAATGGTCGGCCGTCTGGTAGAAGTAGGCCGCGGCGGCCACGCCGGCGAAGAACGTGGCGAGCACGTTGATGATGAACGTGGACAGCGGGAACGCGCGGTTCCACCACCGTTGAATCGAGGTGTTCAGGACGAACCGCGTCACGGCGCCCAAGCCGCCGCACATACAGATCAGGGCAAACATGTCAGCGCACCTCCCCGGTTTCAGGATCAGGCCTGAGCGGAATTTCCGCGGTGATCGGATCCGGTTCGAACGACGGAAGGTGCTGTTCGTCGGATACTGGCATGTCTTGTACGCGGCCCGCAGCCGGTTCCGAACCGGCCTGACTTTCAACAGCCAAGTCTGCTCCGGACGGAGCGCCGGCGGCCTGCGACTCGCGCACCGCGCGAGCCACCACGCGCGCCTCGCGTTTTCGGCTCAGCGCAAGGCCCAGCATGGTGCCAAGCCACGCGATGATCAAACCGCAGATGAAGCTCAGCAGCGTGTAGGTCACGAATCCCACGATGTTCTCGGCGCGCAACGAGTTCAGGTCCTCGATCATCATCGCCGACAACGTGGAGAACCCGCCGCACATGCCCATGCCGACACCGCGGCTGACCAGCTGGCGGATGCGCTTGCGAATCCACGCCGCCTGCGACATGTACGTGCTCAGGGCGGCGAAGATGAAGCACGCCAGCATGTTCGCTATGAACGTGGCGGTGTGGAACGAATGAAGGAGACCACTTGGCGCGGCCGGATTCGGCAGGAGCAGCGAGAGCCCGTATCGTATCGCCGTGCCGAAGAACCCGCCAACGAACACCACCAAATACAGCATGCCATCGGCGAGGGGATTGAATTTCGCCTGCACGCGCTTGGCCGGGGCCAGTGGAATGGAAGGTGGTGCTACTGCGGCTGCCAGTCCGGTGGGCCGAGGCGCCGAGTATTCGATTTCGGAGGCGCTGATCTCTTGGGTCGATGGCGCCGGCTCGTCCGCGGCGAGGGCGTGAGCCTCGCTTGGAGTCGAGTCCGGCGCGGAAGTGTCGGCGACGTCGGACCCGGCAGAGACGGATTCGATGTCCCCCGCGCCGGCGGCGTCGCCGCCATCGGATTCGTCATGCGAGGAGGGCACGAACGGTACAGACTGATTCATGATCTGAAACCCTTGTAGTACGCGGATTCACTCTGTCCCGGCAGCCGTGGGTCGGCGAGATCGCCGAATGGCGGCTAGTCGAGAAGCGAGTGGACGGAAATGATGTGGTCGCGCTGAGGACCGGTGCCGATCACGGAGATGCGGCAGTTACTCAGAGCTTCAAGACGCTTGACGTACGCCTGGCAGGCGGCGGGCAGCTCGTCGAACTCGTGGACCTGCGAAATGTCCTCGGTCCAGCCGGGCATGGTCTCGTAAATCGGCTTGGCAGCAGAGAAGGCGGCCTGATCCGTCGGCATATCGTCGTAACGCTCGCCATCCACGTCGTAGGCGACGCAGATCGGAATCTCTTTGAGACCGGTGAGCACGTCGAGCTTGGTGAGCACGAGGTCGGTCAGACCGTTGACCTGGCTGGCGTAGCGGTTCACGACCGCATCGAACCAGCCGCAGCGGCGCGGACGGCCGGTGGTCACGCCGAACTCGTGGCCCTGCTGGCGAAGCCATTCGCCGGATTCGTCGAACAGCTCGGTGGGGAACGGGCCCTCGCCGACTCGGGTCACGTACGCCTTGGAGACGCCGACCACGCGGGTGATCTTGGTGGGGCCGACGCCGGTGCCGGTGCAGGCGCCGCCGGCGGTTGGGTTGGAGGAAGTGACGAACGGGTAAGTGCCATGATCCACGTCAAGCATCGTGGCCTGGGCGCCTTCGAACAGCACGGTCTTGCCCTCGTCGAGAGCCTTGTTCAGAATCAGGCCGGTGTTGGCGACGTACGGCTTGAGGCGTTCGCCGAGCTTGAGCAGCTCGTCAGTGGTCTGGTCCACGTCGATGGCGCGACGGTTGTACAGCTTGACCAGAATCTGGTTCTTCTGGTGCAGACTGGCTTCGACCTTGTCATGCAGGTGCTCGGCGTTGAACAGGTCGTGCACGCGGATGCCGACGCGGTTGATCTTGTCGGCGTAGGCCGGGCCGATACCGCGGCCGGTGGTGCCGATCTTATGCTTGCCGAGGAAACGCTCGGTCACCTTGTCGAGCGTGCGATGGTAAGGCGCGATGACATGTGCAGCCTCGCTCACCAGCAGGCGGGAGCAGTCCACGCCGCGGCTTTCAAGACCATCAATCTCCTCGAACAGCACTTCCGGATCCACGACGACGCCGTTGCCGATCACGGGGGTGACGTTCGGGCTGATGATGCCGGAAGGCAGCAGGTGCAACGCATACATCTGGTCGCCGACCATCACGCTGTGGCCGGCATTGTTGCCGCCGTTGAAACGGGCCACATAGTCCACTTTGGTACCGATCAGATCGGTAGCCTTGCCTTTGCCTTCGTCGCCCCACTGAGCGCCGATCAACACGATTCCGGACATACTGCACCTCCGCATCCGCACAATTCCGCCGGGAACAGCCTACCGTATGCCCTCTACTGCGAAGGTAAGCGCTGGGGCGGCGGTTACCGTCGCATTCGTTTTGTCAACGCCCATATCAACATGGGCGCGAACGGCTGCAACTTGCCGTCCTTGCCTTGTTGAAGTTCCTGCAGTCTCTCCCTGCACTTGCGTGGGAAATCCCGCGCCGACGCATTTTTCCAATATTCAGCCATCATATCGGAAGACCGTAACTCGACAGCTGCGGTTGCATCTACCGCGGCGACCGACGTCACTTCAGGGCTTTGCCGGCGGAACCGAGCTGCTTGCAGGCCTCCACGATGCGGGCCGCCATCGCGCTCTCGGCCTCGCGGCCCCAGGAGCGCGGATCGTACAGCTTCTTCTCGCCGACCTCGCCGTCCACCTTGAGCACGGCATCGTAGTTCGAGAACACATGATCGGCGATCGCACGGGTGAACGCGTACTGCGTGTCCGTATCGATGTTCATCTTGACGACGCCGTACCGCACCGCCTCGGCGATCTCTTCCGGGCGAGAGCCCGAACCGCCGTGGAACACCAGAGCGAACGGCTTGCCGTTCGGAAAATCGACGGCCCCGGCGGCGGATGCGATACGCCCGTCCACCACGGCCTGAGCCGCCTCGCGCTGGATGTCGCCCAACAGTTCCGGGCGCAACTTGACCACGCCGGGCTTGTAGCTGCCGTGAACGTTGCCGAACGTGAACGCGGCCATGTACCGGCCGCGCTCTCCCAGGCCGAGACGCTGGGCGACCTTCACGCCATCGGCCGGCGTGGAATACAGTTTTTCGTTGATTTCGGCGCTATGACCGTCCTCTTCGCCGCCGACCGCGCCGATTTCGATTTCCAGGATCGTGCGCGCGGCGACGGACTTGTCGAGCAGCTGTTCGGCGATGGCGAGGTTTTCGTCCAGCGGAACCGTCGAACCGTCCCACATGTGGGACTGGAACATCGGCTCGCGGCCGTGCGCCACCTCATCGGCCTCCATGTCCAGCAGGGGACGCACCCAACCGTCCAGATACTGCTTGGCGCAATGGTCTGTGTGCAACGCGACGGTGATATGCGGGTAGCGCTTCGCCACCTCATGCGCGAACGCCGCGAACGCCAACGACCCGGTCACGCGGTCGTTCACGCCCTGACCGGAAAAATACGCGGCGCCGCCCACTGAAACCTGGATGATGCCATCCGACTCGGCATCGGCAAAACCCTGCAGCGCAGCGTTCAGCGTTTGGGAGCTCGTCACATTGATCGCCGGGTAGGCATATCCGCCGCGGCGCGCGGCGTCCAGCATTTCAGCGTATCGTTCGGCAGTTGCAATCGTCATACCTGCATTATCCCGCGACCATGCAACATTTGGCACCACCGCTACTCCGGCCGGAGCCGCCGGGCGGAATCCATCGCCTCCGCACGCCGCGGCCCGTTCCTCACCTTTCCCCCACCTTCACCTCCGTAAAATAAGAACGTGACAAAAGAACCGCAGTACATTGAAGAGCTGTCGTTTGGGGACAGTGTGCGCCGGGCGGGGAAGACGCGCGGGAACGAATATGGCGAGTACGGAGCCGGCCCCGATAACGGGCGGCACGGCAGGGGACGGCATCGGCTGATTGCATTCGTCGCCATTCTGGTGATATTGGCGTTGGCCGGTGGCAGTGTCGGTGGCTGGTGGATGTGGGACCGGCATTGGCGGCAGATACCGATCACGGTAAACGGCACTTCCATGAAAGTCAGCGTCGACATGACGTTGGGACGACTGCTGCGCGACAATGGCGATTTCGACGCGCATCCGGGCAATCTGGTCGACGTGGCCGGCGACATGATCGAGAAGCATGCCGGCAAACCGATCGTCGTCAGCATCAACGGCGCTGCCGTGCGCCGGGATGCAATCGACAGCACGACGATCCCGCAGGATGGCATGGTGATGGTGACGTCAGGCGAGGATGTGACCGAAGACCATACCGTGAGAAAGGAGACCGTGCCGCACGGCGAAAGCATCGACATCGCAGGCGGCTCGATACAGATACTCAAGCAGGCCGGGAAAGACGGCGTGCACGAATACTGGGTCGGGAAACGTTCCGGCAAGCATGTGGACAAAGGCGTCACCGTCGAGCCGCAGGACACGATCGTCGTGCCGTTGAATCCGCGCCCGGAGGGGAAGAAGGTCATCGCGCTGACGTTCGACGACGGGCCGAGCAAATACAGCGGCCCGATCCTGGACATCCTCAAGGAGAAGGGCGTCAAGGCCACGTTCTTCGACGTGGGCGAGGAGTGCCTGTCGTTCCCGGACGCCGAGAAACGCATGCTGGAGGAGGGACATCAGGTGGCGAGCCATTCCAACACGCATCCGGACATGCCGACACTCAGCCGCGACGCGTTGCGCGCTGAAATCATCGCCGGGTTTTCGAACATGAAGAAGGCGTCCGGGCATGTAACGAAAGTGCTAAGGGCGCCATACGGGGCGTTCGGCAAGAAGCAGTGGCAGGAGACGTCCGACCTGATCGACATGAACGTGCTGTGGGATATCGATACGCTCGATTGGAAGCGTCCCGGAGCCAAGGCGATTCATGATGCCGTGATGACGGGCGCGCATAACGGGGCGATCGTGCTGATGCACGACGGCGGCGGCGACCGTTCGCAGGACGTCGAGGCGCTTCCCGGCATCATCGACGATCTCAAGAAGCAGGGGTACGAGTTCGTCACCATCGAGCAGCTGATTAAGATGGCCGGCGACGCGGGAGATACGGGGGACGCGGGCAACTGAGCCCCCTGCTGGAGCTGGCACGTGTAGCTATCTGATAGGTGGAAAACCACCCTCAGTCTCACCCTCAGTCTCGCTGACGCGAGCCAGCTCCCGCCAGCGGGAGCGGAAAGTGGTGGGGCGGATGACGGGAGTCGAACCCGCCTTGACCGATGCTGAGAAGCCGCTAAATACCAGTGATTTAGCGGCTTTATTTACCTGATTGCAGCCTTGTATGACAACATGGTGACAACAATTTGGGAACGACTTATCTTGCGTTTTCCTACTTGCAGCACATTAGTTGTTGCACCACGATTATTCCTTTTGGAATAATCGTGGTATATTGATTGCCGTGAAGCAATTGAAAAGGAGCCTCGCAGGCTTAAAGACAAAGGACATCATATGACGGCGGCACTTGGCGACAGGATGCGCAAGCTTATGCGGCAGCATGGCATCAATCAGTCCCAGCTCGCCGCGCGAGCCGGGACAACCCAGCCGAATATCTCGAAATACCTTGCGGGAGAGCGGGAGCCCACGTCGAGTACGCTCGCGAACATAGCCACCGCTCTGCACACCACATCGGAATTTCTGCTGGGCCTGCCCGAATCAAACGCCGATACGCCGTTCGGCACGATCAAGGCGTACTGCGCCAGGCACGGCGGCGATCTCAGCGAAGCGGAGACGCGGGAGCTCATCATGACTCTGTTGACTGCAAGGGAACAAGGAGGACATCACGGGATATAGGATTGACGACCCGTCGTTTTATCAGGAGTTGAAATGGAGCGTGGTGGACGCATTCCAGCAACTCGGCTACATCAGGCTGCCCATCGACCCATCAGAGTTGCTGGATGCACACGGAATTCAAACGATACCCTATCAGATTGCATTCAACCCATCTGTCTCCTTGGATGACTTGATGACGCTCTGCAGCTGCCCAAGTGGCATATCATTCACGATTAGCGCAAACGGCAATGACAGCCGATACATTGCCTGCAATCTCCAAGAAAACTCAGGAAGAATTCGTTTTACCAAATTGCATGAAATGGGACACACCATGCGAGGCCATCTCCGAGACAGCGAGCTTGCCGAAATCGAAGCGAATTTCTGGGCGAAATACGCTATCGCGCCCCAAGTACTCATCGAAGAACTCGGTCTCACGACCATCGAGGAAATCTCTCAGCGATTCGGCACCTCGCTGGAATGCGCTTCTAACATCCTGAACCAGCATGCGAACTGGCTGCGCCATCGCCATGATGACGAAGCGCTCGACGCCAGCATCCTCGAACTCTACGCACGCGGACTCCTCTTGGAAAGGAGGGATGAGAAGCAGGCCGACCCGGCACAGATTCTGCAATAAAAAAAACGGTGCGCGAACCGGCAAGTTCTCGCACCGTGGTCCAGACGGCCCACAATGGACTATCTCGCACATCCCATTGTGCCACCGTCTGGACCCACCCACTCATACAAACAGGTGAAGCGCGCCGCATTCTCACAATGCTGGCGCATCTTCAAGATGGCATGCGGCAAGGCGCCGCAGGAAAGGACATATGGCATATGTCGGACAGCAAGCAGCGGTATTCGGACAGCTCGCGCAGCTACATCGGCAACGACGTCCCCGGCTCCATGGTGGATCAGGGCCGCTACGACAGAAGCAAAGACCGCGAGACGAGGTGGAACGAAAGTTGGAAGAGGCAGCCGGTCGATCTCAATGACATTGTCAGCCGGTTCACTCCCGGTGCCCAGGGGCGCAGAAGGGGCGTCAAGTACGTGTTCGAGAACGCCCGGTGGAGAATCGACGCGGACATGGTGGCGGGCTATCTGCGCATATACGACAAAAGAACGAAGAAAAACGTCAAGCTCAACGGTCTGCCTGGAAGCAACAAAGAAACCCACTTCAAAATTCTCAAGAGAAGGGAAATGTGATCATGGAACTTGTCCTTGTTCTCAGCCTTGAAGGTCTCAACTACTACGGCTATATTCCCGAAACCTTCCAAGCGAAGCCGGGGCAGACGGAATCATTCGAACTAACCGAGGGGGACGAGGATCTCCTCGATAAGGACTTCATCGGCCCGATAGACAGGCTGTGCAATTCGCTCATCGACCCTGGAGACGTGGACTACTTGAACGCCGAGCAGTGCAAGCTCATGCTCGGATGGCTTGAATGGCGGCTCACGGAGCCGATCAACCCACGGCTTGAAACGATCTACCGCAAGCTCGTCGAGTTCGCCAACAAGGCTATCGAGCTGGGCACCGGCATTGTCTTCGATCTCTAGGCAAAGGGACAAGCATGAAATCCACCTATGATCTCATCGGCACTTTCTGGGACGGCAGGCCCGCCGACGCCGTCGCGCAGACGGTTCCCTATGATCCCCTGATGCCGGAAGCAGGAACGCCCTACTGTCTGTTCGACATCAATGGCAAGCGGCGCGGCATCTGGCTCTCGGTGCTATTCGCCGTTCGGGATGAGGCGGACTGGGAACGGGTCAGGGCGTCCCTGGCCGGCTGCCGTCAAATCGCAGTGATCGACGATTGCCGTCCCCGGTTCCAAGGCCAGGCGGTGCAGCAGTTTCACCAGCATCGCCTGCGCCAGGTGCTGTGCCTGCTGCGATGCGAAATCCCGGGGGCGCACGTCCTTGTCATGAAGTTTCCCAACGTGGGAAGGGCGGCATGAACCGATCCATCGCATCATTCGAAGAGCTCATCGACCGCTACGCCGACTATCTCAGCGGTAAAGGCATCCAGTTCAATCCACAAGGTTTCCCGATGCTTCAGCCGCAGATGTATCTGGACGAATGGCCGGAGCTCATGGTGCCGTACCGGGATCGCAAGGCGCGATTCGTCCATAATCCTTCCCATACCGTGCTTTGTCTGTTCACCAGTGACATGCGGATATACCCGCGACTGGAGAAGGCCCTCGACGACATCCCGGAATACTCGCGGTATATGGGTGCCGTCGGCTCGGACCTCACCGTCACTTCGGACATGGACCTGGAATGGCAGCAGGCAATCATGCTGCTTAATCAGCTCTATCTGGCGACATTGGCGGTGAACGGCGTCAAAATCGTGCAGAATCTCAGATGCGGTTCCCCCAGCACCATCACATGCCTGAGCTGCGTTCCTTCCGGAGTGATGTGCGCCACCAGCACATTGGGATGCGCGAACACCGAATCCGAACTGGATCTGCTCTTCGCCGAGAAGCTTTTTGCGATAAGGCCCGGCAAACTGCTGCTGTATGGCAAGCACGACCCCATCATGGAGCGTCAAGCGAACGTCGCCGGAGTGCCCTGCAGGATTTACCCAGACGCTCATACGCTCTATAAGCAACTGGCCCGGACCTGAAGAACGTTATGGAAGAATTCGTCATTTGCGCCATGCCGAGATACCGCCATGCCTCCATGCTCTTGCCATTCATCGCTGGCCGCCAGTGATGAACCGGCTGATCTTTGGCGCTATTGCCAGCAGGTAGACCGGGTGCGTGGTGGCGGTGAGCAGGATCCACCAGTCGGGCCAGCGCAATGGGCTGTCTGGTTCACGTTCACGCCGATGTGGTGGGGCTCGGCCTTGAACACCTCCGGATCGCTCGCCAGCGTCACCGAAACGTTCATCAACGCGCCATGCATGAGGGTCTGGCGGGCGAAATCACCCCACCGCCTGTATACCGGGATGTTCCTCGCCCAACGCTCGTGGATTCTCCTAGTCTGCTCCCATTCCTCCGGTGTGAACATGATTTTCTTGCATACGCTGCGCCTGCGGTTGTCACGCCAGCCCATAAAGAAACACCTCCCCGCGGGAGCTGGAACGGCTCATTCCATAAGCCACGTCAGCGGTCTGGAGGCCTCGCCGACCATGGGGACCGGGTCTCCCGGCAAGCCGTCCCGCACCTGTGGAGCGAGCACGTGTGGCCACACATACGTCGCTTGCTAACCCCATATTCATATCAATGGATTGGGAACAGCCCGCGCCCGAAATATAGCGTGGTTCGGGGAATGAATATATCGGCATGCCGGCTCCCTTCCAACGGCATCAGTAGAGGGCAAAAGGATCGCCCACACTTCAATCGTGGAGCAGAATCAGCGAAACTGGTCTGGACGATGAGCGTCCGGAGAAAACGGATAATCGCCATGGAACAATTCCATGGCGATTCCTGCATACCGACGAACGAGTCGATGAAAATCCTCTTTGCTGTGCTGAATCCCAGCTCTATGCATTCAGGGGATAATCCCTAATCAGAACTGTTCGCCCGATATTCCATCGTCGTCTCGTTGCATTTCCTCATATCGTACATTGCGACCACCACCCACCTTTTTGGCGCGTCCCTCACCAACCAGTTTTCGCAATTGGTAATATGCCTGGTTCTCGTCGAGATGCAATAGCTCCATCACGTCGTTTTTGCTTACCGACTTCTGCTCGCGCATCAGCTTCATGATCAATTCGGGGTAACGCACCCTGTCGATGCCTGACTGTCTGACATATTCCACCGTTTTACCGCTGCGCCGATACACTTTCGCCCCCAATGTGTATGTACGACGAGCGTTAGTGCCGGAGCTTTCGACGAGCCCAGACTCCGTCAACTGCCCCAATACAGTGCGCAGACGTTGATCGCTCATATCCAAGGACTCTGACAACGCGTCAAAGCCACAACGTCTCTCTCGCTTGAGCTTATCCAGAATAAGCAGACCGTCAAGCGACATTGACTTGCCGCTACGCTCGCGTTCCTCGGCTAATAATTCCACAAACGCCTCGTCGGGCGCGCTCCGAGGCAGCAGCACCGAAACACCCCGCCCGTTGGATCTCGAATAGTCAGGCAAGGGCCGACCATAGTTCAAGGCCCCCTCGAAAATGCGATCGATTCCACGACCGGTTCGCTCGGCTAGCCCAGTTCGCTTCAACGCATCCATGAGGCATGGGTTTCGTCCATGCGGTTCCGCGGTAAGCAGATTGTGAACGTTGATGCCTTCCACGAATCCTCCAGGATTGGCAATCGTCAGTCCCGCGTCATCCACCAGCACACGCACACGGCCAAGAACTGAGTAATCCCTGTGGCCGAACGCATTGACCAACGCTTCCCTGAACGCCCTCTCGTCGAATTCGGGCACCACCGAGGAAAACAAACCCACGGTCAGTTCAGTTCCTGGATTCCAAGGAGCGAACGACTCCGCTATCTGCTCTATGGTCTTGAGCAGCGGGCCGCGATATGTATTGTTCACCTTGATGTCGGTGCCGACCAGAACTTGGAAAGCCGCCTCGCTTGTCGGGACAAGACGTTGCAGTGACTCCTCACTGCCGATGAGCAACAAACCTGTCAAGGTCGGCGTTACATTCCCATCCGCCGATACGACAAGACGCAATGATTTTTCCAGATCCTCGTCTGAAAGCTCTAGAAGATTACGGTCGCTGGATCGGTAGGTGGAGATGATCTTGCGCAGGCGGTCGCGCTCCAACGGATCGAAATCCTCCCGCGTGGCCCCCGGAACCGGTTGGGCGGAGTAGTCGAGCTTACCCAGATCCGAAAGCCGGGTAGCGATCTCATACGGATACATAGGTACGCTTTCGGGCGTACCGTCCACTTTCATCATGCGCCGCAGGATTCTCCCCGACTTAGTTGACACCACACTATGTGACTTGGGTACATCGACTTGGATGACGGTGACGCCATCACCCACCAATTGCGCGCGAACCGATATCGGGGGCACAGTCCTATTGGCAATCATCGCTGACAGCCCGACAGGATCTTGATGCTTGCGCTGGACACCGGTCGCGGTGCCGTCGTCCTCAACACCCAGATACACGCACCCGCCGTCCGTATTGGCTAAGGCGACAACAGCCTCCACTAATTCGGAATCCGGCAGACCTTTATCGCGATCGCTTTTGAATTCCTTGGACAGGGTTTCTTTGCCATACTCGTGCGCCATTCGCCACCGCCTGCTCTGAATCTCTGAATTTTTCTCTGAATTATACATTCTTTCTCTGAATTCAGAGAAAGAGCACTGAATTCAGAGAAAAATCCTGTCATAAGCCAAGCTAAGAAGGGATACTTATGCAGACCTATTCGACACCGATCTTGATTACGTGGCAACATCCATCAGCAGCAAGATCACTGCAGCAGAAACATTGACCACGGGAAAACTCTTGAGCCCAAACCACTCTCCGAATCCTCTTTTACACACCTCGTGACAACACGGTGACAACAATTCGACAAAAATCGTGTGATTGGGCAAGTGCCTACAAAATTGAAAATCGTTGGAATGATTGGGTTTTAAAGCCTTATCGTTGAGGGAAGTGGAGCGGATGACGGGAGTCGAACCCGCCTTTAAAGCTTGGGAAGCTTTCGTTCTACCGATGAACTACATCCGCAGTGCTTTGTGCACAAGTCGTCAGTGTATCACATGACGGCGATGCCCGCGAACCTTGCGCAACGAAGCTAGTACAAGTACTGCGGGCTGCTGCCGCCGCCGATGCCGGAATTGCGCATCTCCTGCGACATCTGCATGAGCCGGCTGATGCGCTCGTCGGTAGGTGGGTGCGTGGAGAACAGCTTCGAGAATCCGCGCGCGGAGAACGGGTTGGCGATCATCATGGATGACACCGACTGCGTGC
Organism: Bifidobacterium bifidum ATCC 29521 = JCM 1255 = DSM 20456; assembly: GCF_001025135.1. Taxonomy (NCBI): domain Bacteria; kingdom Bacillati; phylum Actinomycetota; class Actinomycetes; order Bifidobacteriales; family Bifidobacteriaceae; genus Bifidobacterium; species Bifidobacterium bifidum. Next base: position 170,987 of record NZ_AP012323.1, on the reverse strand, counting down.
CCGCGGTTTTCGGCATCGGATTGGTCTGAGCACCGTAGGAGATCTTGTTCAGGGCGGAGGCGAGCGCTTCGGGGTCGCCGGTCAGGCGGCTGCCGTCCTCGTCGGCGTCGAATTCGCGGGTGCGGGAGATGGCCATCTGGATCAGAGAGGCGCCGATCGGCACGAGAATCGCGCTCACCAGCACGCCGATCAGACCGAAGGCACCGGAGGAGTTGTCACGGTCGTTGCTGCGACCGCCGCCGAAATACATGAGCGAGTATCCCAGATACGTGATGATGGTCGCCAGTGCGGAGGCTATGGCGGAGGTGAGGATGTCGTGGTTGTACACGTGCATGAGCTCGTGGCCGAGGACGCCGCGAATCTCGCGCTCGTTGAGTATGTTGAGGATGCCTTGCGTGCAGCATACGGCTGCATGGCGCTCGTTGCGGCCCGTTGCGAACGCGTTGGGGCTCATGGTCGGGGCGACGTAGATGCGAGGCATCGGCTTGCCGGCCTTGGCGCTGAGTTCGCGCACGATGCGGTACAGTGCGGGAGCTTCCGGCTCGGTGACCGCGCGGGCGCCCATCGAGGCGATGGCGAGTTTGTCGGAGAACCAGTACGTGCTGAACGTGGAGACCAGACCGATGACGATATATACGCCCAGCGTGCCGCGGCCACCGCCGGTGGCCCACCAGATCAACATGACGATGGCCCACATCAACGCAAAGAGCAGCGTCGTTTTCAGGCCGTTGAAGTGGCCGCGCACATGCAATTTACCGTCCATAGCCCACACACTAAATTCACTGTCTGACAGTTGGCTGGATATGCGCCTTGAGCACAATGAAATGATTCCGGAGGCACGGGATGATACAAGTACGGGCAAAAACAAGCCGCCGCCCACAATGTCACACGGGAGGCGGCTTGATCGATGTATACGAGTCGCGCTACAGGTCGCTCAGGCGTGAGCAAGCTCACGCATCTGATCCGGCTCGACGACCTTCTTGTGCTCGCGGCCTTCCTTCGCGCCCTCGGAGCGTTCGAAGGCATCGACCTTCTTCCAACCGGCGAAGTCAATCGGCTTGACACCGCGCTCGGCGAGCAGGCGGTCGATGGACTCGGGGTCGCGGTCGACGGCCACACGGCCGCCTTCGGCCGCCTTGGCGAGGTCTTCCAGCATGTTGGTGACGATCATCAACGCGTCGGACTTGGTGGAGCCGATCAGGCCGACCGGCCCGCGCTTGGCCCACCCGGTGGCATACAGGCGTTCACGCACGTCACCGCCGGCGGCCTCGGTGGTGATGCGGCCATCGCCGTTCGCGTTGGCCAGATGGGCGCCCTTCTCGTCATAGGTGATGCCGGGCGCTTCGGCGGGCTTGTAGCCGATTGCGTGGTACACGGCCTCGACCGGGTAGTCTTCGAATTCGCCGGCGCGGTGCATCTTGCCGTCGGCGCCGGTCTCGGTCTTCTCCACGCGGATGCCCGCGACCTTGCCGTCCTTGCCGAGGATCTCGGTGGGAGCGGAGTTGAAGTGCACGTAATACTTGCGATCTGCGGGGTTGCCCTCGTAATCGACGTCGCCGTCGTCTTCCATGTCTTCGGCCATCTCGCGGATGGTGAACAGCTCCTCGACCATCTGGCGCGTCAGCTTGTCCTTGCCGGCCTCTTCGATCGTGTCGTCATCCAGCTCGAAGTCGTCCTCGTTGATGATGAGCTGCACGCCGGGCAGCTTCTCCATCTCACGCAGTTCCTGCACGCTGAACTTGGCCTGGGCGACGCCACGGCGGATGAACAGATGCAGCACCTTGGCCTTGTTGCCCTGGATGCCTTCGTAGACGTTGTCGGGGATGTCGGTCTTGGCCTTGAGGTCGTCGGCGTTGCGCATGAGCTCGCGCGCGACGTCCATCGCCACGTTGCCGCCACCGATCACGGCGACGTTCTCGGCCGAAAGTGGCCATTCGCGCGCACCCGTGGGGTATCCGTCATACCATTCGACGAACTTGGCGGCGCCGTACACGCCGTCGAGGTCGGCGCCCGGCAGGTTCAGCGGTTTGTCCTTGACGGCGCCGGTGGCGAACAGCACGGCGTCGTAACGCGCCAGCAGGTCGTCCAGGGTCACGTCCTTGCCGAATTCCACGTCGCAGTAGAGGTGGATGTCGGGGTTGTCGAGCGTCTTCTCCAGCGCGGATGCGATGAATTTGATGCTCGGATGGTCGGGGGCCACACCGTAACGGACCAGGCCGAACGGGACCGGCAGCTTCTCGAACAGGTCGATGCGGGCCTTGGTGCCCAGACCCAGCTCCTCGCCGAGCTTCTTCAGCTGGCGCAGGAAGATGTCGGAGGAGTAGACGCCGGCGGGACCGGCGCCGATCACGGCGATACGAAGTTCATTGTTCTCAGATTCAGTCACGCGTTATAGGTTATCGCAAGCCACCGAATCACGGAAGGGGGCAACGGCGGGATTTCCCGGCATTGCCCCCATTGTTGTCGAATGTCACATTCGTTCTCGCCCGATCGTCCGGCGACGGGCGCGGCCGGTCGATCACGACCGGCCCAGCTGCGCCCGTCGACCACGGCCCGTCAGTCACGGTCAAGCAGCGCGGTGAGCGCCCAGAGGATGCTTACCACGTCGATGGCTTCCTGCAGAAAAGCGCCGACCACGACGGGAATCAAGTTGAACGCCGCCGCAACCATGCCGATCAGGGCCAGCGCGAGACCGGCCAGCACGGCTTGCAGCATCACACGCTTGGTGCGGCGGGCGATGGCGATGGCCCGTGGAACGGCGGCGATGTCGTCGTTCAGGATCACCACCTGCGCGGACTCCGAGGCCGCGGTCGACGTGCCGTCCGTCATGGCCATGCCGATATCGGCGGCGGCCAACACGGGCGCGTCGTTCACGCCGTCGCCGACCATCATCGTCACGCCGCGCGATGGCGTCACGGTCGCGGTCGTGACAGCGGTGACCTTATCTTCGGGGAACAGTTCCGCATGCACGTCGTCGATGCCGACCTCACTGGCGATGATGGCGGCGGAGGATCGTTTGTCTCCCGTCAGCATGGACAGCTTGGCGACGCCGAGACCGCGCAGGCTCGCGAGCGCCGACTTGGCGTTCGCGCGCGGCACGTCACGCAGGACGATCCGGGCGATGAGCTGACCGTCGACCGACACGTACGAGGCCATTTCATCCGGCGCGAGCATGCCGAAACGGGTACGGATCTCGTCCGCAAGCCGCCCCTCACCTTGTTTTCCGGACCGCCGGTCTCCATCAGTCGTGGCCCGGCCCGGGACGATCCGCTCAACCGGCAGGAACCCATCTTCGCTTGAGGCCGCGAAAGACAGTCTGCCTACGCGCACCTTATGCCCATTCACTTCGCCGGAGATGCCTTTCCCGGCGTCTTCATCAATGTGCTTGACGACCGGATAATCGCGCCCGTGACCAGGCCAGTCCGCATCGGGCTGCGGGCATAGCCGCTGCCCCTCCTCGAACCGCCGATGCAGCCGGGACAGAGCTTCCGTGCCGGCCTTCGCGATGCCTTTGGCGAGGATGTGCACGGAATAGGTCTCGACCACGCCCGCCATCATCAGTACGTGGTCCTCATTGAGGTGAGTGCCGGCACCGGGCAGCATCTCGACGCGGGTCACCTGCGGCTGCTTCACGGTCAGCGTGCCGGTCTTGTCGAAGAACACGTGCGTGACGCGGCCGAGGTTCTCCAGCACGTCCTGTGTCTTGATCAGGATTCCCGACTTGGCTAGTCGGCCGGTTCCCGCCACATACGCGACGGGGGCGGCGATCAGCAACGGGCAAGGGGTCGCCAGCACCAGCACCTGAGCGAAGCGCGTCGGCACACCGGACACCAACCATGCCACGGCCGCGATCGCCAGTGCGAGCACCGTGAACGGCACTGCCAGCACATCGGCGGTCTTCACCACCGCCGGGCGGGAATCCCGCGCGGCCGCGACGAGCGCGAGAATGCGCTGGTATTGCGAGTCGCTGGCGGCTTCGGTGGCACGCATGGTCAGCGTGGTCGAGCCGTTCACCGCGCCGGACATGACGCGGGCGCCCGCGAACACTCCACGCGGCACCGGCTCACCGTTGATGTTGCTCAGGTCGAGCGTGGCGGATCCGGACAACAGCTCGCCATCTACCGGCACGGTTTCACCGGGCAGCACAATCAGCACATCGCCGGGGGTGACGGATTCCACCGCAACGGTGTCATAGTGGGAAGTCGCAGCGTCGGACGACCCGCTGGCGGCGGAAGACGGCAGAGCGGCGACCTTGCGGAAGCCGTCGCCCCGGTCGTCGGAGCTGCCGTCGCTGCCGTCGCCGGTGTTGACACCAGCGACGCCCACGCCGGGCCATCGCACGACGTGCGCGGTCTGGGGCGCGGCCGTCATCAGCGCGGTCAGGCTGCTTTCGGCCTTGGATTGGGCGTATTCCTCGATGGCTTCGCCGGACGAGATCATCAGCACCACGGCCCAGCTCGCCCAGTATTCCTGCACGGCGACCGTGGCGGCGATCGCCACGACAGCCAGCAGATCCACACCGACCCGGCCATGCCGCAAATCGTCGATCATGCCGCGCACGGTGTCGATGATCGTGTACGCCACCACGATGATGACAATCCACTGGCCCACGCCGGGATTGCCCAGTACAGGAATATCCGCCGCTCCCCACGGGCGCCATGACGGGCACACGGCAAGCGGAATGACCGTGAGCACGGCAATCGGCAACAGCGGCACTTGAACACACAGATGACTGCAAAGATAGATGAACTTACGCATCGTATCTCCTTACGCTCGTATACGGACCATCCGTCATCCCAGCAACAAGCGCGGAATCACGAACGGCATGCGACCCACGCCTTGTTAACCCATCGGCAGCACTGCCTAAAACGGCGAGGGCAGGCGATACACGGCGTAAAAAGATTATTCGATATTCAATTGTTCGTTCGATTATGTTGCGCGGCGGCACATGCCATCCACGTCTTCGACTAACTCTAGCAACAACTGCGAAAGGACACGCCAACGTCACGCGGGAACATGGCCGCAGACACAAGTGGAGGGACCGGCGCAAGCGCACCGGCCCCTCCATCATCGAGCCATGTCAACTGCCGGGCAATGTCAGCCGTCAGGCAGCGTCAGCGGCTTCGGGAGCGGAACTTACCACAGGCCGAACGGATCGGAGAACCCGCCGTTGCCGTAGTCGTTGTTGCCGTACCCGTTGCTGTCATTGCCGTTGCCGTTGTTGCTGTTGCCATTGTTGCTGTTGCCGTTGCCATTGCCGTTACCGTTCTGGCCGTTGCCATTCTGGTTGTTCTGGTTGTTCTGGTTGTTGTTCGAGTTCGAGCTGCCGGAGCCGTTCACCGCGGACTCCTCCTTGTCGAGCGTCACCTCGACGTCCATGGTCTTGCCGCCGCGCACGATGGTCAACGTCACCTTGTCGTTGAGCGCCGACGCACGTACATAGCCGAGCAGCGAATACGTGCTGCTCACCGCGTTGCCGTCGTACGCCACGATGACGTCGCCCACCTTCAGGCCGGCCTTGTCGGCGGGGCTGCCGGACACCACGGCGGAGCCGGAGGTTCCCGCGGTGACCTTGGCGCCGGCGCGGGTCACGCCGTCCGCCTCGACCGTGCCGGTGGTGATTGTCACGCCGAGGGCCACGTGCTTGACCTTGCCGTCCTTGATGATCTCGTTGGCCACGCGCTTGACGAGGTTCGACGGAATCGCGAAGCCGATGCCGATGGAGCCGGCGGAATCACTGGAGGTCGCGGTGGAGGCGATCGACGAGTTGATGCCAATCACCTGGCCGGCGGCGTTGAACGTCGGGCCGCCCGAGTTGCCGGGGTTGATGGCCGCGTCGATCTGCACCGCGTTGGTGACGATGTCGGAGCCGGAGTCATCGGTCACGGTGACCGGACGGTTCAGCGCGGACACGATGCCGGTGGTGGCGGTGTCGTCATAGCCCAGCGGGTTGCCGATGGCCATGACGTCCTCGCCGACGGCGAGCTTGTCGGAGTCGGCGAATTCCACAGCCTTCAGGTCGCTCGGCGGGTTGTCGAGCTTGATGACCGCCAGGTCGGTGGTGGTGTCGGTGCCGACCACCTGAGCGGTGTACATCTGCCCGTTGGACAGCGTCACCTGAATCTGCTGGGCGCCGGAGATCACGTGGTTGTTGGTGACGATGTAGCCCTTGGCGCTCACGATCGCGCCCGACCCCTTGGCGGTGCCGTTGCTCAGCGCCGCCTGAATCGACACGACGGAGCCGGAGACCTCGCTCGCCACGGTCTTCCAGTCGGCGGCCTCGCCCGTCTTGGCGGTGGCGCTGCCGGTACCGGACTTGTTCGACTGGACGTTGGTCAGCGATGTCGTCGTCGGCGTGCTCACCCAACCATAGGTGAGCGCGAAGTATCCAACGCCGAGGCACAGCGCCGCGGCCACCAGGGCGGCCACCACTGCGGTCACGATGTGGCTGGCCGCGGAGCTCCCGCCGCGAGACGCGTTGCCGCCGTCTTCCGGCTGAGCCATGCCCTGATCCTGGCCGCCGTTCGGGCCTTGCGGGCCGAACGGGAAACCGTAGGGCGTGTTGCCGTTCTGGCGATTCTGCTGTGAGGCGTCGTCCGTCGGGCGCGTCATGAACGGGTTGCCGTTAAAGAATGGGTTGCCGCCGTTGCCCGTGTTCTGATTCTGCTGCTGGGTCGGCTGCGGCTGCTGGGGCTCCGGCTGAGTCGGAGTCGGGCCGTAGGCGCCGTATTCCGGTGCCGGGCGGTACAGCGGCTGCGTCGGCTGCGTCGGCTGCGGCGGCAGCGGCTGAGTCGGTTCGGAAGCCTGGGCCTGCTCTGAGGTCGGCGCGACAGGCGCCAACGGCTGGGTCGGACGGGTATCCTGCGCTTCGGGCTGCGGCTGCTGCGCGTCGTCGTTCTGCGCGGGCGCTTCCTGAGGCGCGCCCAGCGGCTCCTGGGCGAATTGCTGATCCTGCGCATCCGAGGTCGTCGGAGCGTCCTGCTGCAGGTTGTCGTTCTGCGGCTGCTCAGGCTGGCCGCCGTTATCGGCGGGCCAGTATCCGTTGTTGTTGTCAGCCATGTTGTCTCCTTCAATATTCGTAAGTATCAGCAGGCGGGTTGGGGCTCGTATCTGTGAGCCAGCGCGCCGCCAAGCTCTACGTAAGAGTAAAGATACCTGCTCTGGATGTTTCCTGAACGTTGATTGGAAGGAGAGAATGAATTATCTACCGTTATCATGAAGCAGGCCTTCGGCCTTGTTTCGTACGACATTTCCGACCGGTCAGCAGCAAAACGATTCTTCTGAAACCCGCGGATATCCCGTCCGAAAAGCGGACGCATCAGCCGGACAGCTTGAGACAACGATACGCCACGAACCGCCGGGAAAGCCCGCAGCAGGCTTTCCGAGCGCCATCTCCCGCCTTCCCGGCCATCGCCTAGAGTAATCGTATGACGAGTTTTCTGGAGCACCCGCGCGGCGCGGCCGATGGCAGGCCCGGCGACCGCAGCGCATTCTTTTTCGAAACCCTTACGCAACTGCCCGATTCAGCTGACGGCAAAGGCCGTGGCGGCCGCCGTTACGGCCGCACCGGCATCATCCACACGCCGCACGGCGACATCCGCACACCGGCCTTCGTGCCGGTCGCCACGCAGGCGGCAATGAAGGCCGTCCTGCCGGAGACCATGCGCGAGCTGGGGGCGCAATGTCTGCTGTCCAACGCGTTTCATCTGTTCGAGCGCCCTGGCCAGGATGTGCTCGACGCGGCCGGCGGACTCGCGCGATTCATGAACTGGGACGGGCCGACGTTCACCGATTCCGGCGGATTCCAGGTGCTGTCGCTGGGAGCCGGATTCAAGAAGACGCTGGCGATGGACGTGACCGGCATGAAATCGGACGACGTGATCGCGGCGGGCAAGGAACGACTGGCGTTCGTCGACGAGGATGGGGTGACATTCAAATCGCCGCTCAACGGCGACCGTCATCGTTTCTCCGCGGAAATCTCGATGGGCATCCAGCATAAAATCGGCGCGGACATCATGTTCGCGTTCGACGAATTGACGACGCTGATGAACACGCGCTCGTATCAGGAAGCCTCGGTGGAACGCACCTACCGTTGGGCGCAGCGTTGCGTGGCCGAGCACCAGCGGCTGACCGAGGAGCGGCTGGGCAAACCGTACCAGGCACTGTACGGCGTGGTGCAGGGCGCGAACTATGAGGACCTGCGCAGGCATGCGGCCGAGCAGATCGCCTCGCTGGACTTCGACGGTGTGGGCATCGGCGGCGCGATCGAGAAGCGTATCATCGCAGACACGTGCGCGTGGATCTGCGACGCGATGCCGGAAAGCCGGCCACGGCACGTGCTGGGCATCGCCTCGGTCGACGACATCTTCGCATGTGTGGAGAATGGCGGCGACACGTTCGATTGCGTTGCACCCGCAAGGTGCGCGCGCAACGGGGCGATTTTCACGCGCGACGGGCGCTACAACGTCAAGCGTGCCCAGCACAAGTTCGATTTCGGCCCGCTTGAGGAGGGGTGCGACTGCTACACGTGCCAGCATTACACGCGCGCATATGTGGACCACTTGCTGCGCGCCCGCGAATTCAATGGGTTCACGCTGGCGACGATCCACAACGAACGTTTCTTCGTAAAGCTGCTGGACGATATTCGTGCCTCGATTGACGGCGGTTACTTCGACGAATTCCGCGACGAGTCGCTTGCCCGCTTCTATGCGAACGGGCCGCGCGGGTGAGGTGAGGGAGCGCTGCGACGGGTGCTTGCGGCGGGCGTCACCGCAGCAATCACCGCAGCACCCGCCGCGACAATCATTACGGCGCCCCACCGCGACACGCCGAATTGCATTATCCACGTATCGCTGGTAAGTTATCTCTTTGTCTGCGAGTGTGGCGGAATGGTAGACGCGCTGTCTTCAGGTGGCAGTGAGTGTATGCTCGTGGGGGTTCAACTCCCCCCACTCGCACGTATGGAGAATCCCCGGAAAACGTTGGAACGCCAACACTCCGGGGTTTTCTCATATATGCCGGATACCGGGAAATGTGGGGTTATTGTCCAAAATGTGTGTCTGGGGGTATGGGGTTAGTCGGTGGTGTTGGGGTATCTTACGCGGGTGTGGAATTCGTTCCGGCCGATGCCGGTGACGTACCGGTTGGGGATGCCGTAGGTTTCGTATGCGCCTTGCGGACTGTGTTCCCATGCTTTGCGGCAGAGTTCCTCGATCTGCTGGTCGCTGATGGCGTTGGTCATGAGCCATGAGGCTGGTCTGGGCTGTCGGGCGTGTTGATGGCACCGCCGGCAGGTCGCCTTGATTCGGCGCAACAGGCTTGATCCCCGGTGGTGGCGGAGCATGCCGCGGATCCACCCGTTCCATGACTCGATGAGGCTGTCCGCCGCCGGGATCGGCGTGGTGCGACCCCTGGTCGGTCCCGGGAACGTGAACAGGTGGTTCTCGCGGGATACGTTCGCGGATCATGCGTCTGGCTCTGACGAGGCGTTGGTGCCGGTCGGCGATGGTGCCGTCCGCGTACGTGCCCTTCCCGTCAAGGGACGCGTCGTACGTTTGCCCCCACTGGCTGTAGGAGGCGGGCCATGCGGCCGCGGCATCCGTGTCCGTCACGCGGCTCAAGGCGACGGCGACCTTCCGCAGTTGTTTGCCTGCCCCGGACCTTGGCTTGATCCCGGTGGGCTGGGTGATGTTCATGCACACGTGGAACAAGCGCCGCCGCGCCTTGGTATCAGGCCGGCGCTCGCGCAACGCCTTCGGAAGGACAACATATGTCCCGAATACTCAAACGAATATCCACGCTGCTGGTGGCGTTGCTGGTCATGGTCATGGTCGTGCCATCCGCGATGGTGGACATGAACGGCATCAACGTGTCCGGCTGGCAGCCGGCCGGCATCACACGCCAGGTGCAGGCCGACTTCGCCGTGGCCAAGGTCACCCAGAACACCGGGTTCGTCAACACCGCATGGCGTGTACAGGCACAGGGCGCGTTGGACACCGGCAAGAAACTCGGCCTCTACCACTACGCCGGCGGTAACAACGCCACCGCCGAAGCCAACCACTTCACCAACCACACGCGATCTTACGTGGGCCGCGCGGTGCTGGTATTGGATTGGGAATCCTACCAGAACGGCGCATGGGGCAACGGCAACTGGGTACGAGAATTCGTCCGGCGCGTGCACGCGATGACCGGCGTGTGGCCCATAGTCTACGTGCAAGCATCCGCGATTTGGCAGATTCCCTCCGATGTGAGGGCCAAGTGCGGACTGTGGGTGGCGCAATACGCTTCCAACGCGGCCACAGGATGACAGACCCGCCCGTGGAAGTATGGCGCATATGGCGAGGCCATGCGCCAATACACTTCCAACGGCCGGCTGCCCGGATACGCTGGCCCGCTGGATCTCAACGTGTTCCGTGGCGAAGCCTGGCAGTGGGACAAGTACGCCAACCCCCAACGGCACCGCCGTCAGGCCTTCTCCCGCGCCGCGTCCCTCCGTTCCGAGCGTGGATTACGAGGCGCTGGCGACGGCCACGATCCGCGGCGACTACGGCAACGGCCAAACCCGCAAAGCCCGCGCTGAGTGCGAACTACGAGCGCGTCATACAGATCGTCAACCGGCGACTCGGCGTGACCTCCGCCAGTGCGTCCGTTCCAGCGCCCGCCTCGGTTGCGAAGGACGTGAGCGTGACCGTGCGCAGCGGCGACACCATGTCCGGCATAGCAACGCGAACTGGCCTGTGGCCGTTGTCCGCATGGAGGGTTCCGTCCGGCAACCTCAACCTGATCTATCCGGGCAACATCGTCACCTACCGTGGTAAGGCAATCGCTGTCAGCGGGTCCACGGCCATGGGTAGCCGCGTGCATGTCGTCAAGAGCGGCGAAACGCTCAGCGGAATCTTCGGAGCCAATGGCTGGCAGCACGTCGCCCAGTTGGACAACCTTGCCAACCCCAACCTCATTTACCCCGGCCAACGGCTCCGCTACTGACCAAACTCACCGTGGCCTTCGGCACCATGCCGGAGGCCACCTTTCATCATCAACCCAAGGAGAAAAAACCCATGGATATTTCCACCGCAACCACCCTCGCGTCCGGACTCGTGGCACTCATCGCGCCCGCACTCGTGCAGGCGTTCAAAACCTATATTCCCAGCGGATACGTGGGACTCGTTTCCCTCGCCGTGTCCATCCTGTTCGGTGTGATCGCCATCGCCGCCACCGGCGGATTCGACGGCACCTACACATGGGGCATCGTACTCGCTGGAGTAGTGGGTGTCGCCCAGACCGTGTACACGCTCGTCAACCAGGCTTTCGACGGAAAGCTAAGCAAAAGCTAACCAGTATAGAGGGAGAAGCGTTATGCCATATAATCCCCTTTGATTCGTTCTTGCTCACAGCGTGGATTAAGGGGCTTATATGTTTGGGTAGGTATGTACTCTCCGCAATAAGGCTAAACGACAGCCAATCTAACGATGTCTTTAGATGACACGCATGGGCGCCAAAAGTCGGCATCGATGATATTATTCATCCATGACTAAAAGACGAGTTCGTATGCCACAGAACCCTGACGTGCCGCCTGAAGAGAACACGGGGTTGTATGACGTGCAACGCTTGGCAGACTATTTGGGAGTTAAACCCGCGACAGTTCGGACGCTTAAAAAGAGGCATCAGGTCCCTGCGCCTACGGCCGAGAACATCAATGGAGGGGCAGTTTGGAGAGCCGGAGACGTGAAAAGCTTTTATGCCCCATCGGAGAAGCGTGTTTCTCAGAGTGAGCCTGAGCCTGACGGACCCTCTGTTATTGACCTATTTGCTGGTTGCGGCGGCCTGTCGCGAGGTTTTCGCAATGCGGGATATAATGTGCTAGCTGGATATGATAATTGGGATCCCGCTATTAGGACATATAACCACAACCTGCCAGAGCGGGCATACAAACTCGATTTGTCCGATGTTGATTTGACGATAAGGACAATAGAGGCCTCCGGCTTTTGCTTCGACGGCATTATAGGAGGGCCTCCATGCCAAGATTTTTCCAGTGCCGGAAAACGAAAAGAAGGCGCTAGAGCTGATTTAACTGAAAAATATGCCACTATAGTTGCACATTTCAGACCAAGTTTTTTTGTCATGGAGAATGTCGCGAGAGCGAAAACTGCCACCGCATTCCGCCATGCCGTTGAAATTTTGACTGAGGCGGGCTACGGTATCACCGAACATGTTTTGAACGCTGCATATTGCGGTGTTCCACAAGCCCGAAAACGTCTTATTACGGTTGGTTTCCTTAACGGCAACATGGACAATGAATTTGAGGAATATCTCACCGCACATCTCTCAGACAGACCGATGACTGTCAGAAATTACTTTGGAGAGTCTTTAGGAACTCAGTACTATTATCGCCATCCGCGTTCATATGCGCGTCGTGCTGTTTTTTCGATAGACGAGCCATCCCCTACGATACGAGGAGTGAATCGTCCCGTACCGCAGGGTTATCCCGGCCATCCAGGTGACGCTGCACCTGTATCTGAAGCGAGGCCACTTACTACAGTGGAACGCGCCCGTATACAGACGTTCGAAGATTTTGAGTTTCTTGGGAGCAAAACAGACGTGGAGCAGCTAATAGGCAATGCTGTGCCTGTTAATCTCGCGAAGTATGTGGGAGCCTCCGTGAGATCCTATTTAGCTGACAATCTCACAGCCTAATTTTCTGCCCCATGCCGATTAGGCTGATTCTTCCCAAACTCACGGGCCTTCTCTATCTGTGCGCCGTAAAACAGCGTTGCGTCTAGCCTGCGTTCCGGCATGAATAGATCCAAAGCTTCCATTGGTATGACATCATCAAGCTGGTCACGAGGTATCGCAGGCTTCCGCAGTCTTGGCCCATTCATGAATTGGAAAGGTATATTACCAGCAAATGAGCCGGCCTTGTCGGTCTGCTGATTGTACGTAATGGCTGAATGCGCCCAGTCGAACTTTACTTTACCTTGGCACGCATAATCATAGAGCGAACGCACAAGCCAAATCAACGAACGTTCTGGGCGTGTGATTTCGGCATTCGGGTCATTTCTATTTGCTGCTGAGACAAGAAACAGCTGGAGAAAAGCGAGATTTGTCCACACAAATGAATCGAAACAGTTTTCGTCCAACAGACCTCGCTGCCCCTGTGTTCGCCAAAGTCCTGTGATGGCAAATGGCTTTTGCTGTGCAAGTTTTGCTTTTGCTATCGCCTCCGCAGCCTCCCTTATCTGGGGAAGGCGGCGAAGCATAAAGGATTCATCTTCCCACTTGAAGTACTGAATGCTATCACCAAGGAATTTGACAATGATTTTGCGCAGTTCTTCCATTCCCGTTTTGCCATAGGTGTCAGCTATCGAAAACGTAAGCTGCTCGATGCTGGGTGGGCGCACCACAATTTCACAACTCTGGTCGTCATGGGATTTTCGCGCGGTACCGGAGTTTGGGACGACTACAAGCTTCACTTCAAAAGCGGACTTATGATCACCAGTCTCACGATCTACTACGACTACATCGGAACGATTCGCTTTGTTCGTAGCATATTTGTCATATCCTTCAAAAGATTCTTCAAAACGAAAGCCCACATTGCAAGGATCTGCACCGAATACCTCTGCTAGAGGCACATAGGCTTGGTGAGTGCTGAGTTGTTTCTTATCATTAAGAATGCCTTCTATCAGCACGGTCGGCTTTTTAAGGACTTCATCGATGTACATGAGGAAACTTATCGGCGCCTCGGTGGTGAAGTTATTCTTAGTCATCAAATCGGCGAGATCTGAGCGGCTCGTGTATTCCATGCCATATGGGGCATAACTGTTTTTCTCGTACATGTGCCCATCATATGCGAACCAGGACTCGATTTGAGCTAAAAACGCGGTGTATTTGGGAATCCACATGCCTGTGATGTAACTTTGTGTACCACGATAGCCACGGAGGGTGTCATGGGATGCAAAGATTGGCCTGTTGATGACCCAACGCTAGATCCTGATGGAGCAAGCATGCTAGAAGGCGTTTTCGATGCCCGCATGCTCTGGCCGGAAGACGCAAGCGAGCTGATTGAGCTGGCTGACGACTATCCGACCGTGGAGGATCTGGGAGATCCGTACTACTTTGACAAACTGCGTGAGAAGATAAACCGTCTTGGTTTGAAGCCTGATGATGGGCATGCCTTGGAAGACACCTTGGGAGAGTTCTAACCCCGGTTGCGATGAAACGGCGCCACCTCGTCTGAAAGCTTTTTAGAATTCCGAAATTAGCGCGTCGACACGCCGGGCGATATCCCCGCCATGATGGTCAATTCCAGTAAAAAACCAGTAACAATGACCGTCACGGTGAGCCAATCCCAGTCGTCTCAACAAAGACAACCAAGAACCGGAAACCGCCATTTTCCAACGATATTAGGCTCAACAAGAGCCAGCCAATTCAACAAAGAAACACCCCGCGAAAACAGGATGTCGCAGGTTCAAATCCTGTCAGCCCGACCGGCGGCCCTACTTCCGCTCGGGGAGTGGGGCTTCTGGGTTAAGTAAAGAAACGTGGGTCTTATCCGCGCGCGTTGATGGGTTAGCGCCGGCGTCCGACCCAGTCTTTTTCTGATGCCGAACCCGCTTTCGTAGGCGTCGATGCCGGAGGCCGCCTACATCGTCTAAGGAGCATCATGCGGATATCGGCACCGTGATCACGCTCGGGTCCGGGTTCGTGGCGTTGATCGTGCCCGCGTTCGTTCGGGTGTTCAAGAAGTATATTCCCGGCGGATACGTCGGACCCGTGTACCTTTCCGCATCCGTCTTGTTCGGTATCATCGCCATCGCCGCCACCGGTGGATTCGACGACACCTATAAGACGCTGCTCGAAATCACATCCAACGAACTCCAATCATGGGTGAACAAACTCTCCAAGGGCGGGTATAAGGCCCAGCTGTCCGGCAAGAAGAAGCCGCGGCCGCTGAGTCCCTGCATAGCATCGTCAAGGTCGTCATGGCGGCGGTGTTCGAATACGCCATCACCAACAAGTGGATCCGGAGAACCCGGCCAAGCTGGTCACCATACCGCAGATTGTGTCCAAGGACGAGGACATGGTGTTCCTCACCGTGCCGGAAGTCGAACTGCTGGTGCGATTCCTCGCTTACACCGGCGTGCGCATCAACGAAGTGCTCGCCCTGCAGATTCAGGATCTCGACTTCAGGAACCGCAAAGCCCGCATCCGCCGCACATGGTCCGATGACGGGGAAGGCAGGATGCAACTCGGCACGCAAAAAACGGTGAGGCGAGGACCATCGCCCTGCCGCAGTCTCTCATTCCCCAACTGGAGGAGCAGACCGCCGGACAAAGCAAGAACGAGTTCCTGTTCCGGGCCAAACGCGGCGGATGCATCCACGACCAGAGCTGGAGGACACGCATCTGGTATCCCAGCGTGCGCAACGCGGGCATGGAGGGCGAGGCTGTGAACATCCACAGCCTACGTCACACCTACGCGTCCATCGCCATCGCCTGCGGCGCGGATGTCAAGACCCTCCAAAAACAGCTTGGCCATGCCACGGCGAGCATCACACTCGACGTATACGCCGGACTCTGGCCCGAATGACTCAACGAAGTCGCCGACACCGTGGACCAGATGCGGCTCAAAGCCATCGATGCAGGCAAGACGAGTGAAACCGCCGCAGTGGCGTAAGAGCTTAACAAACCCTCCAAACATTATGAAGTGGCCTGGTTTTTGTTTCGCCTTTATAGTGAGGCGGCTTGCGACGCTTGATTCGTATAATACTCGGTTTCCACCGCTTCCGGTGTCCCGTAGCCCAGGGGCCGGTGCAGCCGTTTCGAGTTCCGCCACGAGACCCGCCGGAACGTCGCCGGCCCCAGGTCCTTCGGATCATGGAAGGGCTTGCGCCGCCAGACGAGACCGGTCCTGTACGCGCCGTCGGCGGATTCGGCCATGGCGTTGTCGCGGGAGTCGCCGACCGTGCCGGTCGACGGCAGCATGCCGTATTCCATCACCCTGGCGTGCAGTACACCGTGCCGGTGTACTGCACGCCATGATCGCCGTGGCGGGCGAGGCCGTCGGTCCCGCCGCGCGACGCGGCCCACGCGATCGCCTGCTCCAACGCCTGCAGGGGCGGCTCCTCCGTGTTCATGGTGGTGGCGCACGCCCGGCCCACGATCCGCCTGGCGAACATGTCGGTGACGGATGCGGTATACGCGGAGCGCCCGTCGGTCATGCGCCCGTAGGTGATGCCGGCCACGTGCGGCCGGTCCGGCGCCTCGGCCTCGAACTTGCGGTCCACCAGGTCGGGCCTGCCGCCCGTGCCCTTCGCGGGCTTGGTGGCGACGGAGCGTCTTTCCACGCCTGACGCCCCGCATGCCGAGCCCGCGCATGATGTCCATCACCTGGTCGCGGCCCGCTTCCCCGGGATCCCGGCCCTTGCCGATGAGCCCATGCCGCACCTCGCGGCATCCGTACACGGCGGAGAACCCGCCGGCATGGATGTCCATGACATCGCGGGCTGGCGCCTCGTGGCGCGCCCGCATGCGGCTGACGGGTCCTGGCCTGAACATGCGGTAGCCGCGCGGCGTGAGGAAACCGCAGTCCAGCGCTTCGGACAGGACCTTGCAGATCGGCCCGGCCTTGAAACGGTTCCCGTATTCGTCGATGCACGCGGCCATCAACGCCGTGTCGGGTCGAGCCCGGCCGCGGAAAAAGCCGGAGCCGTCGTCAATATCTCGTTCGCCCGGCGCAATTCCGTGTTCTCCGCCCGCAGCCGCTTCAACTCCGCCATCGCCTCCTGCGCGGACCGCTTCGTCTCCGACGAATACGACGACCAGGACTCCGCCAGCAACCTGACGGCCTTCGCCCGGAACTCCGGAGTGTATCGAGTGCCCTTTGCCATGGTTCCATCATCTCCCATCGAGTTAGAGGAAAAGCGGAACAAAAAACAGGCCATATCAACTACCTCGACACGGTCGCCGAGGAACTCAACGACCGGCCACGCAAAACCCTCGGCTTCATGAAACCAAGCGAGAAGATCATCGAACTACTCGACACCAGCAACTAACCTAAAACCAACAAAACAACACAGGCGTTGCAACCACCACTAGAATCCACCAATTACGGGTTGAAATCGCCGTTCTGGGCAATTCCCCGTGCAAAAATGTCGCTTTCGGGCCCGAAAACGGCGATTTCGCACGGGGAATCACGGATCTCGGCTATTTCAACCCGTAAGTTGCATCATATGAGCGCCTTGATCAGCCAACCGTGGCGGCCGTCGTCGTAGAGTTCGTCGGTGAGTTGATATCCACGCCGCTCGTAGAACTTGTAGTGGTCGTTCTCCGAATGTACCGCGGCGATGGTTCCTCCACTGTGCGCAATACGGCGTTCGGCGTCGGCCAGCAGTTGGGAGCCGATACCGCGGCCTTGCGCGTCGGACAGCACGGCGAGACGCGCGATCACGTACCTTCCCGGCTGATCGGAATGGTCGGGATCCGCATAGAATCGGCATGTCGCCACGGTCCGATTCCCGTCGAACGCCAGCAGATGAACGGCCACGGCATCCCACTCGTCGAATTCAGGCCGCCAGTCACGCTCGCGGATGAACACCTGCTCGCGTATCGCACGAGCCGTTTCAGGCAGATGGTCGTAGGCTTCGATTTTACCGGTCATGGGCGCCAGTGTAGCGCGTGTCATACGTCGTGCCGCGCCCGGCATCGCGTGGACGCCTACCGTCACAGCCGGCCGGCCCACTCCCGGAGCAGACGAATCACCGCTTCGGGCTGGTCGATGTGCGCGTTGTGGCCGGCATCATCCAGCGTGACGAACGTGGCGTCGGGATAATGCGACAACAGGGCCCGTTGATCTTCAAAACCAACGATCTGATCCCGTCGTCCGGTGACGAACAGGGTCGGCCCGGCATAAGTGCCGAATACGCGCTCCGGGTCGTCATTCAGCCAATAACGGGCGTCCAATCTGGCGCAGGCGTCACGGTCGCACAGACGGATGCCCGGCAAAATATATGACTGATAGCGGCGCCACGCGGCGAATGACTGGTTGACGCCCATGGTTACGAAATCGAACGTCTGATCCTGAGGCAGCGCGTGTATCAGCGTCGGATTCGGCTCGGTGATCACATGCTCGGCGACATGACGACGAGTGCGCCGCGGATCCACCACCGGGGCGATCAATGCCAGCCCGCGAACCCGCGATGGCTCGCGAGCCACCATCTCACGGGCGAGTGCACCGCCCATCGAATTGCCGACCAGCGCGAACGGCTCCCCCGCGCCGACCAGATCGTCGATGGCGGACTGCAGCCAGTCGGCCATCTCCGGCAGACCGCACGCGCGTGCCGGCAGTGCCGGAGTGCGGCCGAACCCCGGCAAATCCAGATATATGCGCTTCAGCGACCGCGACGCGGCAGCGCCCGACTCCGGGCACAAGAATGCCTCATCCAGCAGCATCAGCGAACGGTGGTCCACGCCCATGCCATGCACGAACACCACGGGCAACCCGTCACCCTCGGTCACTGCATATGCCTGCGGTTGAGTCATCACACGGTCCTTTCCACCGGTATCATCCGTCGCGCTTCGCGGCGCAACGCTTTACGATACCGTCGCCGTGCGATGTTTCGCCGAACGCCGGTGCCGGCACACAAGCTGGTGCCGGCACAGTTCAGCCGCGGCGGGCGAGTTGCACGGCGGTGCCGGACGCGGTGACCATCAGCATGCCGTTGTCGGCGCCAAGCACCTCGTAGTCGATGTCCACACCGACCACGGCGTGCGCACCCATTGCCTCGGCCCGCTGCTGCATCTCAAGAATCGCCTCGTTGCGCGCCTTCATCAGCTCCTCTTCATAGCCCTGGCTGCGTCCGCCGAACATGTTGCGCAGGCCGGCGCCGATATCCTTGAACATGTTGACGCCGGAAATCACTTCACCGAACACGATGCCCTGATAGCTATTGATGACGTAACCGTCGACCGACGGCGTGGTGGTGACGAGAATCATGATATGACCGCCTTTGGTTTGACTGCGATTGACATCTTCAGTCTAGCGTCGAGCAGGTGAATCGTCCCGTCCTGTAGGTGGGCAGGACGGGAATTGATATAGGGATGATTTTTCGAGGACCGGCGCAAACTGGCCGGCGGGAGCGGTACCGTCGCGTCCTGGCGCACCGAGTTCGGCGAGCCCATCAAGCACTGCGATGGAGGCCGGATCGTCGGAGCCATCATCAACGACGATGACGCAATCGGGACGAATCGTCTGGGCGAGCGCAGATTCGACTGCTTCACGGATGAGCGCTCCCTGATTGCAGCTGGTGATCACCACCGTGACGGCAGAGGGCGCGGCGGGCTTCAATGCTGCTTCCATAATCGCAATTCTTACAAGCGAGGCGAGAGTAGAGTGGAAGTGCGAGATATCCAGCGACAGACAGGATCAGTCATGATCAGCGCAGACACCATCACATCGAGAACGTTCACTACGGTGCGGTTCAAGGAAGGGTATAGCACCAGAGAGGTCGACGACTTCCTTGACGAAATCGTCGACCGCATGGCGACCGGCGACCACTCGCTCGCAAGGCGCATCAAGGAGAAGACCTTCAGCAATGTGCGTTTCAGAGGGGGATACGACATCGACGAAGTCGACGATTTTCTCGATGAGGTGGCCAGAGGACTGGAAGGTGACGCGGGCGCGAGCACGGGCGCGAGCACAGCCAGCGCAGCCGCAGCGATTCCGGATCCGCATGAGACCGTCGCACCGGAGCCGGGCACGAGCTACACGAGCGATGCGAATCTTGCGGCCCCTTCGTCCGACAGCGACGCGGCGCAGCTGCCATGGTGACGGTTGTGCTGGCGTCTCGCTGAAGGATCGCGGGCAGCCGACCTCCAACCGCGGCGCCGCGGTCATACCTGCTGTTGGTGGTATTTGCCGAGCGGTTTGTGTCAAACTTTCAGTAGCTGAAACTTCCGACAGCAATTGCAATCACTTCACATGCCGCTCATGACACCCGTCCGCACAATCGCATTATCAAACGCCGCCGTTGCATCCTGGGTAACCATGGACTCTCATGCCAAGATCATCAACGTTGTGGGTGCGGCGATCGTACGCGATGGAGCGGTGTTATGCGCGCAACGCGGACCGGGAAAATCTCTCGCCGGATATTGGGAATTCCCCGGCGGGAAAATAGAGCCTTACGAGACGGCTCGTCAGGCATTGCATCGGGAGATCGAAGAAGAACTGCTCTGTGAGATCGAGGTCGCCGATGAGGTTTGCACCAGCGAGTACGCCTACGACTTCGGCACGGTCCGACTCATCACATTCATTTGTCACCTAATCGACGGCATGCCACGGCTGACCGAGCACACGGACATCCGTTGGCTGGATCCTTCCGCAATGCCACAGCTGAATTGGGCTCCGGTCGACCGTACGGCCGTCGGCATCATCGCAGGCATGCGCTTCCTCACCCAGACAACGTCGGGCACCTCCGAGGAACCGAGCCGGCCATGAATACGCGAGAATCACTCAACCCGCAGTCAGACCTCAAAACCGATGCCACGCATTCCGTGCTGGAAAGCGTCATCTCCGGACTGATCGAACCCCGGCAGGACGCCCCCGAAATCTATAAGCCAACGCTGATTTCGAACCGCCCAGGCGACCTCACCATGCATGATGAAATCAGCGATGCGCTCACGAACAGCGATTCCTTCGACATCTCCACCGCCTTCGTCTCTCCTGATGCCATACTCAGTTTGTTCGAGGACTTCCGCAGTCATCATGCCAATGCGCCCGAGCAGGTCAGCAGACTGATCACGTCGACGAAGAATCATTTCAACGACCCACGCGCTTTCTGGGAACTGCTTCACCTACAGCGGACGGCAGGCGTGGACGTCCGCGTGTGGGCAGGCTCCGACTCTTCAGTATCAGTCGCTCAAGGGCAGCCGTTCCATCCCAAAGGATACGTATTCTCGCGCCGCATGCGCAACGGCACCCCGTACTACGACCTGTTCGTCGGCAGTTCGAATCTTACCGGCGCCGCATTGAACACTCAACGCGAATGGAATCTCAAGGTCTCATCCCTCGCCAATGGCGAACTGGTCGCGCAGGTGCGAGATGAAATCGACTCACAGATCGCCGATTCCAAGCCACTCACCGAGGAATGGATCAAACAGTATGAGGAGGATTTCAAGAAGTACGCGCCGCCACGGCGCGACATTCTGAAGTCCCTCGAAGGCCGTGAGATCCAGCCGAACGCCATGCAGAAAGAAGCCCTCGCGAGCCTGAAGAAACTACGCGAGCAAGGGGAGCATCGCGCGATCATCGTGTCGGCCACGGGAACAGGCAAAACCTATCTTTCCGCGTTCGACGTGCGTGAGTACCGGCCCCGGCGCATGCTGTACATCGCCCAGCAGCAAATGATCCTCAAAGCGGCGATGAAATCCTACCAAAAGGTGCTCGGTTGTCCGCAATCCGAACTGGGACTGTATACCGGCACCAGCAAACAACAGGATCGGCGCTACGTGTTCGCCACGGTGCAGACCATGCGCCAGCCGGAGGCACTGGCGCAATTCGCCTCTGACGAGTTCGACTACGTTCTTGTCGACGAAGTTCATCATGCGGGCGCCGAAGGGTATCAGCGCGTCATCGACCATTTCAGGGACGCCGACTTCATGCTGGGCATGACCGCCACACCGGAACGCACCGATGGCATCAACATCTTCGAGTTGTTCGGCCACAACATCGCCTATGAGATCCGGCTGCAGAAGGCTCTGGACGAAAACATGCTCTGCCCGTTCCATTATTACGGCGTCGCAGAATATCTCGGTTCCGACGAGGACCCGGACCAGGACATGCACCGCCTCGATGTTTCACAGGGGCTCGACGCGAAGGAGTCGAAACAGCTCAAATACGAGATCGGGCAGCTCGCCACCGAGCAGCGCGTGCGCTATATCATCGACAAGCTGCAGGAATACGGGCAATTCGGGATCCCCGTCACCGGGCTGGTGTTCTGCAGCAGGCAGGAGGAGGCGCACGAGCTGTCCCGCTTGTTCAACGAGCATTGGAACCAGCAAGCGGAACGCCCCTATCGCACGGCAGCGGTGACCAGCAAAGACGTCAACGGCAAGCCGTTATCGCAGGAAAAACGCGACGAATACGTCCGGCGGCTCACCGACGGCGAACTCGACTACCTGTTCACCGTCGACATGTTCAACGAGGGCGTCGATATCCCCGCCGTCAACCAGATCGTGATGCTGCGCAGCACAGAGTCCAGCATCATATTCACCCAGCAGCTTGGCCGCGGACTGCGCAAGTTCCCGTACAAGGACAGCGTCGTGGTCATCGATTTTATCGGCAACTACAACAACAACTACCTGATCCCCGTGGCCCTGTACGGCAACACCGGTGACCGCGACCGCGCGCGCAAGAACCTGCAGCGCAAATCGATCGGGTTGTCCTCCATAAGCTTCGACCCGATCGCCAAGGAACGCGTGCTGAAATCACTGGACACCGCCAACTGGTCCGAAATGAAGAAGCTATCGGAACAATACCGGCAGGTGCGATACGAGCTCGGCCGCATTCCGATGCTCATGGATATCTACGCCTACGATCCTTCCTTGCCGTATACATTGGCCACGAAGCGCAGCAACTACCTCGATTTCGTGCGATCGCGCGAGAAGAGCCTCGGCGGCGGCAAGAACCACGAGACAACATTTGAGGATCAGCTGGACCCGGTAACCGACACCGAAGACGCGGTCCTCAAGATGGCCACGGAATTGCTGCTGCCCGGGCTGCGCCCTCATGAGTTGGCCATCCTCGAACGGCTGTGTCGGCTTGCCGAAGAGCGCCTGGATGACGAGACTCCTGTCAGCTGGAACGCATCCGCGCCAATCAGTCGAGATGCGCTGCTTGATGCGATCCGTGCGGACTTCCCACAGGCTGATCTCTCGGATGCGCAGTTCGACTCCGCTATCAGCGTGCTTGACTACTCATACTTCACCGGACCGAATCGCAAACGTTTCGGGAACCTGCCACTGGTGGAGACGCTGGCCGACGATGATCAGGGCGAACCGGCCTATCGTTTAAGCTCCGGCTTCGTCAACATGCTCGCCGAAAATCGCACGTTCCGCATCTTTCTCGCAGACACGCTGCGCACCGGTCTGGCCAATTGCCGAGACCTGTTCCAGGAGGCGCAGAGCCGGCGACGCGCTTTCGACCATGCATTCCTGTATGAGCGCAAATACTCCATGGCCGACGTCATGCGACTGTGCGGATGGAAGAAGGAGAACACGCCTCAGAACGTAGGCGGGTACCTGCTCGACAAAGACACCAACACCATGCCCATCTTCGTGAAGTACGCGGCCAGCCAATACGAAGACGAGTTCCTGAACGCACAGGAGATGAAGTACTTCAGCAAGAACGGGCGCACCCCGCAATCTCCCGAATTCCAGTGGGCGCTGAGCGGTGTGGGACCGGACTGGGGCCGTACGCATTTCGTTCCGCTGTTCGTCATGCGCAAGGCGGAAGAGGCCGACGGCAAATACTATTACGTCGGGCACGTCGCCGCGTTTGACAATCCGACGCTCACCACCAAGCCGAACGCGGCCGGAAACGGTACGGTGAAGGTCACGCTCTCCACACTGAGACTTGCGCGGCCGCTGGATCCTGAGCTGTACCGGCACCTTGTCGGGTGAGAGATTGCGCAGATAAGCGCTGTCAGAAGGCTATCTGCGTTTCGAGGGGGCGATTCGGTTTGATCCGAACATCTATCTGCGTTTCGAGGGGTTGGTGGCCAAGTATAAGCACCCCCAAAACCGCATGATTCCAATGGCGATTGGCGCTCAATACCCCGGGCATCGCGTTTTGGCAACCCCTCGAAACGTAGATAGACGTTTGGCGAACACGAAATCAACCCCCTGAAACGCAGATGGCTGCCCCTTCCCGCGAAAAGTCTGCCCGTTCGTATGAGGTTTGGCGGCGATTCGCGGCAACCGCGCCTTCACAATGTGCGATATACCTGATTCGCCTTCGAAGGAGCCGACGATGAGAGAATCTACGCTCATCGCCAAGAGCAGCATCCGACGCGCGTCGCCACAGCTGCGCCTGCGCACAGGATTGGCGTGGGGCATCGCAGTGGCAGTGGACGCTTGGCTAGTATGGCTCAAATGGTGGCGCCTGCCGAACACCATCCGCGAAATCATCAGAATGTTCCCCGAAACCGCATTTCTGCATGATCCGGCGATGCTGTGGCAATTCGTCGCTGCATCATGCCTGCAAGTCGTCGTTATCGCATCGTTGTATCTCGCCGTCGCAAGAATCCCGGCGCGCTGGGTGCCATGGCTGCGTATCGCGACGCTCGCCTCGTTCGCGGCGATCTGCATCGGTTCCAACGCCCTGGTGATCGCCCACGGCTTCAGCACTCCGGGATTCGTGTATTCTCTGGGATTGGCTGCGGCGGCCAGTCTCATCGCGACCGTTGCGCTAGTCCATGGCCAATGGCGGCGATGGCTGGCGCGGAGGAAAAGGCGCGCAACGGCTCTCTGAACGGCTATTCGCCATCCACCGCAGGCAACCAGTCGCCGTAGCCTTCCGCCTCCATGCGCGAGCGCGGCACGAAGCGCAGCGCGGCGGAGTTCATGCAGTACCGCAAACCGCCCCGGTTGGCTGGCCCATCGTCAAACACGTGCCCGAGGTGGATCTGCGTGTCGGCCGTCCGCACCTCGATGCGGTCGCGCCCCGGGATGCGATGATCCGCGTGCTCGGTCAACAGCTCGTCCGCGATCGGCTTGGAGAACGCCGGCCAACCGCAGCCGGAATCGAATTTGTCGCGCGATGAGAACAACGGCTCGCCGCTGACCACATCCACGTAGATGCCCGGCTCGAACTCCTCGTCGTAGGCGTTGACGAACGGCCGCTCGGTGGCCGCGCACTGCGTGACCGCGAACTGTTCGAGCGTCAGGTCCCAGATCTTTTCCACATACTTCTGCCGCCGTTTCACGTTCGCGATGGCGGCCAGCGGAATATGGCAGAAGCCTCCCGGATTGGCGATCAGATAATCCTGATGGTGCGCCTCGGCCGGGTAGAAGTTGCGCAGCGGCTCGACCAAGACCGCCGGGCGGGCGGGCTGCCGATCGACCAGCTGCTCCAGCGCGGCGATATACACGGATTGCTGCGTCGCGTCCGTGAAGAACATGCCGGTGCGGTACTGCCGCCCACTGTCCTCGCCCTGACGGTCCACCGAGAACGGGTCAATGACCTCCAGGAACAGCAGTGTGAGCGTGCGCAGCGTCACCTGCGCTGGGTCGAACACAACTTTCACGGTCTCCGCGGCGTCGGTGACGCCCGCACACACCTGCTCATAGGAGGGTGATTCGACCTTCGACTGCGCGTAACCGACCGTGGTGTCGGTGACACCGTCGACGTTCTGGAAGTAGCGTTCCAGCCCCCAAAAGCATCCGCCCGCGAAATAGGCCGTCTGCATGGACGGGCCGTCCGCCGCGGCCGGGTTGCGCCGGGAGTTGTTTGTTGTATCGTGATTGTTCTGCTCGCTCATGCGTCTCACCATACCTGATTTTTCTTTGCGTTGCGTTCACTCACAGCACCGTCGATTGGCGGCGTTTCGCTCGTCTGTAGGCCAGCCGCCGATGTCACCGCTCAGATGCGCGCGCTGCGCTTTACGACTTTGGTCGCGTATAGGGAAAGTATCACGGCGATCAGAAGCGAAAACCACGCCTCCCAGCCGGATGTGGTCGCCCGCGCGGCGAGCAGACCGATAAGCGTGGTCACCACGGAAAGCCACATCAGTGCCATGAACGGCCGGGATTTGGACGTGTCCGCTCCGGCCCGGCGGCCGAGCCATCCGCCGAGCAGATACAGCACGCAATTGCCCGCGAACACCAGGCCGAGCGTGAACCATGCCACGCGCAGGCCGATGCGCCACCCGCCGATCACTTGCACGGAAGCCGCGGGATCAAGGCCGGACAGTGACGCGAGCGCACTGATCGCCATCAGCAGCTGGACGACCGCGTAGACCATGACGATCCGTCCTACGGTGGTCAGCGTGCTGTCTCCGCGTGTGAAACGGGAGGATTCGGTGGACTCGGAGGATGATTCGGCTGGGGTCTTCGCTGCCGGCTGATTCGAGACGTCATTCACGTTTCCATCATAGCCTTCGCGGAGAACCGCGTCCGCGCCTCATGTGCCGCGGTTGCATCGCACCCGGATCATCCGCCGTCATCCTATTTTCTCGACGGTTCCACCCCACTGCTTCTGGAGCTTGTCAATGATGGTCCTGTAGCTGAACACCGACCATTTCTTGCCACTCAACAGCCGCCAGTCTCCCTTGGAGATGGTGCTGTTCGCTTGCTCGTCAAACATCTCGATGATTTTGTATCGCAAAGGCGCGCGGTACATGTCGGCAGCGAATTCGTTATCGAACGTGACGTAGGCGATGCGCGGCTTGAGGCATATCTCGACGTCCGTCACACCCGGATACCCTTGCGATGAGAGTTCCGACCAGCCGGACTCGCAGTAGATGCCAGCCTCCTCAACTGATTGTTGCATGTTCTGCGCACTCTGAGCAGGTGACTTGTCGGGCGATGACGGCTTGACGATGCCGTCCTTGAACAGGTTGGAGATCAGCAGCGCGGCTACGGTCAGCATGATGGCGAATACGACGGCGACGATGGCTCCGCCTGCGGTTCCGCGCACGCTCACTCGGTTGCCGCGTCGGGAAGCCACGCGAGCCATGACGATCAGTATGATGGCGACGACGATCAGCGCCGCCGCGCCGATTGCCAGGCTGCGCACGGATACCGCTGTCAGCTTCGCGATTGCATGGGGTGCGACGGCCCGAACCAGTGCGAGGCCGCCCACGATGAGCGCGATTACGGCGACAACAGTGACGAGGATCCGCGGAACGCGACCCGGACGCCCCTGCCCGGACTGATAACGTCGCCCCGAACCGGCCTTATACGATGACTCATGCATGGCAGCCCCCGTTCTATGCATTCGGATGCTCACCTATCACTATCCACACATCCCGCGACGCCTGGCCTGGCGGGCGAAACGTGGTTTTGCGTTCTTAAGTGCGCGCCAAAACGACGACCATGCGCACGTAGGAACGCAAATCGCCCTGTTTACGTTCCTATGTGCGCGGACTTGTCGTCTCGGCGCGCACTTAAGAACGCAAACAGTCGGTGAAGCGCGTCGCACGCGAGAGAGACCGTATGTCGGCATGCGGGCCACACGTGCTAGCGCACGAGGAACACCATGACAATGATCATCACAAAGCCGACGAAATCCGTGGGCGTGAACACCGCCCCGGCCCACAGCACGGCGGATATCGTCGCGGCGATCGGCTCGCTGGTACCCAGCATTGTGCCGCGCATCGAGCCGATACGCATCACGCCGGCCAGGAACAGCCAATATGCGCCGAACGTGCCTCCGACAACGGTGAACACCATCAGCAGCATGCCGAACCAATCCAGCTGCGGCGCGCTGGCCCACGGGCGGACGAACGGCGTCAGCACCAAACCGGATATGACGAACATGATGCCGTTGACCGCAAGATTGCCCCATCGCGCTACCAGCTTGGCCGGCAGAATCGACAGCGCCGCCGTACACGCCGCGTCGGCGAGGCCCCATAGCAATCCGACCAGTGGCAGCTTCAGCGTGGAAAGATCTCCTCCGGTGGCGATCAGCACCGTACCGGTAAACGCCAACGCCACGCCGATGCTCTCGCGCAGCCCCGGCCAGCGGCGCCCGCGTATGCACACATACGCCAGCACGAACAGCAGGTTCAACGTCTGCAATACGGTCGCGGTGCCGGAGTTCGTCCAGTCGATCGCGGACAGATACGAGACCTGCACGAACAGCACGCAGGTCAGCGCGGCGAGCAGCAGCATCGGGTAGGAGCGTCGGTCGCGCACCGCACCTGCCAATAGTTTCGGCGTACGCACACCGGCACAGGCCAGGAACAACGCGCCGGCCGCGAGCTCGCGCACGCAGGCGATCCACAGCGGGTCGGCGTGATAGTCGGCCATCAGCAATTTCGACACTGTGGCGTTGATGCCCCACAGCACACCGCCAAGCAGCACCAGCACGGCGCCCAGCAGCATGGCTTTCGGCGTACGCTCGAATGATGCAGTCTCGGGCGCCGACTCGGCGGCCGGCGTTTTCGACTGTTTCACGATATGTTTCACGGCATGTTTCACGACATCTTTCATTGCGGACTCATCCGGTCGGCATCCGTCACAAACCATCAGAACGTCGGCATCTCAGATGAGCCGAAGAAGCCCAGAATCCGCTCCAGATACGGCCCAAGAACGGCATTGGGCATGCTGAAAATCTCATGCAGCGAGTTCTCGATGCGTACCACACGCACATTCCCTCCATCGGAGTTGACCTCCTGCGCGAACCGGTTCTGCGGCTCGTTGAGCACCCACACGTCGCGCCCGGCCTGGAACAGCAGCACCGGCGTCTCGACATTGTCGCACGCCTCCGGCCGCTGCACGGCACGCGACAGTCGCAGCGCCTGCCGCACCCACGCGAATGTCGCCGCGTACGTCCGCTGATGCGGGTCGTCGATGCGCTGCTGTTGGAACCAGCGCACGCGGGCCTCGCTCGCGCCCTCGTAATCGGCCATATCCAGCTCCGGCGTGAACTCACTCTGCCCGAACACCATGTGCCGTCCCAGCCCGAGCCGGCACATCGCGCCGGCAAGCACCGACGCCAGCCAGTTCGGCATACCGGTCACCGGCGCGATCATCGGGCACGACAGCACGGCCTTGTCGAACAGCGTCGGATGCGTCTCCAGCACACTCGCCCCGATGCCGCCGCCCATCGAATGGCAGTACAGGTTCAGCGGACGGCCATCCGCGTAATCCTTGCCCACCGTCTCCGCGAATTTCGCCAGATCGGCCACATACCGCCGCCAATCATCAATCCACACTAGGGACGAATTGTCGACGTCACGCGCGGAATACCCATGTCCGCGGTGCTCGAACACGCACACCGAGTACCCTGCGAGCAGGAAGTACCACACCATCTCCGCATATTTCGCGGCGAACTCCGTGAACCCGTGGGAGATCACCACGGCACCGCGGAATGTGGCGGCGGCACCGTCCTCGCCCAACCGGTCGAATTTCGCCGCGTCGTAACACACGTAATGCAGTTTGCCCGCACGCTGCAGCGGCGGCAGACCGTCGTCGTCCGCCGGCGCCATCCAGCCTTCGGACCGGCATGTGGCGAGCGCGGGCAGCACCGTCTCGCGCATCTCGTCTGCATAGCGGTTCTCGTCGATAAGCTTCACTTGCATAGCCTCCACTGTACCGCCTTTCACGCCGGCGACGGGCGGGGAAACGACCGGCTTCGTCCGGCGTCACGGCCGGGCGGCCGGACGGCCGGCAACCGGCGGCTACCGGCCGCCGCACCCGCGCGGCCAGCCTACCGCTCGCCCGCCGACTCACGTCACATGACCTTGGTGGATTCGAGATTGCGGATGATCCAATCATTCAGCCGCATCACCGGCTTGCGCAGCACCAGGCCGAGTAGCAGCGCCGGCAGGATGAACAGCGCCAGCTTGCCCATCGACACCCAGTATTCGTTGCCGAACGACCCCGCCATCGCCGAATGCATCGCATCGACCCCGTACGGGAACAACAGCCACTTGCAGATCGTCTGGAAGAACGGCGGCAACGTCTCGATCGGGAAGGTACCGCCCGAGCCGGCCACCTGCATGACCAGCAGCACCACGGCGATGGCCTTGCCGATGTCGCCGAACGACACGGTCAGCGTGTAGATCAGCAGCGAGAACACCAGCGCGCACAGCCAGCCGACCATCAGGAACTGCAGCGGATGCTCGCATTGCACGCCGAGGAAGAACATGTCGCCCAGGCATACCAGCGTGCCCTGCAGCAGCGCCATCGCGCCGAAAATGGCGTATCGCCCGAAATACTCCTGATACGGGTGCAGGCCGAACCGTCGCGCGTTGCCGGGCGACTCGGGGCGTGGCTTGCGCAGCACGTCGAGCATCGCGCCCGGCCCTGCGGTCCGTCCGGCGATCACGGCATCCTTCACGCCCATCGTCTCGCCCATCGGCAGCGTTTCGCCGAGGCCGAGCACCTTCGCCTTCTCGCGGTCGGACACCGACACCTTCATCATGGCGACGAGGATGATCGCGCCCACCCAGATCGACAGCACGGTATAGAACGGCGTCATGGCGGAACCATAGTTGGCGACCGGGTACAGCGCGATGCGGTTCACCGAGACCGGGGCGGACAGCAGCGTGGCGATCGAATCGGGGTCGGTTGACGTGATCTGCGAGAGATCGGGCATGCCGCTGCCTCCGACGACCGCCGTCAGCTGCTTGTTGAGCGAGTCGAGTTTCTCGGCCGAGGCGTTCAGGGTGGTCGCCGCGTCGCCCAACGAGGATTACACGTCGGACAGGCTGCCGGTGATGTCGCCGGACAGGCCGGACATGCTGGCGGCGGTGGCGGCCAGTCCGTCGATGACGCTCCCCGACTGCTTGACGACATCGCTCATCGACTTGCCCAGCTCGTCGAGTTGCGGCTTGATCGTGGTGTCGTACGTGTTCGCCATGTCGGTGATCGACTGCTTCGCGGCGGCTATCTGCTTCTTCAGGGATTTGCGCGTGTCGTCCGCGCTGGCGGTGCCGTCGGTGATTTTCTTGGAGGCGTCGCCGATGCTGTCGGCGACCTTCTGCAGCTCGTTCTGCGTGTTCTGCGCCTGCTGAGCCGCGTTGTTGAGCGCGTCCTTGACCGCCTGCAGGTGCGCGGCGTCGGCCAGCGAGCGCAGCGCCTCCGCGTATGTGCCGAATGTGTCGGCCTGCGATTGGATGTTGCGCTGCAGCGTGGTGAGCTTGTCGGTAATCTGGGAGGATTGGGAGCCCATGTCGGAGAACGCGGTGTCCACCTGCTTGCTGATCGTGTCGTAGGCTCCCGCGGCGTCGGACAGCGACGAGATCATGCTCGTCGAGACGCCGGCTAGGGCCTCGTCCAGGCTTTTCACGCCGGTCGTGCCCTGTTTCAGCGCTTTCTTCGCGTCCGACGCGCTGGATCCGGTCGAGCCGAGCAGACGGTCGGTGGAGCTGATGATTTTGCCTGTCGCGCCCATCAGGCTTGCGTAGGAGTCGGCCTGTGACGCGGCGGACTTCAGCTGCGACGAAATCGACGAAATGTGTTTCGTGGCGTTGGATACGTACTCGCTCATTTGCGGGCTTTGCGCGAATTTCAGCAGGCTGGATACCAGGTCGAGGGCGACCTGCGCGAGGGTCTTCGCGAAGGTCTGGTCGATGGTCGTGGCGACCGTGGACGCGCCCTGATCGGTGATGTGCGGCGCGATCGGGTTGATTTTCTCGTTGAGGTAGTACTCCAGTTCGGCGTGCTTCATTTCCGGCGAGAACAGCGTCATCATGTCGGCGCTGAACTGCTTAGGGATGATCAGCGCCGCGTAGTATTCGCCAGAATGCACGCCGTCGATCGCGGTGTCGCGGTCGACGAACTGCCAGTCGAGGTCATGGTTGGCGCGCAGCGAGCTGACGACGGTCTCGCCGATGTTGACACGCACCGGGATCAGGTCGGATTTGTATCCGCTGTCGACGTTCGCCACGGCCACTTTCAACGATTTGGTGTTGCCGTACGGGTCCCAGCTGGCGGCGATGTTGTACCAGGCGTACAGCGCCGGCACGATGATCAGTCCCATGGCCACGATGATCGCGATGACATTGCGCGTGGCGTGGCAGACGTCGCGCGTGAAGATCCTCCAGATGTTTTTCATCGCGTCTCGTCCTCCTGCCCGGCGAACGGCATATGCCCTGCGGGCGGTATCTGCTCGGTGGTCTCCCCGACGCTCTCCTCATTGCCGTTATTGCCGCCCTCGGCATCGTCATTGCCTGAAATCGGTTGCGCCGGCCAGTCAAGGCCGTCGAGTTCACCGAGCTCCACGATGTCACCGTCGCCGGCGGCCCCGGCATCACCGTCGTCCCGAGCCGCCTTGGAGACGGCCGCATGCCTGCGCGGCGACCTCCCGGACGTGCGGAACGTCAGGTGCCGGTGCGTGTATCCACGCAGCACGGCGTCGCGGAACGCGTCCGCGCTCATGGCGCTGACGCCCAGCTGCCGCGCGTACCGGTCCCGCATGTATTCGACCACGATCAGGAAGGCATCGATGATGATTATCGACAGGATCCACGTCGTCAGCATCGCCACCTTGTTTGGGATGACGAACAGCAGGATGAGGAACACGAACGGCAGCACGATCAGCAGGGCCAGCCCGGCGCGGATCAGCCGCGGATAGCGCCCGAAGAACCGTTTCGCGCGACGGCGGATCACCTTGCGAAGCTCTTCGGTGTTCGAGAACTCGTTCAGGATCGAAGAGAAGCTCACCGACTCGTTGACCATCGCGTTGTGCTCGGTCATCATCAGGTCGGTTTCGGCCAGCCGCCGGTCGAACAGCGCGTTCAGGTTCAGCGCGTACCGGCGCACGACCAGCCCGATGAACAGCGCGACGGGCAGGTACAGGAACAGATGCAGCATGTCGATCCAGTAATGGTTGCCGTAGAGTCCCGCTATCGGGCCACGCATCGCGTTGATGCCGTACGTGAACGGCAGCCACGGGTGCAGCTCCCGGAAGAAGTCCGGCATCATCTCAATCGGGTACAGGCCCGACGCGCCCGGAATCTGGACGATCACCAGTATCACGGCGACCGCCTTGCCGATATGCCGGAACGCGACCGCGAGCGCATAGATGATGTTGATGTACACGAACGAGCAGAACAGACCGGCGAGGACGAACAGCACCGGACGCTGGCATTGGATGCCGAGCACCAGATCGCCGATCATGACGATCAGGGCCTGGAGGAATCCGACGACCACGAACAGCATCCACCGCCCGAGATACGCCTGCGACGCGGTCACGTCGCCGAGCCGCTCGCGGTCGACCTCTAGCTTGTAGATGGCGATGAGCACGAAGCCGCCGACCCACAGCGCCAGGTTCGTGTAGAACGGGGTGACCGCGGAGCCGTAGTTGTCCATCGGGTAGACGCTTTTGGTGGACAGTTTGACCGGTGTGCCCATGAATTCGCCGAAGCTGTCGCCGTCGATGTTCAGGGCCTGCTCGATTTTCTGGTATGTGGCCGAACTGCCGAGCGCGGCGATGTCGGTGCGCACGCCGCTGACGCTGTCGGTGAGGTCGGCGAGCGATTTCTGCGTGCCGGCCACGGTGGTTTTCGCCTGGCTCAGCGTGTCGGACAGCTCGTCAAACAGGCTGTCGGACTGGCCGAGCGTGGATGACAGCGATGACAGCGTGCCGTCGATTGTGCCGCTGAGCGTGGCGAAGTTGCTCAATCCCGCGGTCAGGTTCGGGGTGACGGTTCCGGTGAGCGTCGTGCGTGCGCGGTTGAGTATGCCGATGCCGCTGCCGGTGGCGGTGCTGGTGGCGTCCGAAAGGCTGGTGGCCGCGCTCTTGCCGGAGCTGATGAACTGTGACGTGTCCTTGTGGAAGGCGTCGAGCTGGCCCTGCTGGGTGTTCACGGTCTTGTCGAGCGCGTCTATCTGCTGCCAGATCTGCTTGCCGATGGCGGTGTCGCGGCCGATGCCGGCCTTGTTCATCGCGTCCTTGAGGTCGCTGGACAGCGTAGCCGCGCCGTCGAGCGGCTTCTGCAGAGCGTTGGTGATGTCGTCGATGCTGCCTTGTGCGGTGTTGAAGGCGCTGAGCGCGTCTCCCGCCGCGTTGTTCACGCTGACGCCGATGCCGGACAGCTGCACGGATCCGTTGTCGAACGCGCCTGCAAGCGACGACGAGAACGATTGGGCGCTGCCCTGCACCTGCGTGAGCAGTTTCTGCGACTGTTTCGCGGCTTTCTGCGCGGATGAGATCTGACGTTTCAGCGAGGCGACGGTGGACTTGGCCTGTTTGATGCCCTTTTCCGCATCGTCGAACGTGCCGCCCATGCGCCCGAGCGATGAGTCGATGTCGTTCAGCTGCTCGATGAGGCCGTTGAGGTCGTTGACGACGCTGGTGCGCGTGCCGTCGGCGGACTGGCTGAGCTTGCCGCCCTCCTTCGTTATCGTTTGGGCGAGTGTCTTGCTGACGGTGGAGACAAATGTCGCGTTGATCTGGGAGTCGATGGTCGTGGCGCCCGTATCGGTGATTTTCGGCGCGATGGCGTTCTTTTTCTCGTTGACGTAGTAGATGATGTTCGGCTTGTCGGAAGAGCCGGTGATCGAATTGATCAGGCTTTCGCTGAAGTCCTTCGGCAGTACGATCGCCGCGTAGTATTCGCCGGACTGCACGCCTTCCACGGCCTTGTCGGCGCTGACGAACGTCCAGCCGAGCCGGTCGTTCTTCTTGAGCTGGCTGACGACCTGCTTGCCCGCGTCGAGCCGCCCGACCAGATCTGATGTAGTGCCCTTGTCTTCATTGGCGACGGCGACCTGGAGGTTGCCGGTCGACGAATACGGGTCCCAGTTGGCGAGGATGTTGAACCATGCATACAGAGAGGGGATGATGGCCACGCCCAGCGTCACCACCACCGCGACCGGGTTGCGCAGGATGCGCATGAGGTCGCGCGTGAATATTCGCCAAATCGTACGCACCAAACCCCCCGTTTCGTATCTTCCGCCCGATCATGCTCAGTGAGAGTATATCCCCAGCCGTAAGAGCTGGATTCGCCCACAGCGCACCGCCGAGGCCATATGTGGACACGAACCGCCCATATGTCGAACGCGATATCGGACATACTGTGCACAAGCGCCGCCGATGTCGCATTTGCCGCGTTTCGGGGCGGAATGCCGTTCCATTCCGCCCCGAAACGGGCGACCGGTCACAGGTCGAGGGCATCGCGCAGGAAGTCGCGCTGCAGCGTCAGCAGGTTCTCCGCGACGACCGGGTCATTGGTCATATGCGTGATTCCGGTCAGCGGCAGGAAGGTGTGCGGACGGCCGGCGGCCATCAGCGCCTGACTGAGGCGCAGGCTGTGCGCGATGGTCACGTTGTCGTCGGCGAAGCCATGAATCAGCATCAGCGGGCGGGCGAGCTTCGGCGCGTCGGCGATGATGCTGTTGCGCTCGTACGCCGCCGGGTCGAGCCCGAGGTAGCGCTCGGTGTAATGCGTGTCGTACAGCGTCCAATCGGTGGGCGGGGCGCCGGCGCATGCCGCCTTGACCACGTCCGGGGCGTCCAGCACCGCGAGCGCCGACAGGAAACCGCCGTACGACCAGCCGATCATGCACACCTTGTCGAGGTCCGGGGCGGGGATGCGCGACGCGTCGCCGTCCTGCGCGGTGCCGCGGTTCAGCTCCTCGACGGCCTGGGCCAACGCATGCACCGCCTCCACCTGGTCGGCAAGCGTGACGTCCTTCATGTTCTCGAAGATCTCACGGTCCCATCGCGGCCCGCGGCCTGTGGTGCCGCGGCCATCGGCGGTGACGACCAGGAAGCCCTGGTCGGCCCACCACTGCGCGTCCCAGTAGTACGCCTGGTTGAACACGACCTGCTGGAATCCGGGGCCGCCGTACGGCTTGAGCAGCACCGGCAGCCTGTCGGCCTTCGCGTACGGGCTATCGGCGCTCGGCGCGATGATGGCCGTGTACAGGCGGTGCTCGCCGAGCCGGGCGAAGCGCACGTTCGGCGCGAAACCGGGTTCGGCGGCATGGTTGTCGATCGGGCAGACGAGCGTGCTCATCGCGGCGGAGCCATCGCCATCGTTTTCCGGCGCGGCTCCCCCGTCGACCGGGCGCATCGTGAAGGAGTGCGACATCACGGATTTCGCCGAGTCCATGTCGCGCCCGGAGATCACCAGGCCCTCGCCGCACCGGCTGGCCGACCAGGAGCCGGGCCGTGCGGTCATCGGCAGCACATTGCCATCATAATCGAAGCTCACCACGTCGAAGCTGCGGGCGTCATGGCCATCGGCGTTGCCTCGCCACGGGCTCAGTCCGTCGGGCGCCTCGTATCCGTCCAGTTCCGGGGTGCGCTGCACGACCGCCAGCACGTCCTCATCGGTGACGTCGAGCACCTCTCGCACCTGCCAGCCGGCGGGCGTGAACGGGCGGCCGTCCACCGTCAGCCGGTTGGTGTCGGCGTCCATGTCGTTGAGCGCGCAGACCAGGCGTCCGTCCGGTGTGAAGACCGGCGTGCCCTGGATGATGTCGAGCCACTGGTCGTTGGCATGCTCCTCCAGCACGGTCGTGGAGCCGACCGGCGCCGAGCCCGCAGAGGCCTCGGAGCCGAGATGCACCGAGAGCACCTGGTCACGCGTCTGTCGGCGGTTCTGCACCAGCAGCAATGGCTCATGGCCGGCGGACCAGTGCACCGCGGCGACATATTCATAGTCCTTGCGGTTCCAGGAGATCTGCTGGATGCCCAGTCCCGCATACTCGTCGTGCCCGTCGTACGCGAGCTCCGCCAGCGTCAGGCGCACATCGGCGTTGCTGGTGAGCGCACGCGCATATCGACGGCCGGAGGCCGGCGTCTGCGGGTTCGCCGGGTCGCTGATGTACCACATCGGCTCAGGTGCCGCGTTGAACGTCTCGAAGATGATGTGACGGGAGTCCGGCCCCCACCAGAAGCCGTCGTAACGGTCCATCTCCTCGCCGGCGACGAATTCGGCCAGACCGATCTTCCACGTGTTCTCGTCGGCGTCATCGTCCGGATACACGCTCCACAGCGTGCTGAGCTTATCGGCGGAGGGGTCGTAGGGGGCGCCCGACTCCTCGTCGCCGCAGCGGTGGCCGTGCGCGTGCGGCGCCGGCTGGCCGTCGCAGTCGTCGTCGGTGGCATCATCATGACGACTGTCAGACGGCCACTGCGGCGCGATGTCGACCAGCATCAGATGTTCGCCGGTCGTGTACGCCACATGCCTGCCGTCCGGCGATATGCGCGGATTAAGCACCGGCGTGGCACCCTCTCCTGCGGCGATGCCATCCGCCGCCAGCATACGGGTGCGACCGCTGCCGTCTTCGGCGATCTCGGTCAGGAACAGCTGACCGTTGATCGTGAAGACCACACGGCGGCCAGCCGCATCCACCGAATACGAGACAATGCCCGAGCCGCCTTCACGGGCGCGCTCGCGACGGACCTTCTCCTCGGCAGGCACGTCCTCGTCATCAGCGTCCGCAAGCAGCACACGCGGGTCGGCCAGCAGCACCTCCCGATGTGTGCCGTCCGCGTCGAACACGCTCAGCCACAGCGAGGTCACCAGGTCCTCAGGGCCGTCGGAACGCAGGAACAGCGCGCGGGAACCGTCGCCAATCGCGGTCGCGGAACGCGGGGCGCCGCAGGAGAACCGCAGCGTCTGCGCCTTGTGGCGGGGAAAATCGCCGATTGCATCATGAAGAGTCGTCATATCGTTCATGCCCACCACGGTAGCCACCGCACTGGGCAAACCACGCCGGCAGCCCTCCCCCTTGCCTCCCCATGATCGCCCCGCGGGCTGGCGCATCAGGCGGACGGCATCGGTCCAAATAGGTCTCACGCCCCACAACGCCGTGTCAGAAGTGGAAATTTTGCGCTCAAACAGGCTTTTTCCTCAGAAATCACAATTGACTTCCCCACTGACGTATAGGATGGGTAAGGATATAGAAAGGGATCACCATGAGCGTTCTCGACCGTTTTGAGAAAAGTGTAGAAGGCGCGGTCAACGGAGTCTTTTCCAAGTTCGGCTCCAAAGACCTGAAGCCTGTCGACCTTTCCAGCGCCCTGGAGCGCGAGATCGACGCCGAAGCCATGCCGGTCGGCCGCGACCGCACGGTAGCCCCGAACGAATACCGTTTCAAGCTCAGCACGGCCGACTTCGATCGCATCGAACAGTGGGGCAGCGAAGTGCTCGCCAACGAGCTGGCGGACAACCTCACGCAATACGCCAAGAGCCAGCATTATGCGTTCGTCGGCCCCGTGATGGTCATCTTCGAGGAGGACCTCGACCTGCCCAAGGGCAGCTTCAACCTGAGCTCCGAATCCGTGCAGGGCAACGCGGTCCCCGTGACCACCACCGACCAGGCCGAGGACCATCCGATGCTTGACATCAACGGCAACCCCTACCTGCTCACCGAGAGCAAGACGGTGATCGGCCGCGGCTCCGGCTGCGACATCGTCATCGACGATCCCGGCATCTCCCGCAAGCACCTGGAAATTGACCTGACCCCCAACGGCGTCATCGCGCGCGATCTGGGCTCGACCAACGGCACGTACGTCGAAGGCCATCAGGTGCCGGCCGCGACGCTGCTGGACGGCAATACCATCACCATCGGCCGCACCCGCATCCTGTTCTGGGCTTCCTCACGAGAGCAGGAGTGACCCCGAGCCAGGAGTCGACTTTCCGTTATGACCGAACTGACATTTGCGATCCTCAAGTATGGATTCCTGATCCTGCTGTGGGTCTTTGTCTGGCTTGCGGTGCGATCGCTGCACAAAGACATCGAAGCGTTCAGCCCGCAGCCGTCGCGGGCCCGACGCCGCCGAGACAAGCGCGCGATGAAATCCTCTGACGGCCCGGCACCGTCCGGCCCGGCCGCCGCACAGACCGCGCCCGTTACGCCGCCGCGCCAAAGCCAGCAGCGCACGCCGCAATCCGGTCCCACACTGCTGGTCATCATCGATGGCCCGAAGGCCGGCGCCTCCGTGCCGCTGACCAGCGAATCCATCACGCTGGGACGCGCCGCGTCCAACACCGTGGTGCTCGACGACGAATTCGTCTCCTCGCATCACGCCCGCATATATAAGGATCCCGCCTCCGGTCAATGGGCGATCGAGGATTTGGGAAGCACCAACGGCACCATCGTCAACCAGCAGCGGCTGAACATGCCCATGCTGCTGCCCCCGCGCATGCCGGTGCGCATTGGCGCCACCACCTTCGAATTGAGGTGACGGCTCATGCCAAATTCCGTTGCATCACAGACCTTGTTCCTGTACTCGACCACGGTGTCCGACGTCGGCACCGTGCGCTCCAACAACCAGGATTCCGCGTTCGCCGGGGAGCACCTCATCGCGATCTGCGACGGCATGGGTGGCCATGCCGGCGGCGACACCGCCTCGACCATCGCCATCCGTTCACTCGCCCACATCGAGCACGATGACGTCAACGGCGACGTGAGCACCGTCGCCCGGATGATGGAAACGTCCGTCATGGCCGCGCACGACGCGATCGTCGGCAAGGCGAAGCGCGAGCGCAAGCTCGCCGGCATGGGCACCACGATGACCGCCGTGGCGCTGGTCGCGGGCTACTGGGTGCTCGCGCACATCGGCGACTCGCGCGCGTACCTGCTGCGCGACGGTCGCCTGACCCGCATGACGCAGGACCACAGCTACGTTCAGCATCTCATCGACACAGGCCGCATCAGCCCCGCGGAGGCGCGCAACCATCCGCAGCGCAACGTCGTCATGCGCGTGCTCGGCGACTTCGACATCGATCCGCACCCCGACATCGCCATTCGGGCCGCCCATCCAACCGACCGTTGGATGCTGTGCTCCGACGGCCTGTGCGGCGTGCTGGAGGATTCCACCATCGAGCAGACGCTCACCGCCTACTCCGATCAGGAGGAATGCGCCCAGCAGCTGGTTTCGATGGCCTTGAAGGCCGGCAGCACCGACAACGTGACCGCGGTCATCGCCGACGCCACGCTGGCTCTCGACGCGGATGCCTTCGACCTGCCCCACCAGACCCCACTGGTCGCCGGAGCGGCGAGCGCCAGCCTGGAGCCCATCGCAGACATCCTCAACGAGCCTGTCGCCACCGCGCCCATGCTGCGCGACGCGAACGCATCGCCAGCGCAACGCGCCGCCGCGCTGATACAGAGCCAGCCCGCCTCGCAGCCGTCGCCGCGCGTCGCGCAGCCGCCGGCCGTGCGCGAGGAGAACGGCGAACGCGCCAACCCCGACACCGGCGAGATACCGGTCATCCAGAAGCGTGACGGCCATGTCACCGACGATCCCAACGATCCCGACGTCGCCAAGGCCATCCATCACGAGCGGCAGACGCAGCGCAAGGAGACGCGCAAGCGCGGCCGCCGCAATCGTCTGATCGCAATCCTCATCGTGATCGCCGCGCTCGCGCTTGCCACGGGCGGCGCTTTCGGCGCCTACCGCTGGAGCCAGACGAAATACTTCATCGGCAACGCAGACGGCGTGGTGGCCGTGTACCAAGGCGTGAACACCAACGTGTTCGGCCTGGCGCTGTCGCACGAGGTCAAGCGCACGAACATCGACATCGACTCGCTGCCGCAGGC
The DNA here is from genome assembly GCF_001025135.1 of Bifidobacterium bifidum ATCC 29521 = JCM 1255 = DSM 20456. Classification (NCBI taxonomy): domain Bacteria; kingdom Bacillati; phylum Actinomycetota; class Actinomycetes; order Bifidobacteriales; family Bifidobacteriaceae; genus Bifidobacterium; species Bifidobacterium bifidum. The sequence continues at coordinate 130,764 of NZ_AP012323.1, read as the reverse complement.
GTGGCGCGACCAGCTGCAGGACGGCATCACCTTCAACAGCTATGACGAGGCCATCCAGCACGTGCAGGTCATCCGTCAGGAGAAAAGCAACTTCAACGACAATTCCAACACGTCCAAGTCGTCCGGCGACGCGGGCAACGGCACGTCCGACTCATCCGACTCATCCGACTCATCCGGGTCGAACGGCACGGACGGCGACTCAAGCGCCGGCAGCAGCCAGACCGACGGCGGCACTGCGGATGGCACCGCGGGCGATACCGGCACGGACGCATCGTCCACCGGCACAGACGGCGGTGACGCCCAATGATCCCCATACGTCTCCGTCAGGCGTCGCTGCTGCTGTTCGCCATGCTGATCAGCGTCGTCGCCTTCTACCAGATGTTCCTGCGCGTCTACGGCCACTTCCCCGCCAACTACATCGGCCTGCTGGCCGTGGTCGGCGCGCTGTTCCTCGTGCTGTGGGGACTGCTGCTGCGGTTCAAGCCGTACGCCAGCCAGGCGATTCTGCCATGCGTGCTGATGCTGACCGCGATCGGCGTGGTGATGATCGCGCGCATCGACAAGTCCGGTAATTCCTCGGTCGGCTCAAGGCAGCTGATCTGGTTGTGCATAGCCCTGACGCTGTGTGGCATCCTCGTGGCGGTCATGCGCGACTATCGTGTGCTGCGCAAATACTCGTACGTGAACATGGTGATAGGCCTGATACTGCTGCTGTCGCCCATGATCCCCGGTCTGGGGCGCAACATCAACGGCGCCAAGATCTGGATCCGCATCGGCGGATATTCGCTGCAGCCCGCCGAATTCGCCAAGCTGTTCCTCGCGTTCTTCTTCGCCGCCTACCTGTTCGACCACCGCGACCAGCTCGCCGTGGGAGGCAAGAAGGTGCTGGGACTCCAGCTGCCCCGCATCAAGGACCTCGGTCCGATCATCATGGTGTGGCTGATCTCGATGGGCGTGCTCATCATGCAGCGCGATCTGGGCACGTCGCTGATGTTCTTCGCGATGTTCGTCGCGATGCTGTACGCGGCCACCGGGCGCAGAAGCTGGATCGTCATCGGCTTCATCGCGTTCGCCGTAGGCGCGGTCGCCGCGGCCAGCGTGTTCAGCCACGTCGGCCAGCGCGTGGACTCATGGCTGCACCCGTTCAGCGACGAGCAGTACAACCGCATAGGCGGCTCGTGGCAGCTGGTCACGGGCATCTTCGGCATGGCCTCCGGCGGCATGACCGGCACCGGCCTGGGTCACGGGCAGCCGGGTCTGACCACGTTCGCGAATTCCGACTTCATCTATTCGTCGGTCGGCGAGGAGCTGGGCTTGACCGGTCTGATGGCCGTTCTGGTGCTGTACCTGCTGATCATCGCGTCCGGGTTCATCACCGCCATGAAGATCAAGGACGGGTTCGGCAAGCTGCTGGCCTCCGGACTGGTGTTCACGATGGCCTTCCAGGTATTCACCGTGGTCGGCGGCATCACGCTGGTAATCCCGCTGACCGGCATGACCATGCCGTACATGGCCGCCGGCGGCTCATCGCTGATCGCGAACTACCTGCTCGCCGCGCTGCTGATGATCATCTCGAACGCGGCGAACCGCCCGGAGCCGGACACACTGTCCGACACGTTCCAATACGAGGCGCTGGCGGTGCTGCGTGACCGCGAGCTGAAGGAACGCACTGACAAGGAGTCCGCACCCGAACGCGAACCGCAGGCCGAGCGGCCACCGGAACCCCGCCACGCGGCGGCGAACAACCAGACCACGGAAATCATCGAGGCAGGTGCGCGATGAACAAATACCTCAGGCAGCTGTTCACCGCCGTCATCGCCTTGTTCGTGGTACTCGGCATGTCCACCACGATCATCACCGCCATCCGCGCCAACTCGCTGAGCTCCGGCCCGCGCAACGCAAGGGCGCTGTATCAGGAATACGGCGCTCCCCGAGGCGCCATACTCGCGTCCGACGGGACGATCCTCGCGCAGTCGACCCCGGTCAACGACGTGTTCTCATACCAGCGTTCCTACACGAACGGGCCGGTGTACGCCCCGGTGACCGGCTTCTTCTCGGTCACCCAGCGCGGCGACCGCGGCATCGAATCATCCCGCAACAAGCTGCTGAGCGGCAAGGCGGACGCGCTGTTCTGGGATCAGCTGAAATCGCTGTTCACCGGCGTCGAGAACAAGGGCGCGTCCATCGAGACGTCCATCAATCCCAAGCTGCAGCAGCTCGCCTACCAGCAACTCGGCAGCAACGACGGCGCCGCAGTGGTCATCGAGGTCAAGACCGGCCGCATCCTGACCCTGGCGAGCGCCCCCAGCTACGATCCGAACGCTCTCGCCACGCACGACACGAAGAAAGCCACCGCGAACTATTCGAAACTCGCCGCGCAGGCCAACAGCCCGATGATCAACCGTGCGACCTCGCAGCTGTACCCGCCCGGATCCACGTTCAAGACCATCGTCGCCGCGACGGCGCTGGAATCCGGCGACTACGACACCGATACTCAGATTCCCGCCGGAGCGAGCTATACGCTGCCCGGAACCTCGACGAACCTGACCAACACCACCACCGCGGCGAACGGCATCGACGGCAAGATCACGCTGCAGGACGCGCTGACATACTCGTCCAACACCGCGTTCGCCCAGCTCGGCGTGAAACTCGGCCAGGACAAGATCGCCGAGCAGGCGAAGAAGCTCGGCTACGGAAGCTCGATCACCATCGACGGCACCTCGTCGTCCGGGCGCCCGATGAAGTCCGTCGCCGCCAAGTTCCCCGACACGCTGTCCGACGACAAGGTGGCGCTGGCGTCCATCGGCCAGGGCGACGTGCTGTCCACGCCATTGCAGAACGCGATGGTCGCCGCGGCCATCGCGAACGACGGCAAGCTCATGAGGCCGACGCTGGTGGACCGCGTGCGGGCCAGCGACCTGAGTACGCTGTCCGAAGCCACGCCCGAAGTGATGTCCACCGCGTTCAGCTCCAGCACGGCGTCCAAGCTCAACCAGATGATGCAGTCGGTGGTCGAGCATGACGCGCCCAGCCTGCAGCTGAGCGGCATCAAGGTCGCGGCGAAGACCGGAACCGCGCAGATCGGCAGCTCCAACCAGACCAACGACGCATGGGTTATCGGGTTCGCCCCCGCCGACAACCCGAAGATCGCGGTCTCCGTTGTTATCCATAATGTCAATCAGTACGGTGTGGAAGCCGCCGGACCGATCATGCGTTCACTGATGGAGGAGGCCCTGAAACAATGAAACTCGTCGAAGGACAACTCATCCACCGCCGTTACCGCCTGGATCGCCGACTGGCGCAGGGCGGCATGGGAGAGGTGTGGAAAGGCCACGACATCCAGCTCAACCGTCCCGTCGCCATCAAGGCGCTGCGCGACGATCAGGGCAACGTCGAGGCCAAGCTGCACCGTCTGCGGGCGGAAGCGCACAATTCCGCCAATCTGGCGCACCCCAACATCGCCGCGCTGTTCGAGTATTACGAGCACGACAGCATCGGCTTCCTCATCATGGAGTACGTGCCCAGCGACTCGCTGGCCGACATCTACCGCGACCGTGGCACGCTGCCCGCGACGGAACTGCTGCCGATACTGATCCAGACCGCGCGCGGCCTGTTCGTGGCGCACAGCCACGGCGTGATCCACCGCGACGTCAAGCCGGCCAACATCATGGTCTCCACTACGGGCGAGGTGAAAATCACCGATTTCGGCGTCTCCTACTCCACGAACCAGGAGCAGATCACGCAGGATGGCATGGTCGTCGGCACCGCGCAGTACATCTCCCCCGAGCAGGCGCAAGGCAAACAGGCCACGCCGCAATCCGACATCTACTCGCTGGGCGTCGTCGCGTACGAAGGGCTGTGCGGGCATCGGCCGTTCACCGGCACCACGCCGGTCGACATCGCCGCCGCACACGTCAACGACCCGGTGCCCCCGCTGCCGGATTCCATAGATGTGCAGCTTCGGCAGTTCGTCATGTCGATGCTGTCCAAGGATCCGCTTGACCGTCCGAAGGACGCGCTGACCGTTTCGCGCACGCTGTCGCGCATAGAACGACGTCTGCTCGATCAGGAGACCGCGCAGATGGATGAGACCATCATGGGACTTGGCGGGCGCATGCCCCGCCGCGTATCCAGCACACCGCACACGGCGACGCTGATCACCATGAACCGTAACCAATTTGGCGGGCATACGGCGACGACCGACCCGAAGAATCGAGAGGAATAGCTATGAGCAGCAATATGCCGGCATCGCTGGCGAACGGCCGCTATCAGCTCGGCCAACTTGTAGGGCGTGGAGGCATGGCCGAAGTGCGCGTGGCATTGGACACGCGCCTGGGACGTACGGTGGCGATCAAGATCATGCGCGCCGACCTGGCCAACGACAAGATCTTCCTGTCCCGATTCCGCCGCGAAGCGCACTCCGTGGCGCAGATGAACAACCCGAACATCGTCAACATCTACGACTCCGGCGAGGAGACCGTGATGACCGACAGCGGCGGCACGGAGCGGCTGCCGTACCTGGTGATGGAGTTCGTCAAGGGCCAGACGCTGCGTGACGTGATCAAGGCGAACGGCCCGCTCAGCCAGCGAGACGCCGAACAGGTGATGCTCGGCGTGCTCAACGCGCTCGAATACTCGCATCACATGGGCATCGTCCACCGCGACATCAAGCCCGGCAACATCATGATCTCCGAGCAGGGCGTGGTCAAGGTCATGGACTTCGGCATCGCCCGCGCGCTCGACGACTCCGCTGCGACGATGACCCAGTCCCAGGGCGTAGTCGGCACCGCGCAGTACCTCTCGCCCGAGCAGGCTCGCGGCGAGACCGTCGACATGCGCTCCGACCTGTACTCGGCCGGCTGCGTGCTGTATGAGATGCTCACCGGCCGTCCGCCGTTCACCGGCGACTCGGCTGTGGCGATCGCCTATCAGCACGTGTCGGAGGTGGCGACGCCGCCCAGCACGCTCGTGCCCGGCCTGCCGCGCATGTGGGATTCGATCTGCGCGAAGGCGATGGCGAAGGATCGGCAGAACCGTTACGCGACGGCGGCCGAATTCAAGAACGATATCCTGACGTTCATGAACGGCGGCGTGCCGGTCGCGGCGGCGTTCAACCCGCTGACCGATCTGGCCAACGTGAAGGCCCGCAAGGCCGCGGAGCAGCAGGACGGCGGCGCTACCGTGCCGATGAGTGCTGTCGGCGCGGGTCAGCCCACGCAGGCGTACAACCCGGCGACCGGCCAGTTCGAGATGGTGCCTCCGGCGCAGAACCCGAACGAGGCCCTGGCGGTCAAGTCTCGCGCCGAGCAACGCGCGGAGGCGGCCAGGCAGAAGCGCAAGAAGAAGATCATCATCGCGTCGATCATCAGCGGCGTGGTGCTGCTGGCGATCATCTTCGGCGTGATCTACACCATGAGCCGCAAATCCGCCACGGAGATGGGCACCGTGCCCACCATCACGGCGACGATGACCAAGGCGCAGGCGAAGGAGAAGGTTACCTCGGCCGGGTTCAACTTCGTTGAGATGCAGGATTCGGATTCCGGTGAACCCGCCGGCACGTTCACCAAGCAGTCCCCCAAGGGCGACACTCAGGCCGTCAAGGGCTCGGACGTGAAGGTCTGGTTCTCCGTAGGCCCCAAGTCGGTGACCGTGCCCGACCTGAGCGACTACACCCAGGAGGATGCGCGCAACGCGCTGGAGAAACTGGGCTTCAAGGTGTCGTCCGTCACGAAGACCGCCGACAGCGCCACCATCGAGAAGGACAAGGTCGTGAGCACCGACCCGGCCTCCGGCACGTCGCAGCCCAAGGGCACGACGATCACGCTGTACATCTCCTCGGGCATGACCAAGGTGCCGGACGGTCTGGTCGGCCAGCCCAAGGACACGGTGCTGGACAAGCTCTCGTCCATGAAGTTCCTGCCGGTCGTCGAGCAGGAGGCCTCGGACAAGGTGGAGAAGGGCTCGGTGACGCGAGTCAGCCCCGGTTCCGGAGAACTGGTGCTGCAGGGCTCGCAGATCACGGTCTACGTGTCCACCGGCAAGCCGCAGGTCAGCGTGCCCAATCTCCTCGGCAACACGATCGCCAAGGCCAAGGCCACGCTGGGCAGCGACTTCACGCTGAAGGTCACCGGCGACGCGACCGATGATGCGGTCATCGAAACGCAGGATCCCGCGGCCGGCACGCAGGTCGACAAGGGCAGCACCATCTCGGTCACCGCCAAGAAGCCCACCACCGAGGATCCCGACAACAACGGCAACGGCGGCACGACGACAGGTGGGAACTGAACCGCCGGGAATGGCCGTGATTGCCATTGCGGTGTGACCGATCGGCCGCCTGACGGCCGGTAAGCGCAACCGGCAATCGCGGCGGGTCGATCGGCAAGACGGGCGGCCCAGCCGCGCGGTCTACACACATCGGCCCAGAACACATGATGGCCCGTGGCATTCCTCATGCCACGGGCCATCATCGTTGTCATGCGCGTCACGCGTCACGCGCGGCGCCACACACACGTGCGTGTCAGCGGTTGACCTTGGGCTGCAGACCGATGGACTTGGCCACGGCGTTGGTCTGCCCGCAGACGGCGAGCCAGTTGGCGAGCAGCCGGTAGCCGTCCTGCGTCATCACCGATTCAGGATGGAACTGCACCGCATACATCGGCAACGACCGGTGCTTGATGCCCTGAACGATATGGTCATCCTTCGTCCACGCCGTCACGACCAGGTCATCGGGCACGGTGTCGGGCTCGACGGCCAGCGAATGATATCGGGTCGCGGTCATCGGATTGGCGACGCCGGCGAAGATCTCATCATCGATATGCTCGACGAGACTGGTTTTGCCGTGCATGATGGTGGGCGCGTGGCTGACCGTGCAGCCGAACACCTCGGCGAGCGCCTGCAGGCCAAGGCACACACCGAACATGGGCTTGCCGAGCTTGGCACATAGCCGAATAACGTCCTCGCTGGCCCCAGAATCCGCCGGAGCGCCCGGACCGGGGGAAATAAGCACACCGTCATATTCGTCCAGCACAGAGGCATCTGAGGGGTCTATTGCGTCGTTGCGCACCACATCGACCGTCGCTCCCAAGGTTTTCAGATATCCAACGATGGTGTATACGAAAGAATCGTAATTGTCCACCACCACAATGCGTGCCGAATCCGTCATGACGCTCCTCGTCTCGTTCTGATTATGGGATGGCACCGGCGAGCGCCGACCGTCATCCCATGCGTTCCCATTATCGCCGCCAACCGGCCATGCCGCTAATCGACCGCGTAATTCGACATGCTTTGCAGGATGGGGATGTTGCTTGCCGCCCATGGGCACGCCCACTGAATCAGCGACACGCTGACGATGAACAGCAGCAGTATCAGCAGCGCCCACCTGATTACCAGCGGACCGGGCTGGTGACGCAGCAGCCATCCGTAGATGCTCGCGTCCGGACGGCGGCGCTTGCCGGCGCGAATCTCGCGCAGCACCGGGTACCGCCAGGCCACCAGGGCCGCGATGTACAGCACCAGGTACGCCACCAGCGCCCACAGCACGATGGGCTGCAGCGTGCCCAGCTTGGACACGAACGACCGGCTCGTGTTGCTGCTGGAGAACGCCACCTTCGCCGAGTTCGACGACGTGGCGAGCTCCTGCGGCACGCCATCCGAGACCTTGGCCCAATAGTCCAGCTCACCGTAGCTGATCCAACGCTGCGTGGCCGTGGTGTATTTCGGCTCGCACGTGGTCAGTGTGATCATGCGCTTGCTGGGAGGCGTGTTGAGATCCTCCGGGTTAGCGGCGATGACCTCGGAGTGCTCCGGAGTGACGATCTTGTGTGTCGTGTACTTGTACACGTACCAGTAGTCCTTGGTACGCACGATGATCGCGTCGCCCTCCTGCAGCAGGTCGACGTCTCCCAGCGGTCGACCGTAGCCGTTGCGGTGGCCGGCGACCGCGAAATTGCCGACTGAACCGGGCATCTGCGTGGACGGATAATGTCCCAGACCATGCAGCGACAATTCGGCCTCGTCCGTGCCTTCGACCACGTTACGCACCCACCCTTGGCCGAACCGGGGCACGTACACCTGCGCGATGAGCTCGCCATCGCTTGCGCTCGTCGGCTGGACCGGCACGTCGCCGCTTTGCGCCTTGGCGACCTTCGAGCTGTCGCCGCCGGCCGGATCGGACCATGACGCCGACTGGCGGGTCTCGACCTGCGTGTGCTCGGACTGGACGCCGGTCCACCACATCTGCCATACCACGTACAGCGCGCAGACGGCCGCCAGCGTCATCAGCACCTCGCCAAGGATCCCCAGCACCGACCACAGAACGCTGCGCTTGGCCGCCGGCTGCGCGAGGCCGCGCCGGGCGTTCGGATCGGGCATCGGCACCGGAGGCAGCGCCATGGTCACTTCCCCGGCGTACTCCGGTTCAGCAGGGGCAGGCGCCTCGAAATCCTGAAAATCGCCTTGAATCTGTTGAGAGTTGCGCGAATGCTTCATTCCTCGCTCCCGTCCTTGACCACGGACGCATACCGCAACGGCTGCAGCGTCGCCGCAGACTGCCCGAACACGAGATCGTCCTTTTTTTCCACTTTCCAGCCCAATCCGAATGCGCTGACATACTCTTTATACAACTTGACCGCGTTCGAGTCGTCCAAAGCCCGAATCATGGCATCTGTGGGGCCGATCGCCGACACGGTGAACGGCGGCGAGTATTTCTTGCCCTGTAATAGAAGCACATTTCCTTGGCAGATCACTGCGGAATTGAACAACACGCGCTGGTCCATGATCATCATCGACTCCGCGCCGCCCGCCCACAGGGCGTTGACAACAGCCTCCACGTCCTCCTGATGCACGACGTAATCGTTGATGTTCGCGGCCGAGCCCGAGCTGTCCACCATGTTCTCCCACAACGGGGAGTCGTTCAGGGTCACGGTGATGCCGGGACCGTGCACCGCCGGCAGTATGGTGCCGGAGCCCGCGTCCTCGGTGTCGCTGGGCTTGGGGTCGCTCGTGCCCGAGGGCTGCTCGGAGGAGCCACTGTTGTTGGCGAAATCCTTCAGCGTGTTGATCTGCGCGCTCAGGTCGGTGATGTCCTTCTGCAGCTGGTCAACATGCTCCACGCGCTGCTCCACCAGATCCGCCGTGTCGGAAGTGACCGTTGCCGTGCGATTCACGCGCACGTTCGTCACCAGCAGATACCCGGAAAAAGCCACGATCAGGCACACCGCGAAGCCGCCGAGCCACGTGCGCCGGGCGGCGTGCCTGCTGGTGTGTCTGGCCATGATTCCTCCCAGTGTGTTCAACTTTCGAGTGTAACCGCTATTATGATTTTTTAGCCTATTGAATGGAGACTACGCTTATGGCTGACACAGAGCTGCACGAAACCGACTCGGAAGACCAGAAGGACTGGCAGGCCGAGACCGACGCCGACGTCAAGGACACGGACGCCAACGAGACCGACGAGGCCGATGACGATTACGGCGTCTCCATGGACAAGGTGCAGGCGGTGCTCAACGCCACCGCCGACAAGTCAGAGATGACCCCGCAGATGCAGCGCATGATGTCGCGGCAGGCGGAGAACACGCGCCGCGTCGAGGAGACCATCAAGGGCACCAAGTCGAACCCGCGCTGGTTCGTCCCGCTGTTCTGCGCGCTGATGATCATCGGCCTGATCTGGGCCGTGGTCTACTACCTGTCGCCGAACGGCACGTGGCCGATCCCGGGTATCGGTGCTTGGAACCTGGCAATCGCCTTCGCGATCATTATGGTCGGATTCATCATGACGATGTGGTGGCGCTGAGCGGCGAGATCCCCTCGCGGCAGCCAGCTCCATATCGACGGTAAGCGACGTTACGGTTTGGCGGTGGCGCGGCATGGTGCTGCGCCACCGCCAAACTGTGTTGTTGTCATACCCTTTTCGCGGTTTCACTGCTTCACGGTGCGGACGATGACATGACGGCCATCGACGGACGTCGTGCCGAACAGATACACATCGCCGCCGTCTGCCAGCTTGAGTTTCCTGCGCAGCTGGACAGCGGTCAACGGGAAGTTGCGCACTGCGATATTCGCCCTGTCGACGCCCGCTAGAGCCCGTTTCAGCTCTTTTTTGCCCATACCCGCGATGGTTTCAATGACAAATCCCCGGCCGGGAAACTGCGGCGCCGGCGTGCCCGATATCAGCAGGTGGCTGTTCGGGCCGATCTGGCGCATACCATAATGGTCCTCCAGCAGCGCGAAACAGCCGCCCTTCATCAGCGAAGCGTTCGGCTCGTACAGATACCTGGGCTGTTCCGGAGCGGCGTGTGACGGCTCTGCAGACCCGCCCTGACTGCCTTTTTCTCCTGCGGAGGCGAGGACCACGCCGTCAGAATCCGCGCCGGTCTTCATGTCATGGACGTATCCGAATACGTCGCCATCGTTGACGCAGATCACGCGTACGGCGTCGTGCGAACCGCGGTCGAGCACCAGCAGCAGTTCCTTGCATTCGTTGCCTGTGGAGACGATATGCACTTCGCCGACCGAACCGTTGAAGTCCGCAACCGTCTTTCGCCAATCCAGCATCGGAGACAGCTTGACCATGACGTGCGGCGAGACGGCCAGCAGACGGTCTTTCAGCGCGAGTACGTCCGGCGTGCAGTCGGCGATGGCATAGGTTCGGCCGCCATGCGCGTCACGTCGCGCGGGGTCGAGGTAGATCAGCGCGATGGGAACGGCTGTAGCTGAATCGACTGCGGCCGAGTCTGCGGAGGCGGCGCGGGAATCAACGACGCCGCGCAGCCAATCCTCCGCATCGCCGTTGATCACATCCATGTGCGGGAGCCCCAGCGCCCGGAAATTATGAGCCGCGAGCTCGCACAGGTGAGGCTGGCGCTCCACATAGACCGCCCGGCTGAATCCACGCGCGATATACGAGCAATCGACGCCGAATCCGCCGGTCAGATCGACCATCGCACCGCTGGCACCCGCTACGCGCCTTGCGATGCCGGCCTTGTACTGCGCGGCGAACTGGGAAGAGCACTGTTCCATGGAGATGTGCGGCGGATAGACGATGCCGTCGGTCTCAGCCCATTGCGGCAGCTTGCGGCACGCAGTCTGCCAGCCGGCGATCTGGTCGAGCGCGAATGGCAGGTCAAGCCCGTCCACGCGTTTGGCGCTGAGCGCCAGGTCGCGCACATCCTGATTGCGGTGCGCCGCAATGAACCGACTGGTCTGAGACGAAATATCCATAGTGTCATGGTATCCCGGCAACGTCATCGCGCCCTGGCTTCGAGACCCGTAACGGATGCTCCGCAAATCAAGTTGTGCACTGTCTATCCACCGGTTTTCCCCATGTTATCCACATTATTCACATACTTATACACAATTGTGGATAACTCTTATTCGCATTGTGCACATTGTCCACAATGTGTCAAAACCCAGTATCTCCAACATTGTTAGAGCTCACACGGACTTATTCACCATAGTTATCCACGAGTTATACCCAACTTATACCCAAGTTGTCCACAAAGTTCTCCACATCATGTGGAAAACTACACGCATGTAATTCACATTGGTGCGACGCCTCCACCCCGAGCCATTCTCCAGTGCCCCGCCCACCCCACAAAAGTCCCATCACAAGCTCGGGGGTGGCGACGTTTTGTTGGACTTCGTTGTCTGTATGGTTGTCTGGCAGGTTATCACATGTGTTCAGCCGACGAGCCCCGGCTTGATGCGCCTGTCCATGATGCTCATCCCGTACTCGGTCTTGATGCGTTCGTCGCGGTACCATGTCATGTACTCGTCGAGCATCGTCGGCGAACCCGTCGACCGTGACGCACGTGAAGTCGCGCTTGTGGAAGAACTCCTGCTTGAGATGGCCGAAGAACCCCTCCACGGCCGCGTTGCCCGGGCTGCAGCCCTTCGCGCTCATCGAGCGGGTCAGCCCGTGGCCCTTGCAGATGCGTATCCATTCCGGCCACCGGTAGTGGCAGCCGCGGTCCGAGTGGATGACGGGCGCCTCGCCGATCTCACCCCTGTACGAGGAGTAGCGCCTCGCGCTCCTGGACACGGGCACGAGCCCGTGCCGGGCCATCAGGCGCATGACCCGTTTGGCGGACACGACGACGCCCACGCCCCTCAATTCCAGGTGGACGCGCCTGTACCCGTAACGGCACCTGCTGTTCTCGAACACGCCGCACCGGGTGGGACTTTCACCGGGTAAGAGGCCAATCACATGATGTACGTCAGAGCTGGATTGCTCAGATTACAGACCAGCACGCCTGCGACGATCAGCGCCAACACCACCGCCCCGTACACCATCGTCCGGAACGTCAGGCTCTTGCCACGCAACGCGTGCACGCCGGAAACCAGCAGCCACGTGAACACGCCGCCGACGATGAATCCACCTACATGAGCCTGCCATGCGATACCGCCCACCAGGAACGGCATCAGGAAGTTGACCGCCATCCAGACCAGCATCGAACGGATATCCTCTCCGATGCGCCGGTACACAACTAGCATCGCCGCGAACAGGCCGAACAACGCGCCGGACGCGCCATAGGCACCACCAAGCCACCCGGTGCCACCCGGCCACAGCGCGGCCCAGGACATCAGCCCAAGACCGCCGCCCAAACCGGAAAGCACGTACAGCGCGAGAAACGGCCAATGCCCCATCATCTTCTCCAGCACCGGCCCCACGCTCCACAACGCCAGCATGTTGAACAGGATATGCAGCACCGACTTCGGCGAATGCAGAAACATCGACGTGAGGAACATCCACGGTTGTGCGACCGCCGTCAGCGGGTCGAACCGGCCGTAATAGATCATGGTTGCGAGTCCAAGAGGCCAGAACAGGCTGAACACCATCTCGACAACCCACACGGCGACGCACGCGATGATGATCGCGCTGGTGAACACAGGGCCGTTCGACCGCCACTGATATTGAATCGCACGCTTGGAGAACAGGTTGTGCGCCGACGGCGCACCGGGAAACAAACTGAATCGGCCATTACTCATGTCATCTACTGTAGCGGAATCGCATCTCCTCGCCGGACGGTGAAACAACACGCTCCCGGCTCGTCGTGCGCACCGCCGGCAAAGCAAAAGCATTCCCGCACGCAATCGCCACATTTTTGGAATTAAGATGGAACCCAGAGTTGGTTTTGAACGGGCAAGCCAACCAGGATTGGGAAAGGAGCCGTCATGGAGAACAAGTCTTCAAACGGTTGGAAGTTCTTTGCGTTGTTCTTTGGTGCGCTGCTGGCCGCCGTGGTTGGTCTGTACATCTACAAGCAGCAGAACCCGGATTATGATCCGTGGGAGGAGCCTTGGGAGAACAGCTCGTCCCCGGTCGACCTTGGCCTGACCAAAGACGCCGACAAGGGCGACGCCGATGAGGCCGAAGCAGCCCCGGAAGCCGCCTGAGTTCATTTAACAGTCAATCGTTGTAGGCACACATGTGTCCGCGAAAAGAGCCTGCCTGCATTTCGCAGACAGGCTCTTTTCGCATATTGTGCCGCATTGAGGCTCTGGATGGCTCACTGCATGGCGATTCCAACTTTGCCCCTCTTCGTCGAGACATGCCCCACCGCCGCCACGATCGAAAAACGGCAGCAACGTATGCGGTGCCGGCAAGCTCAAAGCATCGTATTCGCAAAGCAAGACGCCGGTTCCGAACCTATGCGATGGCAATACCGACACCGCGTGGGGCGACTGGCAGTCCAAGGGCAGTGTGAAGCCCGAGCCTTGGGTGAGCTGGACGTTCGATGAGGCGAAGACCTTGGATTACGATCTTCCCGGATCGTTGAACATCGAGACTCAGGCGTATCCGCGTCGTTCGCGGTCGCGATCGCGTCGAATGGTGACCAGCAGCCGACCACGCCGAGCAAGCCCGGTGATGGCGATGCTTGCAAGCGGCTTCCTGCTGCTAATCGCCGCAGTCGCCGTGTTCGCCATTCGCTGCGCTGCGCAGTGATGTAAAACAAAATTCGCCCCCGCCAGCGGGGGCGAATCACGTTACACGCCGTCAGTCGGCAAGCGGGCGCAGCCCGTTGGACTGATTACGTGTGCGTCCTCTAGGCGCACCGAAGGAAACGGTACAAAAGTACCGCGACTGAGGAGCAACGACGAGGACGCTCCGCAATCAGGCCAACGGGGAGGTGTGCCAGATGTTGTCGAGATAATCCTGGATCGACCTGTCGGAGCTGAAGTAGCCCGAGTTCGCGACGTTGAGGACGGCCTTGCGGTTCCACTCGAGGGGGTCGCGGTAGAGGGCTTCGATCTCACTTTGGATGCTGGAGTAGGCGGTGAAGTCCGCGAGGGTCATGAACCAGTCCTTGGTGAGCCAGTCGGCGACGAGGGGGGCGTAGGTGTTGCGGTCACCGTTGGAGAAGGTGCCGTCGGAGACCATGTCGATGGCGGCCTTCAGGCGGGGGTCGGCCTCGTAGTACTTGGCCGGCGAGTAGCCATCTTCGTAGAGCTTGTCGACCTCGTCGACGGTCATGCCGAAGAGGAAGAAGTTCTCGGCGCCGACACGCTCACGGATTTCGACGTTCGCACCGTCCAACGTACCGACGGTGAGGGCGCCGTTGAGGGCGAACTTCATGTTGCCGGTGCCGGACGCCTCCTTGCCGGCCTGGGAGATTTGCTCGTCGAGGTCGGTGGCTGGGATGAGGTGCTGGGCGAGGCGGACGTTGTAGTTCCAAGGGAAGAAGACGTGCAGCTTGCCCTTGACGTCGGGGTCGTTGTTGACGACGCGGGCGACGTTGTTGATGAGCTGGATGGTCATCTTGGCGAGGTAGTAGCCCGGGGCGGACTTGGCGCCGAAGATGACGGTGCGGGGAAGCACGTCGTCGGCGGAGACGCGGCCGGACTTGATGTCGGCGTACTTGGCGATCAGCGCGAGGATCTTGAGGGACTGGCGCTTGTACTCGTGCAGGCGCTTGACCATGGTGTTGAACATGGTGTTGGGGTCGAGGTCGAAGCCGTATTCGCGCTTGGCGTAGGCGGTGAAGTCCTCCTTGTTGGCCTGCTTGACGGCGGCGAACTTCTTGACGAATTCGTCGTCCTTGGCGAGGGGTTCGAGGCCCTTGAGCAGTTCGAGGTCGCTCAGCCACTTGTCGGTGCCGAGGCCTTCGGTGATGAGGGCGGACAGGCGCGGGTTGGCGAGGCGGATGAAGCGACGGGGGGTGACGCCGTTGGTGACGTTGGTGAACTTGTCGCCGTAGAGGTCGGAGAAGTCACGAAGGGTGACGTCCTTGAGCAGTTCGGAGTGCAGTTCGGCGACGCCGTTGACGTGGGAGCCACCGGCGGTGGCAAGGTATGCCATGCGGACCTTGGGGTTCTCCTCGTCGGTGACGATGCGCATGCGCTCGATCTTGGCCTTGTCACGGGTCTTGGTCTTGAGTTCGGCGAGGAAGTGCTCGTTGATCTCGTTGATGATTTCCATGTGGCGGGGCAGCAGTTCGGAGATCAGCTTGGCCGGCCAGACTTCCAGCGCCTCGGGCAGCAGGGTGTGGCAGGTGTAGTTGAAGGTCTTGGTGGTGATGGACCAGGCGGTGTCCCAGTCGTAGCCGTACTCGTCGATGAGGATGCGCATGAGCTCGGGGATGCCGATGACGGGGTGGGTGTCGTTGAGCTGGAAGGTGATCTTGCTCGGGAAGGTGGTCAGGTCGGGCTTGCTCTGGCCGGGGTAGAACACGCGGATGGCGTCGTGCAGGGACGCGGCCACGAAGAAGTACTGCTGTTCGAGACGCAGCGCCTTGCCCTGCGGGGTGGAATCCTCCGGGTAGAGAATCTTGGAGATGTTCTCGGCCTTGACCTGCGGCTTGACGGCGTCGAGGTATTCGGACTTGTTGAAGGTGAGCAGGTCGAATTCGTCGTAGCTCTTGGCGCTCCACAGGCGCAGCGTGTTGACGCGGCCGGATGCGTAGCCGGGGACCATGTAGTCGACGGGCACGGCGCGCACGGACCAGGCCGGCTTCCAGACCTTCTTGCCGTTCTCTTCGACGACTTCGCCGCCGAAGGAGACCTTCTGGGAACGGTTGTAGTCGATGTGGCCCCAGGGCTCTTCGTTGGTCAGCCAGTAGTCAGGCTTCTCGATCTGCTTGCCGTCCTTGTCGAAGGCCTGCTCGAAGATGCCGTACTTGTACTGGATGCCGTAGCCGAACGCGGGCACGCCGAGGGACGCGAGCGAGTCGATGAAGCAGGCGGCGAGACGGCCGAGGCCGCCGTTGCCGAGGCCCGGCTCGTGTTCGACGTCGATGACGTCCTGCGGCTCGAAGCCCAGGTCCTTGACGGCTTCGTCGAACTGGTCGATCATGCCGGCGTTGAGCAGTGCGTTACGCAGCTGCTTGCCCATGAGGAACTCGGCGGACAGGTATCCGACGGCCTTGGTGTTGCCATTGACCATGTCCTGCTGGGTCTTGAACCATGCGTCCTGCAGGTAGTGGCGGACCACCAGCGAGGAGGCGACGTACACGTCGGCGGGGGTGGCCTGCTCGACGGTGACGCCTTGGCTGTACTTCAGCTGTTCGCGGATGCCGTCCGCGAACTCGGCGGTCGTGACAGGTGACTTGGGTGCAGTGATTTCAGTCATGTCTGACTCTCTTTCCGGATTATGCTTCCTGTGTTATTATGCGACGGCTTGGTGACCACGCCAATAAGTTCCGGTGAACGCTGCGTAACGTTATGCAATCGTTTGCAGAAACATGAAATATCATACAGGATTTGCCATAAATACGCCAAATCGGCTATATATCAACCACATCTTGAGACGACAGAAAACGTTGCCACGTTGGAAAACAACGTATTGCAACACCTGACGCAAGCCCGATGAAACACTTTTGCAAAGATGCAAAGCATCCGAAACCGCACCGAGAACCGGCGGCCGATGCGAAAAGGCAATCGTCACCCCTAGAGGCACAATGGAGTCATGGCCGCAATTCGAGAACGAGACATACCCGCGGGCGAGCGCGCGTGGCAGCAGTGGAACGACGCAGCGCAGCGACTGCGCGAGGACGGGGCGGACTCGGAGTCCCTGATGCCGGCGCTGCCCCGACCGACATGGGCGATGGCGGTGCGATACACCTTATATCTGCTGGAGCGCAAGGCGCCCGGCCCCGGCGTGGAAGTGCGAGTCGCACCATGGGGAGCCGTGAAGATCCTGGATGGCCCGGCGTCCGACCCGCACAATCTCACACCGCCCGATGTCATCGAGCTCGACCCCGAGGTGTGGCTCCGTCTCGCCGCCGGCATCACCACATGGTCCCAGGAGAAGGACGCGGGGCGCATCACCGCCGTCGGCGAGCGCGACGACCTGAGCGACCTGCTGCCGCTCTGACCGGCCGCGGGCGCCCGTACTTACCGGCCTTCCGGCATGGGCGGCACCGTCGGGCTGCCGCCCATGCCGACGCACGACAATGCATCTGCCACCCGCGGCGCCTACTCCTTGACGTAATACTGCGCCTGCGCATGCACAACTCGTAGTACTTGCCGTTTTCGTCGGCCACGAGCTGGTCGTGTGTGCCATACTGGACGATCGCGCCATGGTCGGACACGGCGATGTCGTCGCAGAACTTGCACGACGACAACCGGTGGCTGATATACACGGCCGTCTTGTCGCCGACATGCCGCGGGTGGATTGCCCGAAGTGCGGGGTCGTGGTCGCGATGGTGTCGTGGGCCGAGCCGGGCAGCCGGTTCACGCGCGACTTCGAGTCGGAGTGCGCGTGGCCGGTGAGCGTCGCGAACCAGAAGACGGTCGGCGGTTTCCCGCATATCGTATGGAGGACCGCGGGAGACATCGCCCGCCGGGTCGCCGAACGGCTCGGAACGGCGATGCCCTCGCCGTTCGACGGCCTCGCCGCGATCGGCGTGGCTACAATGTGTTAGACAGTCCGATGAGGGACGAATGATATGAGATTGGAGGCCGACGATGGCCGGCCCGAAACATCCCCCGCCACTACGACGAGGCGTTCAAACGGCAGATCGTGCAGTCGTGCGAGAGCGGCAAGCCATCCCGGGAGATCAGGGCCGAGTACGACATCGCGCGATCGACCCCGCGGTGCCGGTATTCGCACGAAGGCAGGCGTGATACGGGCCAACACCGCCCGCTACCCGATATCAGCGCGATGCAGGATGCCGGGCGTTCCCCGCTCCACCTACTACTGGATGACCGGGCATCCCGGGACGGAGCGTGCGGATTGTGTTTCTGCAAGTTGGTGTCCACAGTACGGGCACTTTTTCAGCAGCGTAGGCGGCTGGTTTCCAACAGAAACTGCGCCGTCGGAACCCGCCGCCCTTTCCTTCCCGGCTATCTGGTCATGAGGGCGTGCTCGCTACGGTAGGAGCCTCCCTCGAATCCGGTGAGCCTTCCGTGGCGCACGGTGCGGTCGATCGGCATGTAGCCGAACTCGTCGATGACCGGGAGCCTCGCCCTGGCGATCTGCCGGAGCTCCGCGTCGAGCCGCCCCCGTTTCGCGCGGCGCAGCCGCATGAGCAGCCCGGTCGCGGTGAAGAACCCGACCGGTATCGCGCGCATGCACGCGAGCCTGCCCAACGCGACCGCGAGATGCGTCTTGCCGGTGCCGACGGGCCCGTAGAGCACGAGATTGAATTGACACGCCATTCTGGACTACTTCAATTTGGCAAAACACACATCAGCACGGTGTACACCACCCAGGTCAGGGAACACGGCATGCTTCCCTCGACCGGCACGGTCGGCGACTCATACGACAACGCCATGACCGAAAGCGTCAACGGCGCGTACAAGACCGAGCTGGTGTGGCGGCGCAAGCCATTCGCCGACCTGGCCGAGCCAGAATTGGCGACGTTCCGGTGGGTCTCGTGGTGGAACTCGAAGCGTCTCCACCAGTCGTTGGGCTGCAGGACACCGGAACAGATCGAAACCGAGTATCATGCAAACCAAGCGGCACAAACCGTCTCACAATAAAAGGGGAACAGAAATCAGGCCACGTCGGCAGCCTCATCGCGCTCGTCATGCTCCGCTGCGACGGACTCGACATACACCTACCACAACCAAGAACCTAACCCACGAAAACAGCAGAAGCCTCTCAACTCTTCAATTCCACTACAAAGGTCACATCACGGCATACGCACGCCGACGCGCGTATGCGTGCACGACTCCAGCAACGAGCCGTACCCGCCGTTAGATGGCAGGCTTCAGTATCGTGACGCCATGCATTAGCGTCACCATGCAACGATAGGAACACACTATTCAAGTGCATCATGAAAGCGTGACGTTGCCCTTGCGCAGGTGCCGTAAGACTCCGCGGACAAAGCAATGAGGCTTCCCCCGCGAGAAGGGAAGCCTCATATTCCATTCATTCTATTCAGCGATGATGACGCCGAATCACCGATCATCCTTTGGGAACAGCGCGTCGAAGGCATGTTCCATCACGGACTTACGGCGGATCACACCGACGAGTCTGCCATCACCATCCACCACCGGCAGTTTCTTGAACTGCTTCTTGGCGAGGATTCGGGCCACCTCTCCAACATGCTGGTCGGGCGTGGCGGCAACGACCTTACGCGTGGCGATGTCCATCACCTTCTTGCCGGAGAGCGCCTGCACCTTGGAGGCCACGGTTTCGTCGTCGAACACCACCATCGTCGAACCGGTGCCGGTGGAAACCGTACGGGATTCATAGGTGGCAATCGATTTCATGACATCGCCGTCGCTGACGAAGCCGACGAGCCTGCCATCGCCGTTCACCACGGGAAGGCTGGAAACGTTGAGGCGGATGAACTCGCGCACCACATGCGTGATGTCATCGCTGTCCAAGCAGCTGTAGGGCTGATCGTCCATGATCCCGCCGATGGACTGTTCCTGGGCCTGCTTGAACAGGGAGGAGGCGGGGGCCACGTATGCGCCGGCGTAGTGATGCTCGGCGGGCTGGCCTTCAGTGGTTTCGGCCGCGACTTCGGCGGAGGCTTGCGCCTCGTAGGCCTTGGCGTTGCGTGCGGCCTTCTCCTTGGCACGGCTGGTGACGGTGAAGATGCAGATGATCAGGGCGACCAGCGAGATGGCGGCGCACAGCAGGTAGGAGAACGCAATGCCGCTGGCCGTGGCGGACTTCACACCCTGGGACATGTGCGAGGCGGTCACGGATGTTTCTGCGGTGACCAGAAGCGAGGTCGCAATGGCTGCCGCGATCTGGCGGCCGGTGTTGGCGATAGCGTTGCCATGGGCGATCATGTCGTTCGGCAAAGCGTTGACGCCCCAAGTGTTGATCGGCATGTTGGCGATAGCCTGACCAGATGCCTGCAATGCGCAGAACACGGCGACAAACAGCACTGATGTCTTGGTGTTGATGGTGCCGAGAAGACCAAGAGAGATGGTCATGAGCGCAAGGCCGCCGATGCCCACGCCGCGCGGGCCGAATTTGTCGAATGCGGCACCGGCGACCGGACTCAGGATGATGCCGACCGCCGCAGCGGGCAGCATGACCATGCCGGTGACGGTGGCGGATTGGCCGAGCACATTCTGGATGAAGATAGGCAACGTCACGTTGGTTGCGGCGACTGCGGCGTTGATCAGAGTGACCAGAATCGCGGAGTTGCGGAAGTTGCGGGTGGCAAGGGTGTCAACGCGCAACAATGGCTCATCGAGCTTGACTTGCTTGTATACGAATGCGACGAAGGCCACAAGACCAACGACGATTGAGGTAATGACGACCGGACTGGCCCATCCCATCGTGGAAGCGGACGAGAAGCCATAGAGCAGGCCACCGAACGCGATGGTCGAAAGGATCACGGACAGGACATTGAGCTTTGGATTCTTCAACTCGCTGACGTTCTTGAGCATCATCGTGCCTCCGACAAGGATGACCAGTGCCACGACTGCAATGCCAATGAACATCAGGCGCCATCCGAAACTGTCAATCACCAGACCACCGACAACCGGGCCGATAGCCGGGCCGGCGGCCATGACGATACCGGCCATGCCCATGGCGGTGCCGCGCTTATCCGGCGGATAGACGAGCATCGGCACTACGGCGACCAATGGCAACAGCACGCCGGAGCCGGCGGATTGCAATACGCGTCCGATGAGCAACAGCACGAAATTCGGCGCAACGGCACACAGCAGTGTGCCGACCATGAAAGTGGCAAGGGCTCCGGCGAAGAGCTTTCGGGTGGAGAATTTATCAATCAGATAGCCTGAAATCGGCACCATGATGCCCGAGACCAGCATGTAGACGCTGGTCACCCACTGCACGGTGCCGGTGGTGATATTGAAATCACGCATCAGTGCCGGCAAGGCCGGTGACATGACGGTCTGGTTGAGCAGCGCGATGAACGAGCCGACGACGATCACGCCCACGACGATGAATCGGGCGTGCGAATCAATAGGCTTTACGGAACTGGCGGCGGACCCGGATTCCGCGGTTTTCTGTGAGGTCACAGCATTTCCTTCTGTTGGTAACGGCATGTGTGGGCGATCCGGCCTCATACTTGTGTCAAGATGCGGGGACACCGATGAGTCCGGGGTAAAGGAAAAGCCGCCATCCGTTCCGCATTCATATACGGCAAACGATTCGCGGCTTTGCGTAAGTTGATGGCTATGGTGAGCGATTCATGCGACGTCGACTGCGGATGGGCCATCGGTACATCCCGGCATAAGGCGTGTCCCCGCTACACCAGCATCGAGAATAGGGCCATTTGTGGATTGGCAAACAGAATATTGCCGACGAACGACCCACGGCAGGCGTGTGCGATGAACATCGCGTAGCGATACAGGTTCATGGCATCTCCTTGATGGGTCTTCGTACGGCAGACATCGAGAAGCCTATCATCATTCAGATCGACGGTGAAACCCACGCATGCCCGACAATACACAAAATCTTTACAAAAGGATTGGGCTTACCGCATACGATCCGCCTGGGTAGCGGTCCGAGGATGAATCAGGGGCGAGCCAAGGGTTGCGTCTCGTGTTTCCGTCATGATGTCTGGCAAAAAAGTGAAGCCGGACATGCGAGGCATCGACCGGAATCGGAAAGGGGCAAATCATGCGAGTTCTCGGCAATATCCCGTGGATCATTCTTGGCGGGTTGGCCATCGCAATCGGATTGACCAGCAAGCCGCCAAGGCCGAATAATAAAACACACATTATGCTGCTGCAGCAGCCAGTCCTTGCAGAACAATGTCATGACAAAGGCCCGAGAAGACGACTTCTCAGGCCTTATCCGTGCCGCTCCTCAGTCGCTTGTAGCGACAGCTCCCCTCAAAGAGGGGAGCCAGAGAAACACTTACTTCGAGATGTTGAACTTGAACTCGGCGTCTTACCGGTCTTCTTCGTCCTGCCTTGCCGCGGATATTCAATCGCATCGCAGGGGTGACTTCCTCGATTATTTGACAGACCGACCGACGGTCTGTATGCTTGACAGGGACATGAACGAAAGGCAGGTCATCCGCATGGCGCACGATATGCATTCCGGAGACACCGAACGACGAATCCTTGATTCTGTCCGCAGGCTCTTCGCTGAAAAGGGCTACGAGAAGACGTCCATCCAGGACATCCTGGACGACCTGGGACTGTCCAAGGGCGGGCTCTACCACCACTTCAAATCGAAGGAGGCGATTCTCGACCGGCTGAACGCCGACGAGTGGGCCGTCACCGCGCGTCTTCTCGACAAACTCATCGAGCGCAAGGACATGAGTGCGCTTGAGAAGCTGCGCGTGCTCATCGTTTCCGCCGTGGACGCCCCCGATCATCTGGACCTAGTCCGTTCCCAGCTGGCGCTGCTCAAGGATCCTGCGTTCTTTACGGCGAACATGCGCTTCTGGTCGACGAGACTGCCGGAGTCCTTCCGCTCGCTCATCGATATGGGCGTGCAGGACGGCTCCATTCCCACGGCATACCCCGAGGAGGCGGCGCAACTGCTCTCGCTCCTCGGCAACTACTGGCTCATGCCCTGCTTCTACCCCGCCGATCGTGCCGGCATGGAACACCGCATCCGCTGCCTCGCCACGATGCTCGACGCCATCGGCGTGCCAGTGTTCGACGAGACGCTCATCCTGCGGACGACCGAAGGGCTCACGGCCCTGACGCCGGAAGAGGATACAGCGTCCGCATAGGAGACGCGCCCGGGTGCGCCGCATCTTGCACATCCTGACGTCACAGATGTCGAAGCGCTTCCGCGCCTTTTCCCTTGGGCGTATTGTTATCACAACAACAGACCGACGGTCGGTTTGTATAAATGGCCGTGGCCAATCACAAGAAAGGAATCCACGATGACGAACGCATACGAATGCACGACCCAACCACAAAGAAGCCAAGCCGCTGATCCTCTTCGCACACGCGACTTCCGCCGGCTCGTCGCGGGTCTCGGCATATCGCTCTTCGCCAACCTTATGCTGCGGTTTGCCATGTCCATGTGGGTGCTCGACGAGACCGGCTCGGCGGCGGCGTTCGCCTCCATTCTTACTGCAAGCATCCTGCCCACGATTCTGCTCTCGCCCCTTGGCGGCGTGATGGCGGATCGTACGAACCGTCGGACCGTCATGGTGGCGCTTGACGCGCTTTCCGTCGTGACGGTGCTCGTCTGCGCGGCGATCTTTTCGTCCGCCGGTTTCAATCTGGCGGCGATAGCCGTGATGCAGGTGGCGCTCGCCGTGCTTGACGCGATGGAGACGCCTACGGTGCAGGCGGCGCTGCCGCAGATGTTCCGCTCCCATGGCGAGGATGTGATGCGTCGCGCGATGGCCGTGGTGAACGTAGTGAACCAGACGAGCACGCTCGTTCCCGCCGTGCTCGGCGGCGTGCTGTACGCGGCGGTTGGTGCGATGCCCATGATGGGAATCACGATCGTGGGGTTCGGTGCGGCCGCCGTCGTGGAGTGTTTCATCCGGCTCGGCGCTCCCGACCGCGGCGACGCCGGCCGCGTCACCGCGGTCGACGACCTGCGCGCGGCCGGACGTTTCCTCACCCGCGAACATCCTCATGTGCTGCATCTGGTGTTGATCTGCGCCGCGCTCAACTTCCTGGTGACGGGGTATGCGGAGGTCGGCTTCCCTTACATGGTGCGGACCGTACTGGGGTTCGGCTCCACGGCGTACGGCCTTGCATATGGTCTCGTGGGAGCATCCGGACTGCTCGGCGCGCTCGTCGGTGGGCGGGTCGCGAGGTCGCTGTCCATGCGGCGATTCCCGATGGCGATCGCCGCCTTCTCGCTCACCATCCTGCCCCAAGCGCTCGCCATGACGATTCCCGCAGGTGGAGTGATGCGACTCGCGGTGCTCACGGCGAGCACCTGCGGAACCATGATCGTCATCACCCTCGCGAACCTCATCGCCGTGCCGGCGATCCAGATGGGCTGCCCCGAGAACATGACCGGCAAGGTAATGTCGCTCGCGCTCTCCGCGAGCATGTGCGCCCAGCCCCTCGGACAGATCGCATACGGCTGGGCGTACAGCGTCTACCCGGCGGGCGCGGTCCTGGCGGTGACGTTCGTCCTGGCCACCGCGATGCTGCCGCCAGCCGCGCACGTAACGCGGCGGTTCTAGGACGGGATTCCATCACCTTCGCTCTGGACAGCTGAGACATCAAAGCCATGTGTGGATATGCAAACGGCCGCCATCAATCATGGTGATGTTGGCCGTTCACGTCACCCCGTTAAATATACTTTCGCACCGTATTTGGCTTATATACGGCAGATTCGGGAAACTTGGATTCACAGCTGGGTCATTAGGCCAGAACGTACATCCGGCTCTCGCAGCCATTTCCTGACGAAGCCGACTACTTGCAGCACGCTATTTCCCAATCGCCACTTACCGAACCTAATTGCCAGGCTGCGCCGCATCCACCATGACGCACCATCGCAAACACTCCCGTCCGACGCGCTTTACTGGCCTTGTGCGCGGTAGCGGGCTTCGGTGGCGGCTTTGGCGGGCTCCCACCAGGCGCGGTTGGCAGCATACCAAGCGATGGTCGCTTGCAAACCGGCTTCGAAATCGGTGTGCACAGGCTTCCAGCCGAGTTCGGTACGCAGCTTGCTGGAGTCGATCGCATAGCGTCGATCATGTCCGGGACGGTCACGCACCCAGTCGAACGCATCCTCGGCACACCCCATAAGTCGCAGAATCATACGCATCACGGCAATATTGCTCATTTCGCCATCTGCGCCGATCAGATATGTTTCACCGATCCGCCCGCGCGTAAGAATCTCCCACACCGCAGAAGAGTGGTCTTCCGTATGGATCCAGTCACGCACGTTCTCGCCTGTGCCATATAGTTTCGGTCGCACGCCCTCCATGATGGAAGTGATCTGCCGCGGAATAAATTTTTCCACATGCTGGTACGGCCCGTAATTGTTGGAACAGTTGGAGATCGTGGCACGAAGCCCGTACGTGCGAACCCATGCGCGCACCAGCTGGTCGGACGCCGCTTTCGACGCACTGTATGGGCTTGACGGCTTATACGGCGTACTTTCGGTGAATTTGCATGGATCGTCGAGCGCGAAGTCGCCGTACACTTCGTCGGTGCTGATGTGGTGGAATCGCACGTCATGCTTGCGGGCGGCTTCAAGCAGATGGAACGTGCCTTCCACGTTTGTTGTGATGAAGGGTTCAGGATTGGCGATGGAATTGTCGTTGTGCGATTCGGCTGCGAAATGCACGATCGCGTCATGACCAGGCACGATACGTTCCAGTAATGCAACATCGCAAATATCGCCTTGCACGAGTTCGACTTGCGATTGCGGAAGACCGGCGATATTCTGCGGATTTCCGGCATAGGTCAGTTTGTCGAGCACGGTTATGCGCACGTCAGGATGGTTACGTGCCACATAGCGTACGAAATTGGCTCCGATAAACCCACATCCGCCGGTCACGATGATGTTGCGCGGCTTGAAAATATCACTACTCACGATTTCAGGGTACCGGCAGGGTTGCATAGTTAAACAGCATTATGATTACGCACCGATATTCTTCCGTGTTCGTTCACTGATTCGAACACCGAAGGCACTCATCTACCAAACACGTCGGTACAATCGAAATCGTGAGCTTTTTATCTCAGAAAGAACCAGTCATCATGAACCAGCGCCCTTATGCCACCATGGTGACGAACTTCGATTCAACGGAACAGAAACGCAGCTGGGAACGGCTTCTCCAGGAAGCCCAAAGCCAGGAAGATGAACAGTCATCAGCTCAAAACATCTCCAGTGCCACGCTTCCATCTATCGAAGAGCTATGGCTCAAGAACAGCAATACACGAACCTGTGAAAGCCTACTTAACGCCCACACTTCGTTCGCCACGTATTTCGCCGGCATAATTCGCACCGCATATCTGTATTGCCCGCAGATCATGCTGTCTGACGCAGAGGTTTGCGACGGCCTCTTCTTCCTCGCTCTCGGTCCCAATACCGTCAATTCGCTGCTTGGAAAATCATATAAAGATGGCCCGTCCATCATTATTTCTGGCCGATGTGATTCGTTTGAGGAATGCCTGTTCAATTTCACGCTCAGCACAGTTGGGGCTGTTCAAGCGAAGGCTCAGAAGGCGGCAAAACGAGACGATTATTTACATAATGCAATTGAAAAATGTCCCGCAATGCCTGACCAATACACTATTCGTCCGTTGGAGTATTGCGCGCTAGATTGCACAATCAGTTATACTGACGCGCTTTCGCAGCCCGCGGAGTTTTACCAAAATCTTACCGAGAAAATCAACCTTTGGAAGCAACAACAAATCGGAAACTTACCTGAAATTATCTCCTTTGCTTTTTCTTCTTTTTTCGAAAAGCCCGAAGATACTTACGCTTATCTTGCCCAACGGTGGCGGGACTGGCTGAATGCGGTTGCCTGCGGATTGGTGTTATACGAGAATCAGAATGCTGAAGACGTGCGTAACCGTATCAACAAGGGACGTGAAGAACAGATTAAAAACATGGACTTCGATAAGCTGTTTGCGAGATACTCTCGTCAGAACAACCTGATTTTGGAAACGCACCTGAAAACCAAGAAACCTTTTGGGACAAAAACAGTAGATGCAATCGAAACACTTCATCAAGTTGCTGAGATGTCACAACGTTCAGAAGCTTTTGCCTATATCGATAAGAAATATCCAGACAAGTTAGGCATAGTCGAAGCTCACACAAGAAAAACACCAACTGAAAAGATTCCCGACGGCACGGACGGTACGGATAGTACGCCGAATCAGTTGCTGAAATCTTGGTATCAGTTCGTTTATCAGCGGACTCTTGCCACTCATCTTGGTGCATGTCTTATCGCTGTCGCAGCCACGCCAAATGCATATGAGCAGATTGCCGGTAGGAGTATGGCAGATTTCATTGAAGAGGAAGCTGGTATATTCCGCAAAATGGTACGTTCTTTCAAACATCTCACCACTGCAAATCCTTCATCTTCCCTCACTTTGTCTGGATCCATAACGAAAATTCTGGGTGGCATGCCATATCATGTTTTCTCTTGCTTCTGCTACGAGGCGCGCACGACCATTGATAATTGGAGGAACTGTTCTCCTACAACTCCGCTAAGAACGCAGAAGCTGCACACCAGGAACACCGCTTATCTTATTCAGAAGGCAAGCGAGGAAGTCAGCCTTCTTGACGACGCCAAAGGTATGTGGAACAAGACAGCACTTGCATTTGTGCTTGCTCTTATTTCGGTGTTTTGCGATCAAATTTGGTTTAACGATGGCACAGTCCCACTTTGGCTGGTTGTTATTGTTACTTGGCTTGTTTCTGTGGTGCCCGATTTTGGAGAGTTGTTCGCCTGGATCAGAGGTGTGCATTCGAGCGCCAAGACTGTTGTGTTTATGGGGGATTGATACATGGCTACTGATTCAATCCAACACGTTGTTCCTGTAGAAGATGGAATTCCTCCACTTGATATTCAGTCTGAAACTGAAGTGTTCCGCGAGCAGGGTGGGGCAGGTTTCACTGTAACTAAAAATATTGCGATTGTACGTTCAACTGGAGAGCACCTGCAATTTCACGTAGCTTCGGTTCGAGACGGTAAGACGGGTGCTGTTTGCGTTGCAGAGCAGATTTTGCCAGATGGAACATCCGCTTTTCTTCTTGCACGACACTGGAGGGTGTCTACCAGCCAATGGGCTTGGGAGTTTCCACGAGGCATGGGTGCCGATGATGAGGATTCTCGAGATACTGCTGTCCGTGAGTTATCTGAGGAAACAGGAATCACGGTTTCACGGGATCAGGTTAAGATTCTGCAGCATATTCATGCCGACACAGGCGTTCTTCGTGATGATATTGCCGTTGCGAGGGTCTTGCTTTCGGAAGAAGATTCGCAATCTTGCAATCCTACCGACTGGGAACTTTCGAATTCACTCTATATTCCTGCCAGCACCGTGTGTCAGATGATTGCAGGTGGAGAAATCACTGATGGAATTACGCTTGCTGCCTGGTCCGTGTACTGCGCTCATTTTCTGTTTGGCACAAACGCATGAAGGATTCCTAACATAAGGTGATGCTAGAGATCCTTCATGCGTGGAAAGCGGGTGCGGCCTACTTCTTGAGGAGTGGTTCGACCTGTTCCTCGTACGCGGTCAACGCGGTGTCGATTACCTGATGCATGTCGTAGTACTTGTACGTGCCCAGACGGCCGCCGAACACCGTGAGCGGCTCGGCCTTCGCGAGCTCCTCGTACCTTGCGTACAGCGCCTTGTCGGCCTCCGTGTTGATCGGATAGTACGGTTCGTCGACGCGCTCCGCGAAACGGCTGTACTCCTCCCACACCACCGTTTTGTCCGGGTTCTGCGAGTCCCTGCGCTCCGGGTTGAAGTTCTTGAACTCGATCGCGCGGGTGTACGGCACGTCCGCGTCGGAGAAGTTCATCACCGGGCAGCCGAAATGGTCGCCCTCGTCGTAGCGCACCTCCCTGAAGTCGACCGTACGCCACTTGAGCTCGCCCAGCGAATAGTCGAAGTAGCGGTCCACTGGGCCCGTGTACACCACCGGCACGCCCGCCGCGGCCAGCGCGGCCTTGTTGAACGGCTGGGAACCGTCGAAGAAGTCGGTCTTCAGGGTCACGTGGATGCGCGGATCGTCGATCATGCGTTCCATCCACGCGGTGTACCCGTCCGTCGGCAGACCCTCCCACGTGTCGCGGAAGTAGCGGTTGTCGTAGTTGAAGCGCACCGGCAGACGGCTGATGATGCCCGCCGGCAGGTCCTTCGGATCGGTCTGCCACTGCTTGCCCGTGTAGTTCTTGATGAACGCCTCGTACAGCGGACGGCCGATCAGCGAAATGCCCTTGTCGTTGAGGTTCTGCGGATCCGTGCCCGCCAGCTCGCCGGCCTGCCCGTCGATCAGGGCCTTCGCCTCGGCCGGCGTGTAACGCGCGTGGAAGAACTGGTTGATGGTCCCGAGGTTGATCGGCAGGGGATACACCTCGCCGTCGTGCGTGGCGTACACGCGGTGCACGTAGGAGGTGAACGAGGTGAACCTGTTCACGTACTCCCACACGCGCCTGTTGGACGTGTGGAACAGGTGCGCGCCGTACTTGTGGATCTCCGCGCCGGTCTCCTCGTCCATGTAGCTGTACGCGTTGCCGCCGATATGGTCGCGCACGTCGATGATCTCCACCCTGACGCCCAAACGCTCGACGGCCTGCTGCGCCACGGTCAGGCCGAACAGGCCCGCGCCCACGACCACCAGATCGGGATACTCCACCGCATCAGTCATAATGGCTCATTCCTTCCATCAGTTGAAATTACTTACAAAATGCAGCTTCATCTATGTTACCCACGAACATGACTCGTTACGACGTCACCATTTTATTAATAAGAGGATAAGGTTCCGTAAGCAACCCTTTTTGAATATGCATGCGCAGAAACAAGAACCAACTCCGTAGACCGCGCTCATTCCAACACAGCGCTGTTTGATATGAACTGGTTTTTGTTCTGCATTTCCCCTGACTCGGTAGTGCCCGAAAGGTTGCGCACTTTGGATCATGGCCGTCCATGGCGCGATGATCAGTTCGCTGCTTGTAGGGTGTCATCGAGCCGGGACATGTCCAGATAGCGGCGGGTCGACCATTCGTTCGCGGTGACGTACCGGATGCGCGCGCATACGAGCATGAGCGCGCTGTTCCCGTCGGGGAAACTTCCCACGACACGCGTGCGCCGGCGGATCTCCCTGTTCAATCTCTCGATCATGTTGTTGGTGCGGATGCGCCTGCGGTGTCCGTCCGGGAATTCGGGCAGGAGGTAGGTGGTGGTCTCGCCGATCCCCTCGCGCAGGCAGTTCGCCGCGCCCCTCAGCTTCCTGGATTCCATCTCCGTGGCGACCTGTTCGGCCTTGGACAGGGCGGATTCCCGGCTTTCCATGGCGAATATGGCCTTGAGGGCGGCGGACGCCCATTCCCTGTGGGTTGGCGGCGTCTTGAGCACGTTGCGCATGAAGTGCACCATGCACCGCTGGTACTTCGCTTTGGGCAGCATCGAGCCGACCGTGGAGACCAGTCCGGCGCATCGGTCGCCGACCACCAGCCTGACGCCTTTCAGACCGCGTTCGATCATGGAGCGGACGAACTGCTCCCAGCTGGCGGAATCCTCCTTCTGCCCTCGGCCACGCCGATGACCTCGATGCCCCTCCGCGTTGATTCCGATGGCGACCAGGACGCTGACGTTCTCCACGCTTCCGCCCCAGGAGCGTTTGTGCCACACGCCGTCCACGAACACGTACGGATACTCCGATTCCAACGGCCTCGTGCGCCATTCGTCGATCTCGTCGTACACCTTCTTGAGCTTGTCGCTCAATGTCTGGGAGGGCATGCGGTCACCCCACGGCAATTGGCTGATGTCGTCGACCTGCCTGGTGCTCACGCCGGCCAGGTACATGTCGATCAGGGATTCCTCGACGCTCTGCTCGCGCCGCCGGTATCGTTCGATGACCGCGGACTCGAAGACCGCGCCCTTGAGTTTCGGCACCTTGAGTTCGAGCCTGCCGGCCTTGGCGGTCAGGCTGCGTTCGTAGTGGCCGGCGCGGTACGCCTTCCGCTCCCCGTTCCGCTCGTATCTGGCTGCGTTGGCGATCTCGTCGGCCTCCGCATCGAGCATCGCGTTGAGGATCTGCGTCATCTTCTCGGCGATCAGCCGGTCGAGCCTGGTCTCGAGCAGGTTCTGGTCGATCTGTATGATGTGTTCGGGCATGGTTCCGTCTCCTGACTTCCAATCGCGGTTTTTTGTTTTGGCGAATGAAAATCGTACACAGGACGCGGGCCATGCCCTCTTACGTCAGGGCCGGAATCCGAAAGTGCGCAAGAATTCGGACGTTATCCCGAGGATGGGCGCGTGCCCTCAATATGGGACACCTATTGCGAACAACCAGGCAATATCGTTGACCATTCCTCGGGCGCGGTGGCCTGCGACCAATACCATCGC
Source organism: Bifidobacterium bifidum ATCC 29521 = JCM 1255 = DSM 20456 (assembly GCF_001025135.1). Classification (NCBI taxonomy): domain Bacteria; kingdom Bacillati; phylum Actinomycetota; class Actinomycetes; order Bifidobacteriales; family Bifidobacteriaceae; genus Bifidobacterium; species Bifidobacterium bifidum. Next base: position 99,417 of record NZ_AP012323.1, on the reverse strand, counting down.
TACGCAGAGGACATCGGCCTGATGAAGCAACTGGGCGTCAGCGCCTATCGGCTTTCTATCGCCTGGCCCCGCATCGTCCCCGAACCGGGGAAAGTGAACGACAAAGGCATAGAACATTATGTACGGTTACTCGACGCGTTACGAGACGCCGACATCAAGCCCGTAGTCACGCTGTATCATTGGGATCTGCCGCAATGGGCGCAGGACCGCGGTGGCTGGGAGAACCGTGACGTGTCTCAGTGGTTCGCCGAATACGCTGCGATCATGGCGCATGCGTTGGGGGAGAAAGTAGACACATGGACCACGTTGAACGAACCCTTCTGCGTGGCGTTCCTTGGCTATGGCAGCGGTGTACACGCGCCTGGCATCTCCAGTGATTTGGCTGCGCTGAAGGCCGTGCATCATCTCAATCTGGCGCATGGGTTGGCCGTCGAAGCGGTGCGGGCCGAATTGGGCGATGGTGCTCGGCTGTCCGTAACGCTCAATCTGCCCATGGCCTACCCTGCCAGCGACAGTGCAGCCGATCGCGAAGCCACCGAACATCGTAACCTCATGACACGGGACGTCTTCCTCGGCCCGATGATCGAGGGACGTTACGATCCTCGCATCATCGAACGGACGCGCGCCATCACAGACTGGTCATTCGTTCATGACGGCGATCTGGCCGTCATCAGACAGCGATTGGCTAATCTAGGTGTCAATTTCTACAGCACGGATACGGTTCGTCGGCGTCCGGGAATACCGCTCAACGCTTTGGAGCCGCGCGTCGGACGCGATCGCGAAGCCATTCCGGCTGTCGGCGGCACCGAGACGCTTGCACCTACAGGTGAGCTGACCGCCATGGGTTGGAATCAGGATCCCCGTGGCTTGACCGATTTGTTGGTCGGACTGTCTCGTCGGTTCCCGGATTTGCCTTTGGTGGTCACTGAGAACGGGTCGGCTTGGGATGACGAGGTTGGTGACGACGGCCTTGTCCACGATGCCATGCGTGTCTCCTACCTTGAGCGGCACATCAAGGCCGTGGCTGAGGCCCTGCGTCAAGGGGCTGATGTGCGCGGCTATTACGCTTGGAGTCTGCTCGATAACTTCGAATGGGCCTGGGGCTACACCAAGCGTTTTGGTCTAATCCGCGTCGATTATGGCACGCAGCGGCGCATCTGGAAGGACAGCGCCCGCTGGTACTCCAAGCTTGTCCAAAGCGGCGTCATCCCTCCCGATGGCTATCTGCAGTAAGCGACCGTCCTAGGGTGTGTTTACACTAGTTGTTTTGCTGGTGTTTTTGAGTTGGATGGCGATGAGGGCGAGTTGGAGGTTGGCGAGGAAGGTGGCGTCGAGCCTGTCGTAGCGGGTGGCGGCCTTGCGGCAGTGCTTCATGCGGTTGAAGACGCGTTCCACGACGTTCCGCCCCTTGTACGCCTGCCTGTCATGGTCCCATGGGTCCGCGCAGTTCCTCTTGGGCGGCACGACCGGCGTCAGGCCGAACGACCCGGCCAGCAAGCGGGTGGAATCCCCCTCGTAAACGCGGTCCATGAGCAGCTTCGCGCCCATGAACGCCACGGGCGCGGCCATGGAGCGGCGCCCGTGGCCGCGTCGTGCCCGTCGCCCGGGCTCAAATGGATTTCGACGAGCGTCGACTCGCCGTCGGACACCACGTGAACTTTGGCGTTCCTGCCTCCCCGGGATACGCCGACGGACTGCGGCCCCTTTTTCCGGGGCGCCCGTGGCGTGCCGGTGGACCTTCACGCTCGTGGAGTCCATGGCGAGCACCCGGATCTCCACCCCGATGATCCGCTCCTCCTGCAATGCCGTGAACAGGCGCTCCATCGCGCCGTTCCTGGACCAGCGGTTGAACCGCTGGTAGACGGTGATCCACTTGCCATAGTACTCCGGCCAATCCCTCCACGGGCCCCGTCCTGCACATCCACAGCAAGGCGTTGACGAACGTGTAGTTGTCGACCGCCACGTTGCCCCTCTGGCGCGGCAGCAGGTGCGCGACCCTCATGAACTGATCCAGCGTGATGTCATACCTCGGCGTACACATACGACAATGATCACGCAAAACTTAAATAGTGTAAACACACCCTAGTAATGACGTATCGCACAACAAACCCGACAGTGAAAAACAGTCCAATGAACCCGATGACGATTCAGACCTTCTGTGAGGGATGGAACCTTACCTTCGCCACTTTTCCACACGAGGAACAGGCGAGATTATCAAAGAACCCCTCATTGTCAATCAGATTATAATTGGACGGATAGGCAGTCAGAGTTGCTGACATCATCTGCTCGCAATAAGGACACAGGAAGTCGCAACGTACTTCAGCGGACGTAGAGTCTCTGAACAGCACATGATAGCTACTTCCAATCATTTCTCGATAACGAACCATGAACTGTCTCTCACTTCCGCTTCCAGCTATAAAGCGTTTTCAAGCTCTTCCTCCGTGTATCCGAACATGTAATCCTCATCCTTACCATTAGAAGCCCAGATGAGAGCCGCGTCATAAACGCTCAAAGTCTCGTCGTCATCATCGTTCCACCCATCTTCTGGAATAACGCCAGCGGTGGCATGGCACGATGGGCACTCATACCGACCGTCCCCGATGTAGTTCATATCCGTATTGCACTTGCCACACCAATACATGATGAATCAATCCTCCTTGTTTGATTCATCATTGTCATCATCGTCATGCCCGTCAGTTATCTCTTGACGAGCATTATTTTCAACCATTTTCTGAATAGCTACCACGCTCGCGGCTCCGATGGCAACACCACCAGCGATTAACGTAAGGACAAGCCCAGCTGGTCCTCCAACTGTTTTCGCCGCTTTGGATAACGCCGCGTAACTCCACATCTTCGTGCCTCCTTGTCGACGCATGAAACCCTACTGGCAATAGTACGCCGTGCGTCGGTGAAACGCCCTCGACTCACGCCCGTCCTACTCACAGTCAGCACAAAGCTCAGTGGGTCTATCTGTTGGCTCTTTTGAGCATGCTTCCATCGAGTTCTATGAGGGACTGATATGAACTGGTTTTTGTTCTGCATTTCCCCTGACTCGATGGGAGATGATGGGACCATGGCAAAGGGCACGAGATACACGCCGGAGTTCAAGGCGAAGGCCGTCCGGCTGCTGACGGAGTCGCGGGGCTCGTGTTCGTCGGAGACGAACGCGATCGAACAGGTCGCCAAGGATCCGGGGATAGCGCCGGAATCACTGCGGCGTTGGCGCGACCAGGCGGACGCGACGGTCGCCGCCGGGACCAAACAGTCGGCGGAGGACGCGATGGCGGAGCTCAAGAGTCTGAGGGCCGAGGTCGCCGAGCCGCGCCGGGCGGACGGGATCCTGACGACGGCTCCGGCTTTTTTCGCGGCCAGGCTCGACCCGACACGGCGTTGATGGCCGCGTGCATCGGCGAGTATAGGGGCCGTTTCGGGGTCGGGCCGATCTGCAGGGTATTGGCCGGATCGTTGGGCTGCGGGTTCGTCACGCCGCGCGGCTGCCGCATGTTCAAGGCCAGGCCCGTGAGCCGCATGCGGGCGCGTCACGAGGCGTTGGCGCGCGACATCCTCGGCATCCGCGCGGATTTCTTCATGGCCGTGTACGGGTACGGGAAGACGCACGCCCAATTGATCGCCCGGGGCCGGGATCCGAAGGAGGTCGGCCCCGGCCAGGTGCCCTCGGTCATGCGCGGACTCGGCGTCCGGGGCGTCAGGCGCGGCAAGACCCCGGTGACGACGGAACCGGCGAAGGGCGCGGGCGGCGGGCCCGACCTGGTGGACCGGAAGTTCGGGGCGGAGGCTCCCAACCGGTCGCACGTGGCCGATATCACCTACGTGCGCATGGCCGACGGCTCGTTCGGCTACACCGCGTTCGTCGCCGACGTGTTCGCCCGCCGCATCGTGGGCCGGGCGTGCGCCACCGGCATGGGCACGCAGGAGCTGCCGTTGCAGGCGCTGGAGCAGGCCATATCCTGGGCCGCCAACCATGGCGGCACCGAGGGGCTCGTGCACCACAGCGATCACGGAATCCAGTGTATCGGCCTCGTGTACGCCACCAGGGTCAGGGAGTTCGGCATGCTGCCATCGACCGGCACGGTCGGCGACCCGTACGACAACGCCATGGCCGAAAGCGCCGACGGCGCGTACAAGACAGAGCTGGTATGGCGGCGCAAGCCCTTCGCCGATCCGAAGGATTTGGAACTGGCGACGTTCCGATGGGTCTCGTGGCGGGGACTCGAAGCGACTGCACCAGTCCCTGGGCTACAGGACACCGGAAGCGGTGGAAACCGAGTATCATACGAACCAAGCGGCACAAGCCGCCTCACTGTAAGAGCGGAACGTTGATAATGGTTATGCCGGTTTAGCTGACCGGCGATAATGAAGGATGATGGACGGTGCGGTGACCCCGGGCGGAACTGACGATTCCTTGGAACCTGTCCTGTTTTTGATTTGTCCCGCGCCGCCCACCGACCCGATGGCCATGGAACATGACCTCATAGGAGCGTGGTTGCTCCATCGGTTCCCAGCAAGACCATGGTAGCGTGCCCCGTCAACGTTCTGTCTGTGCCGGAAGCCATCGGCAACGGCATCGCGACAAACGCATGAAAGGACCGACGATGAAGTCGACTATACCAACGATCCTCGCCGGAGTGGATACGCATTCAACAACCCACACACTGGCCCTGCTCGACGAACACGGGCGGGTGACCGACACCGAGACCTTCAATGCGGACCCGAAGGGCTACGAACGGCTGATCGCCATGATAGGTGACCCGGCCCTGTGCCTGGGCGTGGGCGTCGAGGGCACCAACTCGTACGGTGCCGCGCTCTCGCGCAGGCTCGCCGCAGCCGGCTACACCGTGCACGAGGTGCTGCGGCCGAAACGCAGCGTGCGCCGCAGCGACGGCAAGTCCGATCCCATCGACGCCATAGCCGCCGCCAGAAGCGTGCTCGCCGGCGATGGGATCAGCACGCCCAAGGCATCCGACGGTTGGTGCGAGGCGTTGCGCCACCTGATCGCTGCACGCGAGCAGCTCGTCACCTCCATGACGGCCATATCGAACTGTCTTGCCGAGTTGCTCACCACCGCTCCGGAAGGAATCAGGGAGAGGTACCGGTCGCTGCCGTCCAAGAGACGGATCGGCAAGCTCGCGGCCTGCCGTCCCTCCGGTGGCATCGTCGAGCGGAACGTGCTCTCATCGCTGAAGACGCTGGCGTCGTCATGGCGCGAACTGCACGACAGGGCCGATGTGCTGGAGTGCCGCATGCGCCAGATTCTGGAAGAGAACGCGCGTCCCCTGCTCGACGTGTACTGCATGGGCACCATGTCGGCGGCCCAACTGGCCGTCATCGGCGGCGACAACCCGGAACGAATCCGCTCCGAGGCGGCGTTCGCCAAGCTCTGCGGCGCCTGCCCGCTGCCTGCATCCAGCGGCAAGACCAACCGGCACCGGTTGAACAGATCCGGTAACCGTCAGGGCAACCGGGCCCTGTATAACGTCGCCCTGGTGCGCATGAGCCACCACCAACCCACCAAGGACTACGTGGTAAGGAAAACCAAGGAGGGAAAGGGCAAACTCGAGATCATGCGGTGTCTCAAGCGCTACATCGCCCGCGAGGCCTACCGGGCGCTCATCGCGATCCGCAACGGCGAAGCCGGACGCGAACCCGCCGTCGAACGCGGGGCCAGGCTGAGGGAAGTGCGCGTCTCGCTCGGCAAAACCCAGCAACAGGTCGGCGACGCGTTGGGCGTGCCGTCCAGCCGCGTCAGCGAGATCGAACGTGGGGTTCGGGATCTGCCCGAACTCGAACGACAAATCATCGAGTGGATGGACTCAATCCTCGGGCAAAGCCAACACTCCAACACATTTGACAATGTATAGGAGCATCAAAAATCAGGCCACTTCACGCTGTTTCCAGCGACTACACATCATCAAACTATTTCTCCGCTCAGCTCGCCGAACATCATAATGCAAAAGTCAGTCCGTATCTTGCGTTTCTTACTGAAATGCATCAGGCAATTCCGGCAATGTCCGTGCCGGATTCTTCAGGCAGCAGCAGCGCTCCGACCTATCTGGATGCGAACGGCAATCTCATCAAGAAAAAGAATCTCTCGAAGCAGGCCAAGCAATTACTCCATGACTATCAGCTCATTCAATATGACATGAGTGTCGGCAAGAATTACCTGAAGGACATCGACTTTGTCGATTTGCCGAAGTGACCCGTCTACAATAGGTTAGGATTACGGCAGCAGTGGGAAAGGCAGTTTGGTTATGAAGATCGCGGTTGCAGGAACCGGCTATGTTGGATTGTCCGTCGCGTTGCTGCTTTCCCAGCATAACGAGGTGCATGCGCTCGACATCATTCCGGCGAAGGTCGAATTGCTGAACAACGGCAAGAGTCCTATCGTCGATCCGGTGATCACCGATTTCCTGGTGGGGAACGCATCTGGCGAGCGTCCGCTCGATTTTCACGCCACCATCGACGCGCAGGAAGCGTACACGGATGCCGATTTCGCTGTAATCGCCACGCCGACGAATTACGACGAGAAGAAGAATTATTTCGATACTTCCAGCGTCGAAGCTGCGATTGCGGCAGTCCGCCAGTATTCGCCACATGCTTGGATTGTCATCAAATCGACAATTCCCGTTGGCTACACGCAGCAATTGCGCAAGACTCTCAATGACGATCGCATCCTCTTCTCCCCCGAATTCCTGCGTGAAGGACATGCGCTGTATGACAATCTGCATCCAAGCCGTATTGTGGTTGGCGCTCCACAGGACGATGCTGAATCCGTCAAGGCTGCACATCAGTTCGCGCATCTGCTTGCCGAGGGCGCAGACCCAGTTGAAGCCACCCGTGCCAATCATGATGGCAGTACCGGTATTCCCACGCTGGTGGTCGGCACCACCGAGGCTGAGGCCATCAAACTGTTCGCCAATACCTATCTAGCGCTTCGCGTGGCATATTTCAACGAATTAGACACCTACGCGGAAAGCCGCGGACTGAACACTCGCGAAATCATTGACGGCGTTTGCTTGGATCCGCGCATCGGCAACGGTTACAACAATCCCAGCTTCGGTTATGGCGGCTATTGCCTGCCGAAAGACACCAAGCAGTTACTTGCCAACTACAATCAGGTACCGCAAAACCTTATCGAAGCCATTGTGGACGCAAACCGTACACGCAAGGAATTCGTGGCTTCCGAAGTCATGGAACGTATCAAGGACATTCAGGATCCTGTTGTCGGTATCTACAGACTGACTATGAAGTCCGGTTCCGATAATTTCCGCCAGTCCGCCATTCAGGACGTGATGAAACAGTTCAAGGCAAACGGCATTCCCGTGCTCATCTATGAACCCACGTTGAACAAGCCCGACTTCCAAGGCAGCGAAGTCACCCATAACCTTGCCGGTTTCAAAACCCGTGCATCCGTGATCGTCGCCAACCGCTGGAACAGTGACCTCGCTGACGTGGATACCAAGGTCTACACCCGAGATCTGTTCCGCAGGGACTGACTTCCCACTAATACATATGGGGGTTGGTTGGATAGGCTCATCCAACCAACCCCCATATTGTCATCGCTTGCCCTGCACCTTGCGTGCCATCACCTTCATCAGCTCGCGTTGCTTCGAACCAGTCGGAGCAAACACGTCCACATACTTGCGAATGGGGCTGTCCGCGGCGATTGCACGTTCGTGATGCTCTGACGGAACAGGACGCTCCACACCGCTCATCGCGGCAACCATCTGTGCCACGAACGGCGTCTCCTGCGCGTAACTCCAGTACATCGGAGCGAAATCGCACCATGGATTCTTCCATGGCTTGTCGAAGCCTGCGTAATGCACGATCTTCGGTGCCTTACGCGACGTCATATATGCCTGGTACACGTCGGCGGGCGCGAAATCGAACACGCCATTGACTCGACCTGCGCAATTGTGCATCACATTCCACGAATAATCCAAATACGAAATCAAGCCTTCGCATTCCACGTTGAGAATGTCCTGATCATTGTAGAGGTACCCCGGCTTGGACGCGATTTCCAGCCACTCATGCACCGTATGGATTTCGCGCATGCGGTCGAGGTTCATCACCAGTACGCCGGCTTGGAAGTAGCCATATGCATCACGCATGTGCAGTTGCTTGTTCACGTATTCCGCACGCTCGCCGTTTTTCATATTGAGATTGCCGATGAAATCGATATCCGGTACGGCGGCGATCGCGTTGTCTCCGAGTTCAGTATCGTACAGTTCAGCGATATCGCCATTGACCACCAGATCGCAATCCAAGTACAGTAGCTTCGAATAGAACGGTAGCGCCTCCTGAATGATGAAACGGTAATACGTTTCGACGCTGATATGCGCGTTACTGGTGGTGAGACTGAAACCGGCCAGATAGCGGCTCACGTCGAAGAAGCGGATTGCGGCGTTCGGGAACTGTGCGAAAAACCGTTCCATATACCGCTTGTTTTCGTCGGTAATATCCCGTTCCAGCACAATCACGTCATACGATCGATTCGTGGAAGCATTCTTCAGCATCGAATAGATGGTAGTGGCAAGCATCGGCACATAGTTGTTGTCCGCGGCGAACACCACCGGCACAATACGTCCGTATTCCGTACCGAGCGGTTCAAGCGTAGTCATTGGATCCGGGCGCAGGAAGTGCACGCATTGCATCCGCTTAATCTTCCAATGTGCGCCAGTACGCTGCTTATGCGCGATGAAAATGTTGAGCAGCCGTTCCGAAAGATGTCCCACAGTACGCGTGGTTTGCACATCCATCTTGCTGAAATCGGTGGCATCGGCGAATTCGTCGAGCAGCGGGAACAGCCATTCGTTGTATTCGAAGAAGATTTCTTTCCTCATGATGAACATGTTGCAGAACGCGGCGGTACGACCGTTAAGCACGGCGTCGGCGTCCACCTTGTAATCGGGATGGCGCGTACACAGGATGTCGTACATGTGGCGCAGATCCTTCAATCGAAGATGCTCGTCGGCGGCCCAATGCTGCTTGAGATTCGAGAATCCGCCGATACGGCGGACGTCGTTCAACGGCGTGGTGATGACATCCCATCCATCCACCGCACGTGCGATCGCCTCATCGTTGATGCCGTATTCGGCGAGCGCGTGGTCGTCGATGTACGAATCGATGATCTCGCCGTAGTCGTTTTCCTTATGCGGAGTGTCAGTGAAGTCGAAGTATCGGCGGTAATGACAGAAACCGTAATAGTCAGCGTCTTCGTTCTTCCAAGCCCAATATTGCGCGGTCAGTTCACAGTAACACGGGTTTTTCGCGGAAATGTTCTCACCTTCGTCGTCATGCAAGGTGTTTGCAAACCGGATTGCTGCGTTCGCCGCACCCACCTGCACCGGCAGGATGCTTTTCCCTTCGGGGAACGTGGCCCGCTTATGCGCCGACACGAAAACCTTGATGTTCGGATGATGCTGTTCCGCTGTGAGAACCATGTGAGATATTCCGCCTTACTAAGACAAACGTCCTTTCCTCACTAGAATATATGAGAGTACTGTCGAAGGAGAGCGCACCAACCGCACTGCCACATGATTTTGCGTCCAAACGCTTCGCACTAGTAGGATGGAATGTTTGTGAAAGATTTTTTTGAGAGCCTCAAGAAGAGGTACCACTACGCGATGGTGGTGTTCAAGGAACTGGTGAAGACCGATTTCCAGCTGCGCTACCAAGGTTCGTTCCTAGGTATGGTATGGTCCGTATTGAAGCCGTTGATGCTGTTCGCGGTGATGTATGTGGTGTTCGTGAAATTCCTGAAGTTCTCCGACGGCACCCCGACCTTCCCGATTTCGCTGCTGTGCGGCACCTGTTTGTGGAGCTTCTTCTCCGAGTCCACCAGCATGGGTATGCAATCCATCGTGGGACGCGGTGATTTGCTACGCAAAGTGCATTTCCCAAATTACATCATCGTGGCCTCCACCACGATGGGTTCCATGATTTCATTAGGTATTAACTTATGCGTGGTGATTTTGTTCGGTTTCTTCGCCCATGCACACTACACTTGGCGCGTGCTGCTCGTGCCGTTCAGCATAATCCAGTTGTACTGTCTAGGGCTGGGCGTGGCATTGCTGCTCGCCTCGCTGTTTGTGTACTTCCGTGATGTGGCACATATTTGGGAGGTAGTGCTGCAAGCCATGTTCTATGCCACACCTATCATCTATCCGATTTCGATGGTGGCTAACAACCCAGATTTCTCTTGGGCGGCTAAATTGCTTATGCTGAATCCTTCCACTCAGGTAATCATGGATATTCGCCATAACCTGCTTTCCCCAGAATATGTGCCGACCGCGTGGAGCATGGTCGATAACAAACTGCTATGCCTGCTGCCGTACGTGCTGTCCGCGTTCATTCTATGGCTGGGCATTCATGTATTCCGTAAATACAGCTCCAAGTTCGCGGAGGTGCTCTGATCATGGCTGAAATTGCATTGACTGAAAAGACACAGGAAGAAGCCAAGGACGAGCGCCCGGTGGTGCTCAAGGTCGACCATGTAGCCAAGATGTTCCGTCTGCCCACCGAGCAGGCGACCGGCCTGAAGATGGCGTTCTTAAACTGGACGAAAGGCATCAAAGGCTACACCAAGCAGCATGTGCTCCGTGACATCAATTTCGAAGTACGCCAAGGCGATTTTTTCGGTATTGTTGGCCGTAACGGTTCCGGCAAGTCCACATTACTGAAAATCATCTCCCAGATCTATACCCCGGAGCAAGGCTCGGTCACCGTCAAAGGCAAACTGGTGCCATTCATCGAACTTGGCGTTGGCTTCAACCCGGAACTGACCGGCCGTGAGAATGTGTACTTGAACGGCGCTCTGCTTGGATTCACTCGTACGCAGATTGACGCGATGTACGATGACATCGTGGAGTTCGCTGAGCTTGAGGACTTCATGGACCAGAAGCTCAAGAACTATTCCTCCGGTATGCAGGTTCGTCTTGCTTTCTCCGTAGCCATCAAGGCCCAGGGAGACATTCTGGTGCTCGATGAGGTGCTTGCCGTCGGAGACGAGGCGTTCCAGCGTAAATGCGACAATTTCTTCGCGGAAATCAAGAAAGATCCGACCAAGACCGTCATCCTTGTCACCCATTCCATGGACGCGGTGAAGAAATACTGCAATAAGGCCATCCTCATCAAGGATGGCGAGATCATCGCAAGTGGCGACAAGAACGATGTCGCGGATCGCTACACTCTCGAAAACCTCAAGGTAGAGCGCAAGAACGAGGAAAAGGAGAAAGACAAGGAAAAGGAAGGCGAATACCCGCTTGGTCTCAGCGAGCGCGTTCCCACATTCCGCATTCTGCCGGTTTCCGAACAGATGCTCACTTGCAAGGATACATTCGAATTCGACGTCGAATATGATCTGCGCGACAGCAAGGACATCGAGTTCTACATCCCCATGTCGGTATTGGATGTCAAGCGCGGCGGCGTTCCGTATGATTGTGGCGTCTCATTCAAGGTCAACAAGACAGGCCATAACAAGGTGCATTTCGCATTGCCTTTGCATCTCTTCAATGACGGTGACTTCAAAATCATCGCCACCATGCGCATTATTCCTGATACCAGCAATCTGAAGAATTTCGAGCAACTCGCGTTCACCAGCGATGAGAATTCATGCTACTTCTCAGTGCGCAATCCAGGAACGGTGAATTTTGCCGGTTTGCTCAACGATTCGGCCATGCGCATTGATGAAATTGGTATGAGTGCCTGCGACTGATTCTGATTTCCAATACGAAACATTCAAAAGGGGACGAAGTGGACTTCGACCCCTTTTTTATATGCGTTGGCGATACAATGCATCCATCTGTGGAGCATCAATGCTCTATACCAAGATGAGAGACTGAAAGGGCAGCTATGCCGAGGCCGTTGACAGCAGCGAAGAAACTATGGACCGTATTCTGCACGTTGGCCACGTGCATCACCGTGGGCATGACTACGAATCATATCGCCATGGCAGATAGCGCGACGCAAAATAGCAATATTATTGCTTCATTGAAGTATATGAGCGAGCTCAACAAACTACGCCAATCCAGACGTACCGCCTTGACTGCGCAACAAATCATTGAGGCGCAGAATGCCGACAACAGTGCAAACATGCGTTCAGGGCAGGTTGCGGAAGATGCGGCCGACGGCTCTCCTGTTCCCGAACTTAACGTGAACTGGGATTTGATGAGTTGGGCTCAGAAGCGCGCCGATGCCTTGGCCGAACGAGCCTCTGTGAATCAGAGTCAACCAATTAGCCATGACGACATGTATGTAGGCGCACCATCATGGACTTCGAAATATAATCTTGGAGAGAGTCCAAACTATCAAAGCGGAACATATTGGTTTGGCCCTGAAGCCTTGTTCATCGGATACCCTGAAACGGGACAAAGCAATCATAATCCAATTCAATCTTGGTATAGCGAACTGTCCGCTGCAGCTGGTAGCAACAGACAAGGGTATGGCCATTACCTCACCGAAGTGAGCAATCTGGCGGATACCGCCGGCATGGCGTCGGCGCAGGTGACTAGCGGCCGTTGGGAAGGCGCAACCATCGTCGTTCTGGAAATCGGATACACCGGTAACCACAGCGACAGGGGCACTACACAATCCGTAAGCGATGCCCTCAAGCAATATGTCGGTTCTACATACACGGTGAAATACCATGCGAATGGCGGCAATGGATCCATGGACGATCAGAAATTCGATATGGATTCAACCGTCCCATTGTATGGGAATATGTTCACTCGCACGGGATATCAGTTCAGCGGATGGAACACGAAAAAAGATGGTTCGGGAACGCAGTACTCCGACTACAATCCCATCTATAACATCGCGAACGCCGGTGAAGTGGTTGACCTATATGCGCAATGGACGCCAAATACCTATACCGTGTATTTCTACTCTAGCGGCACTGGCTCAGGTGGAGGTAGCAGTCGGAGCTTCACCTATGATCAGGCGCAAAATCTGCCAAATCCAGCAGATGTGGGAATAAGCAACATCAATGGAACTTTCACATCTTGGAACACCGAATATGATGGCTCGGGAACGTCATATCAAGCGGGACAATCGGTAAAGAACCTCACCGCAGACGAGTATGGAAGCATATATTTATATGCACAGTGGAAAACCACTCATACCGTGCATTTCCGAGCGTATAACGCAACACCTGAATATTTCAAGGATCAGAAGGTCGCAGATGGCGAAACCGCCACACGACCTGCCGACCCGACCCGGCCAGGATACGCATTCCGAGGATGGTCCACCGGATATTCCGATGATTCACCTCTGTATGATTTCAGCACTCCTGTAACCAGCGATATCTGGCTAAATGCGCAGTGGGATTCATATCCGTACACCATCCGCTATGATGCCAACGGCGGCACAGGAAGCATGCCCGATCAAAAAGTAGCATCCAGCCCGAGCAACAACACAGCGACGCTGAAACCAAACGAATTCAAATATAACGGCAAAGTATTCACTGGTTGGAACACCAAGCGAGATGGCAGTGGCACTGCATACAAAGACAATACGAGCTACGGCGAATTCGGCGCTACAAATTCCGATCAGGTAATCATTCTGTATGCGCAGTGGACCGATGCCGCAGTGAAATCCATCGACGCCATTACCACGAAATGCGGCTATGGCAAATGCTATCCATCCCTTCCGGACGAAGTGACAATCCATTTAATCAATGGCAAGACCATTACGGAAAACGTGGATTGGAACCAGGAGCAAGCCGCTGCAATCTGGAACAAAGATGCATCTGAGCTTCACTTAGGTGATGTGTTCCATGTCGATAGCGTCAGCATCGTTGGGTTCCCCAATCAAAAAATCCGCGCAACAGTGGTGGTATCCGATATCGCTGCACCGTCCCTAAAGGGATTGGACACCATTAGCGCCAAGGCAGGAGACCGCTCATTCAGTACGATGTATGGCATAAGCGCCATCGACGACCATGATGGCGATATAACCCGCAATGTTACGGTTTCCGGCAATTTTGATATTTCGGCACCTGGAGATTATCGACTTACCTACACGGTAAAAGATAATGCCGGTAACGAAGTAACGGGCGATCGTACAATTCACGTGACGAAGAACGAAATCGTAACGGTATCGTATGATGCCAATGGTGGTAGTGGATCCGTGGCACCGCAAACTTTTGGCATTGGAGAATACCAATCGTTGCGATCCTATAACCTCGTTCGCACTCATTACAATTTCACATGCTGGAACACCAAAGCCGACGGCACCGGCAAAAATTACTACACATGGAATAAAGCGATCTTCGATGATTCTGATGTCCCGGCAAATGGAAAAATAACATTGTATGCACAATGGGAGCGCGCCTTCTACTCCGTATTTTTCTACCCGAATTTCCCTGACGAATCAAGCACCGAAGCTAGCGTATCGCAAAACATCAAGTATGACGAATATGAGAATCTTGCGGACAATAGCTTCAACGCACCTGGATATACGTTCCTTGGGTGGAATACCGAATCCGATGGCTCCGGCACCAGCTATTCCGACGGGCAGCGAGTCAAAAACATCTATAACGAGTATGGATATGGCCAACATCTGTATGCACAATGGGAAGCGAACAAGTATACAGTGAAGTTCGACGCCAACGGCGGTACCGGCACCATGCCCTCGCAGACGTTGACATATGACAAGAACGAGAGACTGAACCGCTCGACATTCAAGGCGCCGGCCGGCAAAATGATCGCCGGTTGGAACACCAAGGCCGACGGCACCGGCACGGGGTATGATTACTGCGCTCCGGTGAAGAATCTGCTGACAAGCGGTTCCATAACTCTATATGCGTGGTATAGCCCAATACGCTACAGCTCCATCTCTGTACAGACCCCACCGAAAAAAGCCTCGTATAAGACAGGCGAAACGCTCGATACGACAGGACTTGTGGTATCTGCGATACAGAACAATGGCGATACTGTGCAACTACCAAGGAGCGAGTACACCCTTTCTCAGCCGAACATGAATTCCAACGGCACCAAGCGCGTTACCTTGACATTGAAGTCCAATACGGCAAAGACAACGTGGTTCGACATCACTGTCGGCTCAGCTGCGCCGACAGTGGAGGAAAGCCATCCGATAGCGGATTCCGACGAAACAGTTACCAATTACGTCGTCAGCCTCAAAGAAGGCACGGCAACCGACGTGCTGGACAAGGCCGTCACTGGAGCCGAAGCGTTGCATGCCTACAAGCTGATGTCATATCCGGAAATCAGTGTGTTCTTTGTACAAGCACATACCAAGACATTCGCTTCCGACTTCGCGCGCTGGGCCGCAGCAAATGGCATTGCTGTGGACACGGTGGCATATACACGCGATAAACTCCGCGAAGAGGAAATTCGCTATGGGAATACCACATCTTCCGACGTCGCGACAACCACAAAATGGAAGTCGGGAAACGCGATCCGCAAACCACAGAAAGACTCTTCGGATCCGAACACCAACATTTATGATGCTTGGGGCATTACCGCCATCGGTGCAGATAAGGCGCAGCAGACCAATATCGCGTATAAGCCGACTCTGACCGGCGTAATCGATTCCGGCATCGAGGATGATAATCCAGATCTGCAAGGGCAGGTGAACAGCACCTATTCCGTTGATTGCACAGTGAATGGAATCCCGCAACAGGGAACCGACTCCTCGACGGGACATCCTGTATGGTGGCCTACCGCAGGCGACGATGCCGATAAACATGGCACGCACGTTTCAGGCACCATCGCAGCGTCCCACAATGGCAGTGGCGTCGATGGCGTAAATCCGAATACGACATTGGCAGCCATACGTGTGCTCAAGCATAACCACACCTACCTCGAACAGGAAGTCTGCGGATATGTATGGGCAGCCAAAGCGGGAATGGACGTCACCAATGCCAGCATAGGCAACCGGTCACCTGACTATCCTGGCAAGTATGCAGTCGACAAGGCGTATGACACCGTTCTGCAACGAGCTGTGAGTTATGCGACCAAGAACAACGTCGTCAACGTTGCCTCTGCCGGAAATAACAAGCTTGACATCGACAATATACACGATGACACGTCTTTGGATCGGATGCGCAGACAAATCGAAAAGCGCCAGCCGCGTGAGGTCATCGGGCAAGCCATCGATGCCAGCAACAACGAAAATACGTTCAACCCGCTGACCGGCTTGGCGAATCAGCAAAGCCAGGGTCTTGGGGGTTCGGGGCTTTCTCTTGCTAGTAACAAGGGATACATCGTTCCGGCTATGCTTGACGGAGTGCTTGCCGTATCCGCAGTGCAAAAACGGGGCACATACTCCGTGGCCCCATTGAGCCGTGCCAATTATTCGAATTACGGCAGCAGCTCTATCGATGTGGCGGCTCCTGGAAGCAATGTCTATTCAACATATGGAACCAACTATGCGTATATGAGCGGCACTTCCATGGCATCTCCCCATGTAGCAGGTGTGGCATCACTGCTCAAGTCGGTGCATCCAGATTATTCCGTTTCGCAGATTGAGCAATTGCTCAAGAAACAAGCTAAGGAACGATACAACGACTTGGAAGCGCCTGCAGATGGCGCTGAATACCGTGGCGCGGGGCTTGTCAACGCTTATGCCGCTGTGACAGAAGATCAAGAACAACCTACCGTTTCTGCCCAGTATTCAACAGATGGCGGTTCCAGTTGGCACGATTTGGCCAACGCCAGAATCTCCGGCAAGGCCACCATTCGTGTAACAGCCACCGGCGCAGTTTCAAGCGTATCGATGAATGTCGATGGGCAGAATCGTTCAGCCCAGGGCGGTGACAGTTATAACGGTAACGCGACCGCAACCGTTGACGTTGATTTCTCAACGCTGACGGCGGTTGAAACCTGTTCACTGGTACTCAAAGCTTATGGTCTGAATTACGACGTATCGAACGACGACGTAAGCAAAACCATTCAGTTCCAGGCAGGACGTGACGCATACGCTACGGTAACGTTCGATTCGAACGGTGGTTCAACCATTGCCTCTCAAAATATTCATATTGGAACAATGGCAACACAACCAATGAATCCCACCCGCTCCGGGTACACGTTCCAAGGCTGGTACACCGCCAAGAACGGTGGAACAAAATATGATTTCAGCCAAACGGTGAATGGCGACATGACGTTGTACGCACACTGGGCCAAGGAGCCAAACGCATTGCAACGTTTAGCGGGAGATACCCGTTATGACACGATGGGAGCGGTTGTTAACGCTGCAAACTGGAAGACCGGCGGCACCGTAATCGTCGCCTCCGGCGGCAACTATCCAGATGCTCTGGCCGCCTCCGGATTGGCCGGTACCATGAATGCACCCATCATATTGACAGATGGAAACATTCTATCCCCACAGGCTCAGTCCCAGCTCAACCAACTCGCACCCTCTCGAATCGTAATCGCAGGTGGCGCCAGTGCCATATCGAATACCGTGATGAACTCGTTGAAAAACATCTGTCCGAATGTCCAACGAGTAGCTGGCGAAACTCGTGTTGATACGTCTTTGAACCTGTATCGTGAAGGCTCCGGATGGGGTTCCACCGCAGTATTGGCCACAGCAGGCAATTTTGCAGATGCTCTGAGTATCAGTTCATATGCCTATCATATGAAGGCTCCTGTGTTCCTGGTCAACACGAATGACTTGACCGCCCGCCAGCGATCAGCTCTCGTATCTGGACGATTCTCCAAAGTCATTGTGGTCGGCGGCACGAACGCCGTATCCGACCACGTGGCAGCGAACGCTCAATCCATAACCGGAGCGCAATTGGTACGTCTATCCGGTGCCACCCGTTATGAGACTAGCGAGCAAATCGCCAGATGGACCATGAACAATGGCCTCAGCATGAATGGAGCGGTGTACGCCACCGGTGCGAACTTCCCCGACGCACTCGCCGCGGGACCGCTGGCCGGCAAATCCGGCAGCGCGACTTTGCTGGTCGAAAACGCCAATAGCCCTGCGGTCTCCTTCTCCGCAGAGTACAAAGGCAAGGTCGATAAAGCATATGTGGTCGGTGGCACAAATGTCGTGGACCACATCACCGCGAACGCCATAGCCGACAGTCTCGGTCTCAGGCACGCACAGTGATGTTGCCACATTAACAGATAAGGGGGCTGTTGGCACGAATTACGATCAGTACCAACAGTCCCCTTGTTTTTGTTATCCTTCGCACGTGGGAAATTACGGACGCCCCATCTTCAATGCATCGGCAAGGCCATCCGCAGTGCTACGGGAAACAACGCTTTCGCCGCCAACGACATAAGCATTATCAACATCGCTATGCTGCTTCACATACTGCTTGACGAAATTGGCAGTACTCCCATTCGGATCTGCAAGCAGCAGAACCGCACTATTGCGCCCGGCAAAAGGACCAGCCGCAAGTGCATCCGGGAAATTCGCACCAGTCGCAAATACTGCATTGTTCATATGGAGCCCTCCATGTTCAGAAGTCCACTGAGCAAATGTAGCACTCGTTTCATAACGCGTCGTCCCCGAAATACGAGACACCACAGAACCAGAGGAATTTCTAATCTGTTTCACCACCGAATCCGGAACAGCACGCTGCCCACCCACGACAAGGATCCTGTCAAACTGTCCGTTGGACAATGCCTCCAATTGTTCAGAAGACAAGCCAGAGTCGATATTTGAAAGGAAGATGGGACTTTGGGACTCATTAGCATATGACGAAACAGACAAGGCATCAGCAAAACGATAAGCCACTTCCCCCGGTAACGACTATTGCCGTTCTTCCCCAATTCTTTTCGCCTTGGACATCGCTGTCGTACAGTTTCAAAGCAGTGTCACTTCGAGTAACGCCTCCAATCCTCTGCACTGTGGCATATTGGGCTAACGACTGCTCCACATTCCCCGATACCGCATTCTGCCCACCGATGATAATAATCCTTTCCGGCTTCAGACGACTAATCTGATCTTTTGTCTGATTACTGAGGTATTGAGGATCCGTCATAAGAATCGGAGCGTCCAGCACTCCGGCAAATCCCGACGCTGCCAGCGCATCTGGATAGTTCTCTCCAGAAGCGACAACTACCGTTGATGCGGACTTCGGAAAAACGGTGTCAACAATCCGCGACATGGTGTCATACCGCGTTATGCCGGATAGCCGAACCAATTTACCAGATGTAGGTTCACTAGGAGCAGACGGCGTATTGGGTTTTGATGGATTAGACGGAAGCTCCGGAGTGTTCGGCATTACATTGTTACCGTCGTAAAGCGGAACTGTCTGCCCAGACGGACACTGTGAAAGAGATGTTTTCATAGCATTTCTCTCTGAAGAATCCACCGATAGATGATAATGCTGCTTAATCCCTATCTGCCTGCTGATATAGGCACAATCATAGCCATGCCCTGGAAGCCAGTGTGCAGCGTCCTTGTCTGTTTTGGAAGCATTCGCAGATCCTTTTACTGCAGGTAGCACATATGGATCATTCGCATATGCGATGCGTTGTTCTTTGGTCCAATAATCGGCACCACTTTCATATGCCTCTCCGACAGCAACAACATGATCGATCTGCACCCGCATTCGAAGTGCCCTGTCCGCGCTGAAAAGCGATTGTCTCGCCGGTATAGGGATCATTCAGGACGCCTGTTGCGACATGATGGTCATTGGTATATGTGACATTCTTCATGTCACGACTCAAAATATCGTCTCGGGTAGTCGCATTACCGCCAAGAGTCTTGCTGTGAAGCCATGTGCCAAATAATTCTGTACGTTCTGACGATCGGTAATCGTCCGTCTGCTCTATTACAGACAATGACTGTAGCGCAGATTGCGCGTTCTCTCCTTCGTCCGCACTTGCCGTGGCAACGCCTTGAAAGAGAAAAACAACAACTATCAACATCCTCAAAAAGCCCGTCACGCGTTTTGCAAGTCGTACCATTCACTGTCATCCTCTCACTTCATAATGGAGGATAATCATACTAGAGGAATTACCCTTCTATACTCTTAGACAATTAACAATCAATGAGGAAAGGGGAGGAACCGTGAACCGGAAAACTGCCACCTATTTCAAAAGAATCACCGCTGTGCTATCCAGCGTTTTCCTGACCTCCGCTGCTTTTGCGGGGACAGGATTAATAGCTGATGCATCAGCCACATCGATTACTCGGATATCCGGCAGCACCAGATATGAGACCATGGCGATGGTATCACAGACTGCGCTCCCTTCTGCTGCATCCGGAGCTGCAGTAGTAGCATCAGGAAACAGCTTCCCAGATGCGCTTGCTGCCTCATCCCTCGCGGGGTATCTCAATGCGCCGATTCTGCTTACTGACCCCAAAACGCCTTCCAACGCAACAGTCAGCGAACTTGATCGGCTTGATGTCAACACGATTTACATTATCGGCGGTACAAACGCAGTTTCAAACAACGCTGAAAAAGTAATCCAAGCATCTCGTCCGTCGGCAACTATTACACGACTCGCAGGAAGCACTCGCTTTGATACCGCATATCAAATTTATAGCGAACTCACCAAGCTCGGAGTAAAATCCGAAACCGCCATTATTTCCACTGGCGCTAACTTTGCCGACGCGCTTTCCGTGTCCCCGTATTCATACATGCAATCCGCACCTTTCTTCCTGAGCTCTCAGTCGGGGCTTGATGAGGAATCTCTCGCTGCACTCAAGGATTTTCAGTCTGCAATCATCGTCGGTGGCACAAACGCGGTCCCTTCATCCGTGGAACAGCAGCTCCGATCCATAGGCGTTGCAACGTCGAGAATACAGGGAACGACTCGTTATGAGACTAGCTTGGAAATCAGCAAGTTCACGTTGGAAGGTCTCTCTATCGATCCTTCTAGCGTCGTATACGCCACTGGAGCTAATTTCCCGGACGCACTTTCAGGAAGCGCCCTTGCAGGTCTTAATAAGACAGTGCTGTTGCTTGCGCAAAACGATTCCTCCCCGACAATCGGGGCATCATCCATACTGCCGAATGTTGAATCCGCCTACGTCCTCGGTGGGCAGAACGCCATTGGGCCGGCAACGTTCAATGCAATTGCTAAGAGCTTTGGATTGAGTGACAGAGAATACGTTCCGCAGCCAACGCCTAAGCCGCAGCCCAAACCGGACGATCCAGTTTACGGCACACATAAAGCAGGTGAATTCTGTAAAAAATCTGATCTGAACAAGACGGACCACGATGCCAGGAATGGCAAACTAATCGTTTGCAAAGTAGCCAGCGGTGATAACAAGCCTCGTTGGCACTATGTCTGAATAGATATGGTTGGGCAGGCAATCCGCAGTCGTTTACCTGCCCAACCAGCATAAGGATCTATTAGATCGATTGCACACAACGGCTACTCTGCTATGCATCACAAAGGGCAGTCACTTTATCCAAAAGAGTATAGTATCTCTCATATATATAAGAAGGCTTCTTTGAAGGAATGGAAAGTAACATGCAAGTTCCAAGAAGAATATTTGCTTCTCTCGCTATTGCTGCTGTACTGGTTTTTGGGATTAGCGCGCCGGCGTATGCCGAGGATACTATTGACTCATCGAATCAATCTGAGCAATTGTCAAATGCAAACGAATACATAGCTGAGTGAACTGAATTAAACGAATCAGCAAGAACACCTACTTCGTCAAAAATTTTGTAACCGGGCAATAAGTATTACACGAATGTCTCAAATTTCCATGAGGCAGGTTTGGCTCCGGGACTTTATCTTGTGTCCGCAGTCAGTACAGGATATTCTTCTCATTCCAGCATTAACGATGCGACCGGGAATTACAATTCAATCTCCGACGCGTATGCCGTTGAAAAAGATAAACCTCAAAAAATCGAAGTAAAAGACGGCTATTTTGTGCATATTTTCGAGGGATCTGGCCTATGCGCCTCTTCTTGGAAATTACTTCAAGCATATCCTCGAAATGCTGATAATCCAGTTCTATATCCCGGAGCCGAAAGAGCCCTTACCGATGGAACGTACTCTGCCACCGCTCGAGAAAACAGTGTGCAGCATATCACAGCAGAGAATTATCTGGTCAAAGCCGTAAAAGGAAAAACCTCATCTGGCAATCAAAGATTTCTATGGGAATACCATGTTCATGGCACAAGCTCCTTATGCTTCAACTTATGTAGGAGGCTATGACAGACGTGGATGGACACAAGTGCAGATTCCGGCTAAAGGGTCAGTAACTATCGGTGGCCCGATCGATAAGGACATCTGCTTCCATATGGGTGGAACTGAATACATATCAAACACCACAGTTAAGAGATTAACTGAATATTTGATTTGTTGTGGTCCGTTGCTATTGCGGCTGGGGGCCATTACGGGTTTTGACGGTTATTGCGTTTCAGGGCCATGGTTATTGCGCTTTGAAGCCATGGCTGGTTAGGCTCCTTTCACCATGCGAGGGACGTGTGGTGAAAGGAGCTGCCAGCAATGGTACGGAAAATACAGGCGAAACTGGTCCTGCGTTTGCATGGCCGGGGGTTATCGGGACGCGCGATCGCAAGGTCCCAAGGCATGTCGCGCCGGAGCGTGGCCGACGTGCTGGACGCGGCGAAGGCCGTCGGCATCGGCTGGGATGACGTCGCCAACAGGCCGGACGACGAGGTATACGCGCTGCTGTTCCCCGGACGCGGGGAACGTGAGAGCGTGTACGAGCACCCCGACTGGGGCAAGGTCCACCGGGAGTTGGCCCGTGTCGGCGTGACGTTGAGGATTCTGCACGGCGAGTATGTGGACGAATGCCGGCAGTCGGGTAGGCCCCATATGGGTTATGACAGGTTCTGCAAGCTGTACGCCGCGTACGTGGCGAGACTCGGCGTGACAAGCAGGGTGGAGCATAAGGCCGGCCGCACCATCGAGGTCGACTGGGCCGGCAAGACCATGCGCATCGCCGATCCGGTCACCGGTGATTCGTCGACCGTGTACCTGTTCGTGGCGGTATTGCCGTTCAGCCGGTACGCGTTCGTGGAACCCATCCTGGATATGGGGCAGAATTCGTGGCTGCGGGCCCATGTGGCGATGTACGAATGGTTCGGCGGCTCCACGCCGCGCCTGGTGTGCGACAACCCGAAGACCGGCGTGATCAAGCATCCACGTGAGGGCGAGATCGTGTTGAACGACGCGTACCGGGGCATGGCCGAGCACTATTCGGCCGCTGTGCTGCCCGGACGGGTGAGGAAGCCGAAGGACAAGCCGTCCGCGGAGAACACCGTGTGGCACGCCACGATGGCGCTGGTCGGCGCGATGCGCGACCGCGAGTTCGGATCGCTTGACGAACTGCGGGCCGCGATACGCGCCTGGCTGGCGGAATACAATTCCCGTGCGTTCCAGAAGCGCGACGGATCCCGGTCGTCGGTGTTCGAATCGGAGGAGAAACCGCTGCTGATCGCGTTGCCGCCGATGCCTTACGAGGTGGCGGACTGGGTATACGGCCGCAGGGTGCAGGCCAACAGCCACGTCGCGTATGCGCGCAACTGGTATTCCGTCCCGTACGCGTACATCGGTTCCACGGTGGACCTGCGGATCGGCGCGAGCATGTTCGAGGTCTGGCATGGGAACACGCGGTTGTGCTCGCACCGACTCCTGCCGACGACGGCATCCAACCAGTGGTCCACGAACGAGTCCGACCTGCCCGGCAAAGCCGTGTGGAGACCATGGGACAGGAAACGTTGCGAGCAATGGGCCCGGCGAATAGGCCCCGGCTGCGCCGCCGTGATCGGCAGGCTGTTCGCCATGGAACGCCTCGACGAACAGGGCGTGGAGCCCGCGCTGGCGATCCTGCGGCTGTCGAAACGCTATTCCGCCCAACGTTTGGAGAACGCGTGTTCGCTGTCGCTGCGGTCGATCGCCTCGCCGCGGTATTCGCACATCAGGCCGATCCTCGAATCCGGCCAGGACGCCACGGGCGGGATCCCCGACGGCGCCGTTGACGACGCCGGATGGGTGCGCGGCGGCGATTACTACGCGGACATGGGAAGGTGACGCGCGATGATCATCGACACCGAGACCAAACGCAAATTGCGTGAGATGAACGCATCCGATCTGCTCGACGCGTTCGAACGGCTCGACGAGCGAACGACGGCGCCCATGAGCCACACGGAGGTCGTCAGGCTTGCGGTCGACAACGCCCACTCCGGTCACATGGACGCCAAGATCCAACGCCTCGTCAAACGCGCGGGTCTGCGCTACCCCCAGGCGGACCTGAGGACCATCGACCTGGTGGAGGAACGCAGGCTCGACCGGAGCGTGATCGCCGGCCTCGACGCCGGGAACTATCTGGAACAACGGTTGAACGTCGTGTTCCAGGGAGCCACGGGATCGGGCAAATCCCACCTGCTATGCGCGTTGGCGAAATCCGCGTGCCGGGCACGGTACCGCGCAGTCTACGTCCGAATGCCGGACCTGGCCGAGCAGGTGACGGTCGCGTCGAACAAGCCAGGAGGAGCGCCCAAGCTCGTGCGCAAATACGCCACCTACAACCTGCTCGCGATCGACGAATGGCTCGTCGACAAGCCCGACGAACCATTCAAACGATTCCTCCTGGAGCTCATGGAGCTCCGGTACGACACCGTCAGCACGGCGTTCGCCACGCAGCTGGCGACCAAGGAATGGCACCGACAGCTCGGCGGCGACGCCATCGCCGACGCGATTCTCGACCGCATCGTGCACAACGCGGTCTGGATTAATACAGGCGAGTACAACATGAGGCAACGCCACGGGCAAGCCATGCTCGACAACTAGCCCCGAAGGCCGGCGGCTTCTAACCAATCCGCCATCGGCCTTCTCCCGCCATAATGCTGGTCCCCAAGCACAATAACCAGTGGCCTCAAAAGCTACAAATATTCAATTAACAGTCAATACCCGCTATAACACCATGGCCGCAGTCGTCTCAGAGGGGAACTGGAAAACTGGTGGTACCGCGATTATAGCTTCAGGCGATAACTATCCAGATGCATTGGCAGCTTCCGGATTGGCTGGCGAACCAATGCTCCGATCATACTAACGGGGAAGTCCGCGCTTTCTTCGCAGTTCGCCAATCAGCTTCGGCAGTTGGCACCATCACGAATTATTGTGGTAGGTGGATCAGCTGCCGTATCAGATAACGTTCTTCATACTCTTCATACATATGCGCAAAGCGTGAACCGTGTATCCGGCGCCACTCGTATAGATACATCTTTCGCGCTATATCAGAACGCTTCAGGATGGGGATCAACTGCAATTGTTGCGACAAACGCGAATTATGCGGACGCCTTATCCGTAAGTTCATATGCATACACGACAAAAGATCCAGTATTCTTGTGCGATTCCGCCAACGGTCTGACCAAAAGACCGCATTAAAATCATTCTCAAGAGTGCTCGTAGTCGACGGCGTGAACGCCGTGGACCAAGGCACCGCGAACGCCATCGCCGACAACCTCAGCCTCAGACACGCGCAATGACGACATAAAACGTGTTAAGAGGGGCTGACCATGTGAACCATGGTCAGCCCCTCTTAACGTTGCTACAGTTTCCGCCTTATGGCCGCAGCATATCCAAAGCGTCAGCAAGACCGTTCGCAGTATTGCGAGAGACGGCATTCTCACCGCCAACAATATAGGCATTGTCAACATTGCCATGCTGCTTCACATACTGCTTCACAAAATTGGCAGTGCTCCCGTTCGGATCCGCAAGCAGCAAAACCGCCTTATTGCGCCCGGCAAAAGGACCAGCAGCAAGCACATCCGGGAAATTCATTCCCGTGGTGAATACCACATTATTCATACGAAGGAAACCATCATAATCTCCGGCAAATCGATCTGCCACATTGATGCTGGTCTCATACCGTGTCGAGCCAGCTATGCGCTCATCCATGCCTCCAGCAATTTGCCGTTCGATAAAACGTTGTGGAACGGCCTGTTCGCCGCCAATGACCCACATCTTTTTCATCTTTTTGATTTCCTTAATCTCACCATCGGTGAATCCCTTCGTCGAGCTACACAAGAAAATAGGCATATGCGACATATACGCATACGACGATATCGACAAAGCGTCAGCATAATTATCACCTGTCATCAGCAGAGCAATCGCACCCCACTTCGCTCCCAGCCGTTCGCCTGCTTTGTACAACGCCAGCGAAGTGTCATAACGGGTCTCACCGTAATATCGCCTCACATTGGAGCTATATTGCTTCAGCTGTTGCTCGACATTCTGCGAAACAGCGGCAGGGCCTCCAGCAATGATGATTCGACTCGGTTTAATGGCGGCGATCCGTTCCGAGGCCTGAGCTGACAACGACTGCGGATCAGTCAGCACAATTGTCGCATCCAAAGCACCAGCCAGACTAGATGAGGCCAAGGCATCAGGGTAGTTCGTGCCAGAAGCAACTATTACCGTCTGCCCCTGCTTAAGTCCTTCTTTTTGCACAACTTGAGACATAGTGTCGTACCGTGTGGCACCGAAAATCCTTTGCATTGCCGGAGCCACACGTACATTACCTTGCGCCAGCCGCCCGCCAGCATTTACTTTAATGACGGTATTGCCACGCTTGAGCGTTTTAATATTTCCTTCGGTCACCGTTGCCACGGCCGTGTTCGACGATGACCATGTACCACCAAGCAGGTTGTACCGATTAGCACCATAGGAAAGCCGCACCACTGCTTCATCGCTTTTGCCGGGCTCGAGAGCGGATGAGCTGTTCCAGTGCAATCCCTTCCACGTCATGCCCTCGTTGATATGCCTTTGGCTGACTGAAATCTCAAATCGTCCGTAGCCATTTAAATTGGTTGGCGTTTCATCCGAATATTCCGACGCATACCCTCTGGAAACTGCTTCGCCAGAATATGCACTGCTATCGCTGAATCCGCCAGCAAAGCCATATGAACCGTAATCGGGATCTGTCAACGTCGTATAGTGACCAGTCACACCGGAGCCATGACCATTCACCTCATTAATGTAATCGGATTTCTCGCTCGCCCATAAATCAACTGCATCCGATATGTTCCTTGTACCCCAAGCAAGTACTTCAGCATTGGATGTCAAACCTTTGTAACTAGCCCCAAAACACCAATCATCATCAGGACGCGTGTGCCCATCAGCCCATGTATATGCCTCAAGCGCACGCTGAATAGCGATACGCTCCAAAGCATTCGACCACTTTGGAGAAAGGTATTCCTGTTGGCTGATACCAACCGCTTTCAAATATTCCGGCACCGTTTTCCAAGAACCGTCGTATTTGAATTTAATACGCGCATCATTGAGTGCATCTTTGCGCCACTTGATAACGGCATTCAATGCATCCCGTTTGGTATTACGTTGGTCAATGCTTATGTAATCGGTACGCGCCTTGTATCCATCTCCCAAAGTGACGCCCGTCACCGATGAAACCGGCTCATTCGAACGTTCAGAAAACGTTGATGGAGTGTTTTCGTCAAGCGCTGCCGGCCGTTCATCCATAATTTTCTGCGATTGCACTGACTTTTTAATGTCCTCCGCAGCATTTGCCGGTGACGCTATAAATCCAGAGACTAGAAGGCAACCTGCGACGATTACCCCTAACACACGAGAAAATCCATGATTCCTTCTCATCTTTTCTCCTTAACGTGTTGCAGTAACAACAAAACCATATTATACTCACGGCGACTGCAAAACGCACAGGAAGAATCAATCACAGTGGCTTAATAAAACCGGAAAATGCGCAGACCAAGCCGTGGCTGTTTGAGGCCACCTCGCAATTATTCATGTCAAACAAGCCACAGCAAATATCGCGGCAGTTTCTGCCTATGCACTTAGTGAATCAAAGCATCCAAGCTAGGATCGGCAACGCGCTTGTCGAAATCGTCAGCCAACACACCTTTGGCTTGCAGCTCTTCCAGAATCGACTTCAGCACAATATTGTTTACACCGCTTTCGGTGTTCTGGTGGCATAACGCTTCCTCCCCCTGCGTGCCAGGCACATAATTCAGCAACTGATCGTCTGTTGCCGCAACCACAGGGATACCGGCTTTCACTTGCATTACCTTCAGCCACAAATCATCAGCGGTCAGGCAAGTTTCCTTGATTTCCTCGGCATTAAACGTCTCTGGAGGCATCGTATGCGGCGGATACAGCGTGCCTGCCCCATTCGTGGAGAAGATCCGCATGGACGGCACACCTACAAGCGCGGGATGGTAATGAGGTGCCTCGTAAATCCAATCCTCATAATTGGTACGGGATCCGTCCTCGTTGAACATAATCAAATGCGTACGTACAGCGGCAATCGCATGAGGATGGGCTTCGTGTGCTGCGAGCAAATCGCCAATCATCGTATTGCGGTACAGCAAATCATCATCGGTGGTGATGACGTAATCATCAGGAAATTCCTGCAAAGCCCAGAAATATTTTTTGTGGGGCTTCAGGTCCTCATCCACCCAACGGATTTCCACATCATGCCACAACACGTCGCGCAACGTTTGGGGCAAATCGGTTTCACGATTCGGAAAATCCGATTTGCAGAGCCACAACACGATTTTGTCCGGCAACACTTTTTGCGCAAGCAACGAACGAATCGCCAGGTGCACGGTATTGATACGTGCAGG
This sequence comes from Bifidobacterium bifidum ATCC 29521 = JCM 1255 = DSM 20456, assembly GCF_001025135.1. NCBI lineage: Bacteria > Bacillati > Actinomycetota > Actinomycetes > Bifidobacteriales > Bifidobacteriaceae > Bifidobacterium > Bifidobacterium bifidum. The sequence continues at coordinate 70,886 of NZ_AP012323.1, read as the reverse complement.
ATATGAAGTCATGGAAACGATAATCTGAGGATGACGCCTCTTCATCGCACGCAGAACATGCGTGCCCGCACGACGCAACTTATTTTTCTTCACGCGCAACCAATCTGCAAACAGCACATGCCCTCCTTATTTCTCAATGAGCACTGGGTATATAGTAGTCCAAAGTGTGCTTTTCGAAGTCGAACAGTACACTGTTGCTCAGCAAGTAATACATCAATGCGGCCAAATAAGGAAGAGCAATGCCCAAAATCTCAATCGTCATTCCCGCATACAATGTCGGCGATTATTTGCAGGAATGTCTTGACTCAGTACGGAATCAGACCTTCTCCGATATAGAAGCGATTGTCGTAAACGATGCGAGCCCAGATAATGTCGGAGAGGTCGCAGCACAGGCGGCTGCACAGGACGCACGCATCCGAGTAGTCACCAACAACCCGAATATGGGCACACACCGCACTCGCATGGCGGGCGTAGAAAACGCTTCCGGCGAATACACGTTCTTCCTTGATGGCGATGATGCCCTCAAGCCTGATATGTGCGAACAGCTCGCCGCGGAGATCGACAAGCATCCCGTGGACGTACTGCATTTCGGTCTTACCGTTGTCGCAGCCAATGACCTTTTGGAAAACGAACGCCAAGCCTGCGAAACCTTCAACAACACTCCCACGCCCGATTCCACTGGAGAAGATATCGTCCGCGACATTTTCGATGAAACGCGAGGCTACAAGGTCGATTGGCGCGTAACCCAGCGTTTATACAAGACTTCCGTACTTAAGGAAGCATTCAACGCCATGACCCGCGATCGTCTTGGCCGATCTCAGGACGGCTACGAGTGCTTCGTAGTTTCGGCATTCGCCAACAGCTACCATTCCTTCAAGGAATGCCGCGGATATGTGTATTACTACGGTCGCGGCATAAGCGGCACAAATATGATCGATGCTGCGAAGTATGCCCGCTATTGCGGCCATTTCAAGGCGGATTTCGATGCAGCCTACGAATTCGCCGATGAGCAGCATTCCGATATGCTTCACGCTTGCGCACAAGGTTTCCAGCGCAAGGCGACCGAAATCCTTGCCAATGATTGGAAGGTCAGGGTTCCGGAAGCGGAGAAGGTTGAGGCCGCCAAGCAAATGGAAGCTGTGTTCGGCCTGGCCATCACGGGGCGCGAATTGTACCGTTTCGTACGCGATGATGCTTATGCGCTGCTTTCCGATAACCAGCTCCTTCCGCATGACGCTGATCTGAACAGCTGGTTCAGCATAGCCAACGCCATCAGTATGCCTACCGATCAAGTATCTGCAGACACCATAAGATTCCATGAGATGAAGCGAATCGCCACTTCCCATATGACCAATCTCATCGAGAAAACCCGCAATACCGAAGCGTTCCAAAACTACGACAAGCAGGATATCCGCATTTTCGTCACCGCGCATAAAAACGTCGACCGTTTTGGCAGCGCCATCATGCAACCAGTGCAGGTCGGCCCGAAGAACGAGCGCTTCCCTTGGGCGTTCCATGATGACGAAGGCGAGAACATCGCCAATCTCAATCCACGCTATTGCGAACTGACCACGCAGTACTGGGCATGGAAAAACATCAATGCCGACTACTACGGCTTCTGCCATTACCGCCGTTATTTTGATTTCTCCGAAACAGCGCATGAGGAAAATGCCTTTGGTGAAATTATGGATGATTATATCGACGCCAAGGCTGAGAAGAAGTACGGTCTGGACGATGAGAACATCGCCCGCGTGGTCAAACAGTATGACGTCATCACCACACCGTTCGGCAATCTGGATGTAATCATCAACAAGTATGGAAGCCCACGCGCTCTGTGGGAGGCTGCTCCTCTGCTGCATGATGACGATTTGAAGCGTTGCTACCAGATTCTGTGCGCCATGTATCCCGATTATAAGGAGGATGCGCAGGATTTCTTCAACGGCAACAAGGCATGCTTCTGCAACATGTTCATCATGAAGAAGGAAATCTTCTTCGATTATTGTGAATGGATGTTCCCGATTCTCGAGGAATTCGATAAGAACACCGATTACAGCACGTACAGCAAAGAGGCACTGCGTACGCCAGGCCATCTTTCCGAACGCCTGCTGAATATCTATCTCATGCATCACAAGCGCATCGGATCCAACTGGAAGTTCAAGGAGCTGCAGTGCGTGCACTTCACCAATCCAGAGCCAGCCGAGCAGCTTAAACCGCTTGATATCACCGACAAGCCGATCATTCCGGTGGTGTACGCAGCAGATGACAACTATGTGCCACAGCTGACTACCACCGTGTATTCGGCCATGAAGAACGCTGATCCGAGCTATTTCTACGATGTCACCGTACTGCAGCGCAACATCGCTTGGGACAAGCAGGAACGTATGCGCGGGTTCTTCAAACAGTTCCCGAACATGAATCTGCGATTCACCAACGTGGACCGCGAACTTGCCGGATATGAGCTTTCCACCAACAACGCCCATATCAGTGTGGAAACATACTATCGTTTCCTGATTCAAAAGCTCCTGCCGTTCTATGACAAGGTGCTGTACCTTGATTCCGACATCATCATCAACGGTGATATCGCAAAGCTCTACAACATCGATTTGCAGGGCAAGCTGCTTGGCGCAGTGCGCGATATCGATTTCCTTGGCAATTTGAACGTAAAGCATGGTAAGCGTATGAATTATGCGAAGACCGTGCTGAAGATGCAGAACCCCTACGATTACTTCCAGGCTGGTGTGCTGGTGCTCAATACCAAGGCGATGCGTGAGCATTACACCATCGAGCAATGGCTCGCTTACGCATCGAATGACGAGTTCATCTACAACGACCAGGATGTGCTCAACGCACACTGCGAAGGTAACGTGCTGTATCTGCCATGGGAATGGAACGTGTTGCACGACTGCGGCGGACGTGTGGGCAACCTGTTCACCCAGTCACCGAACGATATCTACGACGCATACATGAAGTCGCGCAGCAATCCGCAGATCATCCACTATGCCGGCTACCAGAAGCCGTGGGTGGATCCGGATTGCGATTACGCCTCGATCTACTGGCGTTATGCCCGCGAAACACCGTTCTACGAACGTCTGATCAAGCGCGTGGTGCTGGCGAACGAGCCGCAAATCCCGGAGGATGTCTTCCTGCCGAAACATGAGCGTGCGGTCGGAGAGGACAATCCGATCCGCAAGTTCATCGACCCATTGATGCCGATTGGTTCGAGGCGTCGTGATGCGTTGAAGGCCATCGCGCGCGTAGCACGCGGCAGGCGGTAAGACAATCGGGATAACGTAAGGGCGAGATGATTCGCCCTTACGTTATCCCGATTGTCCTTGGTAGGGACTCCATCTATTTTTTTTCTTTTTGGGGCTTTTTCTTTAGCGAGAGCAAAAGCCCTATCACGATAGGCGCAAGCAACAATGCATGGAACATATATCTCGTAGCATCTCCACCATGGCTACCTCCCGTTACACGGGACACAGGATAGACGAAAAGCGAAGCTGCCGATACGAAGTAAGGCAGCAATTGGAACATCGTTTTAGCTGTTACATATTCTTTACGCTTACGCCATAGCAGGTAAGCGATAAACGTAGGAAATACCGATGCCCAAAAAGCCACATAGGTAAGAACATTCACCACAGGAATCGATTTCAGTATAGAAGTAATGCTGTCGACTATTTCCTGTGCCCAATTCTTGTCTTTATTGGGAATTAGCTTGCCGAGAGTGTCTTCATTCGCGACAGTGTATACGCTGGCATCCATTTGCAACTGCACTGGATATTGTACCGATTTCTTTACATCCTTATAGGAAACAGAAGATTTATCATTTCCGGAAAAGGAGATCCATCCAGATTCAAGACAGACAAAACCATTGAGATATGTCATTGGATGCCTCAAACCAATCTTTAACCATGCCTTGAGGAAATCCGGCGTAGAAGCCCCTTTGCGTAACTTGTATCCCGTAACAGGATCGGCAATATACGGATTGTATTGCGTGCTAATCTGATCCCAAGAATATACCAGATATGATTCAATGGCTTTCTTTTCCGAATCGGTAACATCCTGAGGATACGCGTGAGCCGAACGTCCTAAGAGTTCAATCGGCATCGCGAATGCAGCCTGTCCACCTCCAGGAACGATATTCGCCCTCGGATAGTAGTAATTAGGCAGAACGATACTGACGATTGCAAAAAGAAATGCGGCAATCCCCGCAACCACTGCCTTGAATCGTATCCTAAATTTTCCAAAGACGAGGATAATCAAACAGAATAGAATGATATACATTCCCATTTTCTTGCTCAGGGAAGAGCACAGCCCGAGAATCAAGAAACCAAAGAAGAAAGAAGGCTGCTTGATTTTTTCAAGTTTCGTGTCAACCAAGCGCATGAACATCAGAAGCCATGCGATAAAGAACGCGGCATGAGTGATGTCTTTCGACAGACTCATAAACGCTATAGGGAAGATCGGGAAGAAGCAGAAGAACATGGCGCATATTTTCAACGGAACTCGTCCGACGCCACGTTCCTTCAAATAACTCAACCAACACGCAAGTGCGACGGCAACAAAAACACATTGTGCAATGGCATATAGGAAAATCCCCACATTGTAGCTACCGGTAATTGCATGACCAAGCCAAATGAACCCTCCGTATAGATAGGTATCGAAGAAAGGATGGTGATCCCAGATCTTGCCCGGCTTCTGCCCGAAAGCGGAGATTCCGAAGAACTGCGCGACTTGATCTCCGGTATCCCAATACAAAACACCTGGATAGAGCAAAACAATATACGGCAGCCAAGCAGCCAAGATTCTCAAAGAATCTTTGAACTTGGACTTTTTTGATTGGCCATACTCAAATCGAAGCAACAAAAACTTATTCGAAAATGCATTCGTCTTCGAAGCCTGCTTCGTTAAACCGTCAGATGCTCCCATCTGAACGATTTTGAAACCAATCTGAAAAAACGCGAGGAAGAGAACTGCAAAGAGCAGCCACTGCGCATAAAAATACGGACGATCAAATGGAACTATCGCATCAGTCGAAGCATTCGTTCCACAAGCGAAGACAAAACCCAGTACCACTGGGAATCCCCATCCAGCAAATCGTTTCTTCTCATCTCCGTGCAATACTATTTCAGGCAACACAATCAGGCCTCCGCTTAGTAAATATTTTCTTAATCTGCATCAGAATATGTCTACATATGACAACGACAATCAACGTAACCAAATATACAACCATGGCTCGTACTCCCATATGTTCTCCCCAGAATTGAGATACATTGCCCCAATTGCGCTTTCCCATCCAATTAATCACTAAAATATGGAAAAGGTATACGCCAAGGGATGCACCGGAAACCTCGCGGATACAATGCAAAACCGTAGGAGACATCTCCCGCAAACGCTGTTCCACTTGCATGGCACATAGGAACAATGCAACCGCCTCAATAACACACAATGGAGAGGAAGCACTAATCACGTAGCTATGGTATTCAACATCGCGTACTGCGAAGTATCCGTTAGTGTACAAACCACCGAAAAACATCGCTCCAGCTGAAATTACACAAATGATTCCTGCAAGCCAAAGGGGAGGAAGCTTCCACAGGTAATTGGCGATATAGAATCCCAACAAAAAATAAAGCAATGCGCTTGAAGAGAACAGCGGCCAATTGAAAAGGGTTCCGAAATATTTTTTAGGTACGCCAAATCGTTCAATTAACGGAATTAAAATGCTAATAACAAACTGCAGCACAATCAAATATTGCAGAGTTTTTTTATTATTTCGTATCTGAGTCAACAACGGCGTTAACATATATAGATAAATTATTGTGTACAAAAACCAATAAATGTCGTTTATTGAATTCGTTAAAAAACGCGATACAAAATCCCTAACACCAATTCCGCTCGCATACTGTTCGGCGCCATAAAAAGAGAACGGAAATATGCAGAATAAGATATAGCAGAAGACACTTGCCAGAATGAGCGCACGACCTACACGCCACAGTCTCTTTTTAAAAAATGTTTTCGTATCGTATTTATCAGCATAACCAATAAGGTTCATACCACTAATCATGAAAAAAATCGGAACAGCGAAAATGGCAATCGCCTGAAATAAAACCGCTTGCGTCCAGTAAGTGTCGGAGGGATTGAAAACATTCAAAGAAACATGCAGCATGACCACAGCGAAGCACGACATAATATTCAGTACGTCAACATAGACTAGATGCTTTCTTTTCACCTTATTTTCCGCCATGTAAAGCCTCTATTCGACATCAGGAATGGGATTCAAATCTTCTTGCGAACTTTAATCATAATCAATGAAAAAGACCAATACAGAATTATAGGAGGCTTCTGCTGTTTTCGTGGGTTAGGGGATGGGTGCTGGCAGGTGGATCGGTAGGCCGCTGCATCGGAGTTTGATCATGGCGATGAGGTTGTCGGTGTCGCGGAAGCCGTAGGCCATGCGTATGGTGACCTTGATTTTGTTGTTGAACGCTTCGAGCCTGGCGTTGGAGTAGCCCAGGCGGATGGTGCGCAGGATGTCGTCGCGGCGGCGTCTGATCTTCCCGCATAAGTCCGTGACTTCGGGTATGCGGCAGCGGGACGCCCAGCCGATCCATCGTTTCAATTCGGCTTCGGCCTGTTCGACGGGTTGGCGCAGGAGGGTCCTGAGGAGTTCCTTGAGTTGCCAGGCGCGGTAGAGCTGGCCCCTGGGATCGACGTCCCCGAGCGTGGCGAGGGCCGTGTTCTGCCGGTCGGTCAGATCGTCGGGGTTCTTGAGCAGAGCGTATTTCAGGCCGCGCATCGTCCCGGTCGTCTTCTTGTCGCCTTCGCGCCGGGCTTGGTTCCACAGTCGTTTGCGCACCTGGTCGAGGGCGTCGCCCATCCAGGGAGGGTGTCTAATTGTTTGTGTATGGGATCATCTGATGGAAAGGAAACGATCATGGTGACCGAGGCAGTGAAGCCTATGGCCGGCGATGTGGCCGGGAATGACAATGGCGCCGTGACGGATTCGCGGCCCCTGGTGGACTCGCTGGTCGCGTCGGGAGCGCTGGATCCCCTGTTCGAACGGATAGACGGCGGGCGGATCGAGCTCACCGGCGACGGCGGTCTGCCGGGCGAGCTCACGAGGGTCGCCCTGGAACGCGGCCTGCAGACCGAGACGACGCCGCATCTGGGCTACGCGCCCGGCGACGGGGGGTCGAAGGCGGGCGGCGGGCATGCGAACTCGCGCAACGGTTCGTGTCCCAAGACGCTGTCCACGCCGGTGGGAGAGGCGGCCGTGCAGGTTCCCTACGGCAGGGACGGCTCGTTCGCCCCGAGGTTGGTGCCCAGGCGTTCCGGGAGGCTGGGCGGACTGGACGAGATGATCATATCCCTGTACGCGGGCGGCATGACGGTGCGCGGCATCCAGCACCACCTTGAGAAGACGATCGGCGCGGACCTGAGCCCCGAGACGATATCCAACATCACCGACGCGGTGAGCGACGCCGTGCTCGAATGGCAGGAGCGGCCGCTGGACGAGTTCTGTCCGGTCTTGTACCTGGACGCCGTCAGGGTCAAGGTGCGCGACAACGGCAGGGTGCCGCCCAAGGCGGCGCACATCGCCATCGGCGTCGACATGGACGGGTTCAAGCATGTGCCTGGCGTATGGGTCCAGGACGACGGGGGCGCCTCCTTCTGGGCGCACGTGTGCGCCGAGATGGCCAACCGGGGCATGGCCGACGCGCTGATCGTGTGCTGCGACGGGCTCAAGGGCCTGCCCGAGGCCGTGGAGGCCACGTGGCCCAAGGCGATCGTGCAGACCTGCGTGGTGCGCCTGATACGCGCGGCCAACAGGTTCGTCGCCGACCACGACAGGAAGAGGGTGTGCGCGGCGCTCGGGAGCGTGTACTGCGCGCCCAACGGGCAGGCCGCGGAAAAGGCGCTCGGCGAGTTCGCGGAAAGCGGGCTCGGCCGGAGATACCCGTCGGTGGCCGCCACGTGGAAACGCTCGTGGGACCGGTTCGTCCCGTTCCCGCGGTTCCCGCCCATGCTCCGCCGGGTGGTGTACACCACCAACAGCATCGAATCGCTCAACTACCGGCTGCGCAAGGTCAGCCGCGACCGCGGCCGGTTCCCCCAACGACCAGGCCGTGGTCAAGCTGTTCTGGCTGGCGATCCGCGACATCGAGGACAAACGCAGTCTCAGACGCGCCGAAAACGGCAACACAACCAGGCGCAAAAGCGAGGGAAGGCTCATCGAGGGGCGCATGACGACCAACTGGAAACAGGCCCTCGCCCAACTCGCGGCCGCATACCCCGAACGAATGGAACCTTATTTATAAAACACACCCCAAACACAAACAACTTGACAAGCTCCATCCAGGAGACGATGTGGAACGAGTCCAGCACGCGCTCGGCGTTGGGGCAGTGCTCGGCCACGGACGAGTCGATCCACCTGGCGCCGTCGCCGGTGACGATCCTGATCGACGCGCGCTGCTCCGGCGTCAACCGCTGGAAGAACAGGTCGAGGATCTCCTTGCCGTGTCCGTCGTGCGCCCAGATGACCCGCTTGCGCTCGTGGTCGACGACGACGGTGATGTACGTGTGGCCCTTGCGGTACGACGTCTCGTCCACGCCGATCGCCGTGAGTCCGTCGAACATCGACGGCATCGACGCCTCCAGCCGGTCGGCGACCCTGCGCGCGATCTCGCCGGCGGTCCGCCACGCCACGCGCAGGAAGCCGGACACGGTCTTCTGGTTGGCGACCGTCATCAGCCACGCGCACTGCGTCTCGAAGTCATGCATGAACCGGCTGCCCGGCTCCGCCCACGGCACGCGCGACACCACCACCCCGTGCTCCGCGCACGCCACGCGTGGAACCGGTCCGGCCAGTTCGACGCGGAAGCAGCCGAAGTCCTGGTGGCGCCAACGCCGCTCGCCCCCGCCGTTGTCGTACCCGGGCGCCTTGCGTCCGCAGCGCGAGCACCTGAGCGCCGCCTTCCTGCACCGCACCCGGGCCACCAGGACCGGCGCCGGGCGCAGCGGCGAGTCGTCCAACGACACATCCTCGACGACCATGCCATTGACGTTCAGCAATCGCTTGAATATCCTCTTCAACCAAGGCGCTTTCTTCGGTTGTATTTCTTGGTCGAAAAACAAACCTACAGGAAGCGCCCCTTCACACCCTGGAACTCAACGGCTCACCGACGAACCGACACCCACGAAAACAACACAAGAGCCATACATAGTAAATAGCATGTCTAAGAACCTGAACGCCTCCGTCGCCGTCCTCTTACCTTGTTACAACGAGGAAGTCACCATCGGCAAGGTGGTACGCGATTTCAAAACAGCACTGCCGAATGCCGACATTTACGTGTATGACAACAACTCCACCGACCGCACGGCGGAAATCGCGTCCAGCGAGGGCGCAATCGTCCGCAAGGAGCCACGACAGGGCAAGGGCAACGTGATTCGCGCCATGTTCGAAGACATCGACGCCGACGTGTACGTCATGGCAGATGGCGATGACACCTATCCGGCAGACGCGGCACCTGCCATGGTGGATAAGGTGCTCGAAGGCTACGATATGGTGATCGGCGACCGCTTGAGCTCCACCTATTTCCAAGAGAACAAGCGTCCGTTCCACAACTTCGGCAACCGTCTCGTGCGTGATTCCATCAATGGCTTGTTCCACGCGAACGTCACCGATATCATGACCGGCTACCGCGCCTTCTCGTTCACGTTCGTCAAAACCTATCCGGTGCTTTCGCGCGGCTTCGAGGTTGAGACCGAGATGACCATCCACTCGTTGAACAACAATCTGCGCCTGTTTGAGATGCCGATTCAGTATCGGGACCGCCCCGAGGGTTCGGTCAGCAAGCTCGACACCGTGGGTGACGGCATCAAGGTGATGGGCACCATTTTCCGCATGATTCGCGAATACAAGCCGCTGCCGTTTTTCGGCGGACTTGGCGCCATCCTCGGCATCATCGGCATCGTGCTGTGCGGCAGCGTGACCGTGGATTTCTGGCACACTGGCATGGTGGCGCGATTCCCCACGCTTATCGGCGCTGTCATGCTCGTCATTGCCGGACTGCTATTGTTCATCACCGGCATCATCCTCGATGTCATGGCCAAAAACGACCGCAAAGCATTCATCATTGACGCCAATCAATTCGCCATGATGCGGCGCCAGAAATAGCACAGATTCCAAATATGGCTGAGAGCAAAAAGATACTTGTCCTCAGCCATATTTTATTGGTTAATCTGTCTGCTATTTCACCCACTTTTGGGCATTCGTGCCATTTGCGGTATACAGCTGCACATTGGCACCATTCGAGGTAGAAGCACCCGAAACATCAAGAACTTTGTTTTCCGCGAGCGCCGATTGGAACGTGTATGAGCCATCGGAATTCTTGACTGCTATCCACTTCTGAGCGTATGTTCCATTGGAATCGTACTGTTGCACGTTGGTTCCGCTGGCAGATACGCCGCCATTCACATCCAACACTTTGCCGGAGTTCACACTGGTCAAGGTCGCGTATCCGTTGGAATCATGCGTCACTTTCCACTTCTGAGCATTGGTTCCATTATTGGCCCAGATCTGCACGTTTCCATAATTTGAACGGGAAGCGCCGCTTACATCCATCTTCATGGACGTACTAAGCTTCGATCCGAACGTGTAGGTGCCATCCGGCAGATCTTGCCTATGCTTGGCTGCGGTTTCATTCAAACGTTCGCGCAACGTCAACGGCGCCTTTGCGACCAACCACTGCTGAGCAACAGTGCCATTCGGCGAATAAAGCTGCAACTGAGCCTGCTGCACGGCATTGCCACCTGGAATATCGACAGCTTTGTTGGCGTTCACCGACACCAGCGCAATCCTGCCACTGCCGTAATTCCGCACCGTCCACTGCTGAGCAACAGTATTGTTACTCGTATATTGCTGCAATGCCGCTCCATCAGCAGTGGATCCGCCAGCCACATCCAGCACCTTGCCTGAATTAGCATTGATAATCTTGTAAGTTCCGTTGCCGATTGATTCAAATCGATATTTCTGGGCGTTCGTATTATTACTTGAATCAAGCTGGACTCGCGCCCCGTTCGCCGTTGACGCACCCGTCACATCCGTGACAAGTTTTTTATTCGCAACCGAAGTGATAATCATCGACACTCCAGTAGCTATATTGACATCGCTTGACGAAACAACAAATAGCTGTGAAGCAGTGCCATTTGGCGTATACAGCCGAATCGCAGCACCATTCGCAGTATTTCCGCCGCTCAAATCCAGAACCCAATTACCGAGAGCGGACTGCAAATAATATCCCGCTCCGGAATCACGAATAAACCATCGTTGAGCCTGGGAATTATTTCGAGAATACTGTTGCACTATAGCGTTATTCTCAGCAACACCATTACGCACGTCCAAAGCCTTGCCGGAATTCACATTGACGATCTCGTAGCTCCCATCAGACTGCCTAGTAAAAGTGAACTGCTGAGCCTTGGAACTGTTGCCGGAATACAACTGAATGGCGGTGGAATCCGCAGCACTTCCACCAGGAACATCAACACTGGACGCGACTTTGGAACGAACATTGATGTAATAATTGCCATTCGGAATGGTAACTGCAGTCATTTTGCGTACATCAATGGCCGCTTGTAAATCATTACTACTCCCGCCATTCACATACTCCTTATTCCCAAACGCATTCATATCCACATTGCCCCTGATGCCGCCCACTTTGCCGGAGCTGGTGTATTGCCATCCGCGACTGTTGGTCGGGAACGAGTCGAATCCCATGCGAGCGCCATACTGCGCCACCCACGTGGTTTTGGCGTAAATGTCGGCATGTTTCAGCGGGCCTTGCAGGTAGCTGGTGTACGAGTAGACGCCCAGGTTCTTGTATCCGGCGGACTGCAGCGCGCCGTACCAATTGTTGACGATATCGTTGTACACGTTCGGATCGGTGGGCGGCTGATGCCCCTTCCACGTCCACTTTTCCAGGTCGTAGTACACGGGGTACGCCAAGTCGCTCGCGCGCACACCGAATCGCTTGAGTTTGGCGACCACGCCGGCACCTTCTTCTTTGGCAATCGACGGAGTGTCCGCGTAGGAATACCAGTAGATGCCGAACGGGATGCCAAATCGCTTGCATTCGGAAATGTTACGTTGTGCTTTCTTGTCGGCATTGTTGCCCCAACCGTAGCCGAGGCGGATGATCACGCCTTCCACGCCGTCGGCTTTCGCTTTGGCCCAGTCGATGTCGCCTTGCCATTCGGAAACGTCAATCACGCCTTTGGCTTGCTGCACGAACAGGTTGTTCTGGTAGTCGAAGAAGGCTTTCGTATTGTTGTAAGTGCCCCAGTGCGCGCCGTATTCATTGCCTTCGAATTTGGAGAGCTGTACGTTCGCGTCGGCTACAGCATTTTTGACATCTTCCGCACTCACCGGAATGAAGGATTCGCCATTGGTTTTGGCGAGCGGATCCGGCTGCTGATCCTGCGTACCGACCAGTGTCGCATCGGTCACGGTTTCGCCGGTTTCAATATTCTTGACCTCACCTTCAGGGGTGACAGCCAGGTCTTCCGAAACCACGGTGGCATCGTCGGAAATCTCGTCACTGACGGTATCCGGAAGTTTCGCATTCGGATTGTCAGGCATGCCGTCTTGCGACTGCTGGTCGCCTGTCTGATCATCCGGCTGATCGTCAGACTGCACAACAACGCCATTATCTGCAGTAACGGGACCGCTCTGCGCGACAGCATCCTCAATCGCGATATCCTGCAATGCGTAAGCCGGCGTAACCGCAACGGAAGCCGTCAACGCAACCGCAGACAGCGCAGTCGCAATCTTCAAAAGATGATGTGGCGAAACCATTCGTCAGCCTCTCTCGAATAAAGTCATCAAACCCAAATAATTCGGCGCGAACGCCCTAATCGCCAACTCTAACCGCACCCTGCTACCCACCTGGCTGGCGGGATACTCCTACACGATGTATCTGGTGCATTGCCGCTGTCCAAGGTTCTGATCGGCCCGCGGATTCCCGCGCCCACGGACGGATGGTCGTACGCGGGCATCAGCGTGCTGATGTTCGCCGCCACGCTGCTCGCGGCGTTGGCGTTCGCGGTGGTCGCCGACATCGTGGTGCTCAAGCCCTTGCAACGGCTGCTGCGCAACGTTGACCTGCCGCGGAAAGGCCGCCTGTAGAGGCGGTCGCTTCACTGCCCCTGCGCGCGGTAGCGGGCCTCGGTGGCTTCCTTGGCCGGCGCCCACCAGTCGCGGTGTTCCGCATACCAGTCGATGACGTTGCGCAATCCGCTAGCGAAGTCGGTGTGCATCGGCGACCAGCCCAGTTCGGCGCGCAGTTTGGATGCGTCGATCGCGTATCGTCTGTCGTGCCCGGGCCTGTCGCGCACCCAGTCGAACGCATCTTCCGGCTGGCCCATCAGCTGCAGGATCATGCGCAGCACGGTGATGTTGCTCATCTCGCCGTCCGCTCCGATCAGATACGTTTCGCCGATGCGCCCGCGGGTGAGGATCGCCCACACTGCGCGGGAGTGGTCTTCCGTATGTATCCAGTCGCGCACGTTCTCGCCGGTGCCGTACAGTTTCGGCCGCGCGCCCTCCATGATGGAGGTGATCTGCCGTGGAATGAACTTTTCCACATGCTGGTACGGGCCGTAGTTGTTGGAGCAGTTGGAGATGGTGGCGCGCAGACCGTATGTGCGCACCCATGCGCGCACCAGATGGTCGGACGACGCCTTCGAGGCGCTGTACGGGCTTGAGGGACAGTACGGCGTGTCTTCCGTGAAACGCGCCGGATCGTCCAGCGCCAGATCGCCGTATACCTCGTCAGTGCTGATGTGGTGGAAGCGCACGTCGTGTTGCCGGGCGGCCTCCAACAGCCGCATCGTGCCTTCCACGTTCGTGCGGATGAACGGTTCGGGATTGGCGATGGAATTGTCGTTGTGCGATTCCGCGGCGAAGTGGACGATGGCGTCGTGACCGGGCACGATACGCTCCAATAGCGCGACGTCGCAGATGTCCCCTACGACAAGATCGACCTGCGACGGCGGCAGGCCGGCGATGTTCTCCGGATTGCCGGCGTACGTCAGCTTGTCGAGCACGGTGATGTGCGCGTGTGGATGGTTCCGCGCCACGTATCGCACGAAGTTCGCGCCAATGAAGCCGCATCCGCCGGTCACTAGAATATTACGCGGCTCGAATACGCCGCTGCACGCCATGCTGTTCACCATTCCAGCATACCGTCGCATGCCAACGGCTGCGGCGTTCGGGTCCGGGCGCGGACGCTATCTTGCACGGATTCACCGGTAATGAGTCCAAGGAGAGGGCTTTGGCCCCAGCTTCCTCCCTCGCCGGCGGGCAGCACGCACATCGACAATCCGCTCTCATGAGCCCGCACCGCCGTCATCAGGACTGCGGCAGCAGAATCTCCGTGGTGGAGGCGCCGTCCTCGGAGTTGCGACTCAGGTAGCCGCCCGCAGCCTCGATGATCTGGTCGATGTGGACCAACCCGAAACCGTGCCCCTCGTCGGATTTGATGGTGCGGAAGCGCCCACCGACCTTGCGCTGCTTGCCGCCCGAGGAAGCGTTGGTGAACGAGATGTACAGCTGCGTGTCCTTCATGTCCATATACACGCGAATCATGCGATCGGCTTCAGGTAACCCGTCGTTGGCCTCGATCGCGTTGTCGAACAGGTTGCCGAGGACGCAGCACAAATCGAGTTCCGAAATGCGCTGCTTGATCGGAATATGGGTATGGGCGTCCACGCGCACGTCGATGCCAGGCGCCTGCGCAAGCGACATCTTGCTGCTCAGAATCGCGTCAGCCATCGCATTGCCGGACTTGATCGGGGTATCCAACGCCTTCATCGTCTGAAGGTGATTACGGTAGTCATGCCGCCACATGCGCATCTGACGGTACATGTTCTCGACCTCGCGGTAATGCGTGTCGACCAGCTCGCGCTGATATGCCGCGATGGCCCTGTCGGCCTTGCCTCGCCCACGGAACCACATCGTGCCCCTCCTTTGCGTTCTGCCCCGTCCAGCCGGGGACGGCTTTCCGGCACCCTGCCGGCCGTGAGCCGGCCATGCGTAGTCTTGTCTGGTCTATGATTGTCCGATTCAACGGCTCGTACGCCCTACGAGGCAGTGGCGGCGTCGTCCCGTCGGTCAATTGCACGGACGACCTGCCCACGCAGCGGATTCGCCGCAGGTTCACGATCATCGCGCGTCCCACCTGGCAGAATCCGTCGCCGAGCTCGGCCTCGAACTCGCCCAGCGGGCGTTTCACCGTATAATCCCGGTCGGCGTGCACCGTCACATAATTACGGCGCACGTCAAGATAGCGGATGTCGGCCAGCGGAATACGCATCAGCCCTTCCGCGCATTGCAGATCAAGGCACCTGGAATCGCGGCGCATGCGCGCGACCGCCTTGTCGAGCACGTCGAACAGCTTGGCCGCATCCACCGGTTTCATCAGATAATTGAGCGCTTCGACGTCGTATCCTTCGGCGATGTAATCCGAATACCCAGTGACGAACACGATCTGCATCGTGCCGCCCGCCTTGCGCACGGCCTTCGCCAACGCCACGCCGTCCATCGAGCCCATTTCGACGTCCAGCAGCAGAATATCGACGTCACGCCGCCGCTCATAGCGCGTCAGAAACCGCTCTGCCGACGGGAATACGTCTATCTGGCTCCAGCTGCCGAGCGGCCGCCCATGATGCGGTCAGCGAGCGCACGTACTGGGCGTCGACATCGCTGTCATCGCATATCGCAACGGAATCGTCATCATGACATACGAAATCGCGTCAATGCGGCCCTACCACCGGGCCAGCAGCGACGAAATCCGAAAATCATGCCTTCTTGGGCTTGAGCGCGGCCGGCATGGGCATGGGAATCGGCTTGCGCGGCATCGGCTTGGGCTTCGGAGCCTGAGATTCAGGTGCCTTCACGGCCGGCATTTCGCCACTGGTCGCCTTCGCCGCAGCCTCGGCAGCCCACTTGGCGTACTCGTCAAGGTCATCCTCAGCGACGGATCCCTGCGTATTGTCCACGGCGGCGTTCGCATCATGAGAATACGAAGCCTCGATATCGGCAAACGGATCGGGCGACCCCTCGCCCGGCTCCTGCGTGCTCAGCTCCTTGGCGAGCTCATCGTAATCGGTATCGGTGGTCAGGTACTTGAGCTTCCGGGCTATTTTCTGCTGTTTTGCTTTCTGACGTCCGCGGCCCATGTGACCCCCTGGCATGTAAATGTAACTATCAATTCATCACATAAGAGAGTACCACTTGTTATGAGAGAAATGGTTGTCTGCTTGGACTTTTACGATAAAAGCGATATTTTCGGCGTTTTGAAGCAAGCAAAGGGCGACTTATGACGGACCAAGAACAGCAGCAACTGACCGCAGCGGGCAACGAAATGAGCGCCAGCTTCCTGGCCGCGAAGAAGCGTTCGGACGCCACGCTCGCCAAACTTGAGGCCGAGCCGGGCAAGTTCACGATGCTCACCGGTGACCGCCCGACCGGCCGCCTGCACCTCGGCCACTACTTCGGCTCCATCAAGGAGCGCGTGGCCATGCAGAACCGCGGCGTGAACACCAACATCATCATCGCCGACTACCAGGTCATCACCGACCGCGACACCACTGAGCACATCCAGGACAACGTGCTGAACCTCGTGCTCGACTACATGGCCGCCGGCATCGACCCGACCAAGACCATGATGTTCACCCACTCCGCCGTGCCGGCCGAGAACCAGCTGCTGCTGCCGTTCCTCTCCCTCGTCACCGAGGCCGAGCTGCACCGCAACCCCACCGTGAAGTCCGAGATGGAGGCCTCCGGCCACGCGCTGACCGGCTTGCTGCTCACCTACCCCGTGCATCAGGCGTGCGACATCCTCTTCTGCAAGGCCAATGTCGTGCCGATCGGCAAGGACAACCTGCCGCACGTGGAGATCACCCGCACCATCGCCCGCCGCTTCAACGAGCGCTACGCCAAGAAGAACCCGGTGTTCCCCGAGCCCGCCGCGATCCTTTCCGACGCACCGGAGATACCGGGCCTCGACGGTCGCAAGATGAGCAAGTCGTACGGCAACTCCATCATGCTGGGCGCCACCGCCGCGGAGACCGCCAAGCTCATCAAGAAGAGCCCGACCGATTCCGAGCGCAAGATCACCTTCGACCCCATCGCCCGCCCGCAGGTGTCCGCGCTGCTGACCACCGCCGGACTGGTGACCGGCCGCGACCCGAAGGACATTGCCGCCGAAATCGGCGATGCGGGCGCCGGCGCGCTCAAGGCGTACGTGATTGAGTCCGTGAACGAGTTCCTCGCCCCGCATCGCGAGCGCCGCGCAGAGCTCGCCAAGGACATGGACTCCATCCGCGACATCCTGCACGATGGCAACGCCCGCGCCAACGCCATCGCCGAGGAGACCCTTGACCAGGTGCGCGAGGCCATGGGCATGAAGTACTGATTTTCCGGCAGTCGAACGCAACGATTGCATCAGGCCCCCTTCGTCACTCCGCCCCGAGGCACGCGACGAAGGGGCCTTCCCATAACGGTGTCGCCCTTCGGGACAGAAAGCCGTCTGCACGCCCCTGCCCCGACCCGTCGAACTCGCCGAGATAAGGCTATCTGCGTTTCGAGGGGTTGATTTGGACCGCGCCGAATATCTATCTACGTTTCGAGGGGTTGGTGCCAAAGTATAAACGCACCTCAAACCGCATGACCCCAATGGCATTTCACCGGCAATACTCCGGGTATCGCGTTTCGGCAACCCCCTGAAACGCAGATAGATGCCCAGAGGACGCCCAATCAACCCCTTGAGACACAGATAGCGTCACAGAAGACGCCATCCGGTCAAGGCGCAGCCAGCTACAGCCCTCCGCTTCTCTCTCCAACGCAATCGCATCAGCGCAATCGTGCGATTCCGCACCCCTGCCTTCGATCACGCGATACCGTCAAGGTCATCCGCGTCAGGAAAATCGGCATTGGCGTTCGGGACTCGCGGCAGCAATGGTTCAAACCCTATCCGCTCGTACAGTGGCTTGCGTCTCATCGCTCTGGCATCGCACACCTGTTGGATGGTCTTCCGCGCAGTGACGGGCACGGGAATTCCAGTGACCTCCTGGATCTTATCCGCGATCCGTCTGGCTAAAGCTTCCTCACTCCATTCATCACCGAGGTCAAGCTTGGTGACTTGGATATACCGCCACTTCTCGTCTTCGATTGCCTGCCGCCGGCGTGCATCTTCCAGCCATTGACCGGCGTGATGCCCTCCGTCGAACTCAATGCAGATCTTGTATTCCGGGTAAGCGAGGTCAAGATATACGGCCCGGTTCAGACGCTTCACTCCAATCTTGTAATTGACGCAGGGCGCGTCTATCCCGTATTTGAGGGGAACGAGTCGGGTGCGCGTTTCCATCGACGAATCCGTCCCCTCCTGAATCACACGCAACGCACGCCGGCAATTGGCATATCCGCGAAACATATTCGGCCGGCGGCCCGTCTCTTCAAAGACCGCTTCCGTGAATTCCCGCGCCGAATCCAGATATGCCGTCAACTCCTCAATGGTCGTCCTGCGCAGACGCCCATCCCGGCGCATCATTGACTCCGCCAGTACGATCAGCTCTTCAAGATTCAGCCATCCGGCGAACATCGCCCATGTGCAGGCCGGAGACACGCACAAGCATTGCTCGACCATGACGACATCAACAGGGAAGGACCATGTCACTTCGTTTATGCCGACGAGATTGCGCCTTTCATTGGCACTCGGGACGACAACTGTAATACCGTTCAACATGGCGCGTCCTTTTGGCAGGCGCGGTATTTCAATCGCCTGAAGCTCCAGGGCCGTGGTCAAGGCGTATGGCGGCTGCCACCTGCTGCGCTGCTGGAATTCAGCGCACTGCTTCATACGCTGGTGCTTCAACTCCGTCAATTGCACCAGTGCGATTGATCCGCCCATGGTCGGCCGCTCCTTTGTGACTCGAATATTGCCGTGGAGCCGAGTGTAGGGAACCGGGCAGTTCCCCGTCTACCGCGCCTCAAAAAATGTGGACAAATGTGGATAAATGTGCGCAACGCGGTGGATAACTCACCTCGGCTCGGCGGAGACCGCGCATGAGGAAATCGCCGGCCGCCTTCTTTCGCACGACTGTACACACCGGCGGGTTCTGTTCACAGAAGACTTGCATGTACACTGGAAAGACGATTTGAACGTGACGCCGAAGGTGACACCACACAATTAGGGGGGTACGGTGAAGGGGATTGGTGTAACTGGCCAAGCAACCGAGGCGCGAACGGATATGTACGATGTTTCTGCCACATGCGCCCATGACCTTCTGATCTGATGCAGGATGGCAGGTACAGGCAATTATGACGATAATCACCAACGCGCGGTTCCCGGGCAGCGCCCGCCGCGTAGACATCGCGATCAAGGGCGGCGCGATTGCGGCAATCACGCCCGCCGGCTCCCGGATCTCGGCGACGGCAACCGGCGGCGCGGCGACTGGGCCTGACCGTGAGGGAGTCCAGTCTTGTGGGCGAGCTCGAATGGTTCGACGCCTACTGCAAGCTCGACAATGCGCCCGGAGCGGCGGAGGAGACGCTCGAACTGATTCGCAAGGCCGAGGCGGATGCCACCCGCAAAGGCGTGGTCGGCATCCGCGACTATGAGATGGCGGAAAACGTCGACACGTGGACCCGCCGGTTCTCCGCGGCGTCTCCCCGCCCGCGCGACGCTAACGATTCCGCTTGGACAGGCATCGATTGGGATGGCTCATTCACCCACGGCATCCGAGGATTGCGCGTGGAGGCGGGCGTGTATCCCGAACGGCTGGAGGATGCGATTGAAGCCGGCTGGAAGACGGGCGTCGAGCTGCCCGGCAGCGATGGACTGGGCCATGTCGGCGCGATGAAGATGATCTCGGACGGCTCGCTGAACACCCGTTCGGCGTTCTGCTCGATGCCGTATTCCGATATATTCCCCGACTTTTACGGCACGCTCAGTTACGCACCCGACCAGATCGAGACGTATTTCCACGGGGCGACATGCCATAGGTTCGCCATCGCGTGCCATGCCATCGGCGATGAGGCGAACACCATCGTGCTCAACGCGGCGGCGAGCACACACGCCCACGGTTCCATCGAGCACGCCCAGATGCTGAAGCCGGCGGATATTCCCCGATTCGCGAAGCTCGGGCTGACCGCCAGCATCCAGCCACAGCACGCCATGGACGATCGCGATGTCATCACGCGGTTCTGGGCGAATCCGGGTGGAACCCCTTACGCATTCAAGGCACTGCACGATGCCGGCGTCAGGCTGCGCATGGGGTCGGATGCGCCGGTTGCGCCGCTCGACCCGTGGATGGCGATATCGGCCGCTGTGTTCGGCACGGAAAGCTCAGACCGCGAACCGTTCCAGCCGGAGCAATGCCTGGATGCGCGCACCGCGCTGGCGGCTTCCACAGCCGTCGGCCGCGACCGCCCTGAGCCCGGAGATCCAGCCGACCTGGTGCTCTTGGACCGCGACCCGTATGCTGTCTCCACGCCGGAGGAGATGCGGGCGATGCCGGTGGCGGCGACCATGCTCGCAGGCCGTTGGACGTACTCCTCTTTGCACGGCGAATGATTCCCGACAAGGAACGCATGAGGATTCCTCACACGAATCCCATCGGGAACCGTCCGCCGCGCAGGCAAGGCGTCAGACGTCATACCGCCATGACTTATCGGTGATCACGCGGGCCATCGCCAAACCTATCGGCAGGCAGATAATCACCATGAACGCTCGGAACGCCCAGTCCAGCGCGTGCAGCGTATCGAACTGTCCGAGGTAGAACATCGCCCGGTACATATACAGACCGGGCACCATGATGACGATGGACGGCACAGTCAGGCATATGCGCGGATAGCCCAGATGCGGCGGCAGCAGGCCGTTGTGCACGGCGGTGCGCCATCCGGCAGCGAGCAGACCGGCCAGCAGCGCGCCGATGAACGCCCCGGCCTCGGCCGGCACCCCGAAATCGACCAGCGTCAGTCGCAGCGTGTCGGTGATCATGCCGATGGTGGCGGCGACCAGGCACATGCGCTGCGGCGAATTGAACATGATCGAGAAGCCCCACACGCCGAGGAAGGCAGTGACGGCCCGCAGCCCCGTGTTCACCCACGGATTGAGCCCCAGCGGCTCGAACCCGGTCGGGTTCAGATGCACGATCATGGCCACTCCCCAGCCTGCCAGCGTGGCCATCAGGATGATGCACAGCACGTATGCCACTCGTTGGATGCCGGACGGGAAGTCGATCTTCGCCATATCGAGGCCGCCCGTTATCAGCGGGAAGCCAGGGATGACGAACAGCATCGCGCCGATGTACGCGGTGTCATGCGTCAGCGCGATCGGGTCGAGCAGGCCGATCAGGCGCAGAGTGCCCGTGCAGGCGAGCGCAGCCAGGGCCACGCACACGAACGTCACGAAGAACTGGTTGAGATGGCGGGCGAACAGTTTGCGGCGCAGCCAGTGGCCCAGTCCGGCGCCGACGAACGCGCCGATCATGTCGTAGGGGCCGCCGCCGAGCAGGAACACGAAGGATGCGCAGGCGACTGCGGAGGCGAAGCCGGCGAACGCCGGGGAATAGAGCGGCTTACGGCTCTCGATCAGGTCGAGCCGCTCATGCGCCTGCCGCACAGTGATGGGCTTGCGCCCTTCGCCCGCGCAACGGCCCACGTGGTCGAAATGCTCGGCGTACTCGCCGGTCAGCGGCTTGTGGGCGCGGGTTTTCCGGCGTTTCGCGCCCAGCAGCGCCTCCGCCGACATCGATGTCCCGAATTCGTTCAGATTCTGGTCTTCCGCACTGCTGGCGCTTGCGCCTGCGTCCGCGCCTGTGCCACCCGCCGCCGCGGCGGCCGCGTCGAGATCCGGCGTCTCCACGAAATCATGCTTTCCGGAGCGCTGCTGCATCAACCGGTCATGCAGCAGCTTGGCCTCGCGATCCTCTTCCAGGACGGCCTCGGATTCGGAGCGCAGCTCGTCGTCCGTCGAACCTTCCGCGGCGATGTCGGCCGCGGCCGCGCGGACCATGGAGACGGGCACGGTGACCTCGGCCGCCTCCAGGGCGTCGAGCACCGGGTCGTCGGAGGCCTCGCCGCTGAGCTCCTTCTGTGCCTTCTTCTCGGCGCGCAGTTTCTTGGCCAGCTGCGCGGAGACCTCGGACATGTCGCTTTGCTCAAGGTTCTGCACCACACCTTCGGACACGTCGCCCGCGCGATGGTACATGGAATCGAGCCCGAGGTTCACGCTGAACCAGTCGGTGTAATGCTCCAGCAGCCAGATGCGCTCGGTGTTGACGCCGGTGGTGGGCAGGTCGATGACCTCGGTGATGCGGTTGGCGTCATCGGTGCAGGTGGCCTCGATGTCCGTCAGGTTCACGTCGGCGCGCACGTGCACGCCCAGGGGGTACGCGATGCGGTGCATCATCTCGCGCACGCGGAAGCTTCCGGTTCCAGCACCCAGGTCCAGTGCGCCGACGCGCACGACGACGCTGGTCTTGGCGGCGAGGCCGGCCTCGGAGATCGGCTTGTCCCAGTCGCGTCGAATGTCTTCCATGTCAAGGGGAACGGAGTGGGTGTGGAAATGACTCACCGCCGTCGCCGCGTCCTGATGGGGCGCGTCGCCGTTCATGTGCTGCTGCATGTTCTTCTCTATCCGTATCATGCCGTTGTTTTTGCCGCCCTATGGGTGTGCTCGGGCGTGTTTTCAAGATGGTTACAGTAGTCATTCTTACTCCGCGCCGTGAACTCATGGGGTATGACCGAAACCGGCGTTCGCATGATGGACTACCTTCGACAAGATTATGGACGATACGTCGACGAGGATATTCAGGACGACATTCTCGGGCCATCCGACAGCGTGAAGATATGGTGAAGATTACATATTTACCAGTAATCCTTCAGAGAAAAATTGGACTTCGTAATACAACTTGCGATTTCAGGGCAATAGAATGGGCACACAGCTTTTGGCGCAACCGGCTGTGGGCTCGCAACTGACGGCCAACACAACCGCGGAGGAGCCGCGGAGGACCGACTGACCGAGCAACCGGACCCAAAAGACAAAGGAGGTTATGAATGACCGATACCGATCAACAGATCACGCCCGCCGACGCGACCATCGTGTCGACCGGCACCGGGACCAAGGGCCCCGAAGAGCGGGAGCTGCCTGAGTCGCTCAGCAACGACATGAGCCTGTGCCTGCGCATTCTGCGCGACGTACTGGGCGAATATGACCCGCAGCTGCTGGCGACGTTCGACACCGTGCGCAACTACGCGGTGAAGGCAAGCGCCGAGCATTTCGCCGGAGCGACGGCGGATCCGCACCCCGATGAGGATGGTCTGGCAAAGGCCGTCGCCACCATCGATGCGATGAATCTGCACGACGCCCAGCTGCTCGCCCGCGCATTCGCCACATATTTCCACCTCGCCAACCTGAGTGAGGAGAACTACCGCGTTTCCGTGCTGCACCAGCGCGAGAACCAGGTGGAAGACGACGAAGCCGTTGACCCGGTGAACGAACTGACCACCGCCTACCATCAGCTGCTGACCGAAATGGGGCCGGCCAAAGCCAAGGCGTTGCTGGAGAAGCTCGAATTCCACCCGGTGTTCACGGCGCATCCGACCGAAGCGCGCCGCAAGGCAGTCGAAGGCAAGATCCGCCGCATCGCGGAGCTGCTGGAAGAGAACAAGCGCCTCGGCGGCTCCGACAAGAAGGAGAACGTCCGCCGCCTCTACAACGAGATCGACGCGCTGTTCCGCACGTCCCCGATCGCGCTGAAGAAGCCGACGCCGGTCGAGGAGGCCGATACCATCCTCGACATCTTCGACAACACGCTGTTCACCACGATTCCCAAGGTCTACCACCGTTTCAACGACTGGCTGCTGGGCGACAAGGCCGGTCTCGAACAGCCGCAGTGCCCGGCGTTCTTCCATCCGGGAAGCTGGATCGGCTCCGACCGCGACGGCAACCCGAACGTCACCGCCAAGGTCAGCCGTCAGGTCGCCCGCAAGTTCAGCGACCATGTGATCAGCGCCCTTGAGGAGGCCACCCGCACGGTCGGCCGCAACCTGACCATGGAGTCCGAGACGACCCCGGCCAGCGCCGAGCTGAAGAGCCTGTGGAGCCACCAGAAGGAGATGAGCGAGCGCCTGACCGACAAGGCCGCACTGATCTCCACCAAAGAGCTGCACCGCGCCGTCATGCTGGTGATGGCCGATCGCCTGCGCTACACCATCGAGCGCGACGCCGACCTCATGTACCACAGCTGCGACGATTTCATCGCCGACCTGCAGGTCGTGCAGCGTTCCCTGGCCGAAGCCGGCGCCAAGCGTTCGGCGTATGGCCCGCTGCAGGATCTGATCTGGCAGGCGCAGACCTTCGGCTTCCACATGGTCGAGATGGAGTTCCGTCAGCACTCCGTGGTGCACGCCCGCGCGCTGGAGGACATCCGCGAGCACGGCCTGCACGGCGAGCGTGGCGAACTGCAACCGATGACGCACGAGGTGCTCGACACCTTCCGCGCCCTCGGTGCCATCCAGAAGCGCAACGGCATCAAGGCCGCCCGCCGCTACATCATCTCGTTCACGAAGAGCGCCCAGAACGTGCGCGACGTGTACGAGCTGAACCGTCTGGCGTTTTCGCACCCGGAGGATGTGCCGGTCATCGACGTCATCCCGCTGTTCGAGCAGCTTGAGGACTTGCAGAACTGCGTGAACGTGCTGGAAGAGATCGTCAAGATCCCCGAGGTGCAGGCTCGTCTGAAGGCCACCGGCAACAAGATGGAGGTCATGCTCGGCTACTCGGATTCGTCCAAGGACGCCGGCCCGACCACCGCTACGCTGGCGCTGCATTCCGCCGAATCGCGCATCGTCGCTTGGGCCGCGAAGCATGACATCGACCTGACGCTGTTCCACGGCCGTGGTGGAGCCGTCGGTCGAGGCGGTGGCCCCGCCAACCGCGCGGTGCTCGCCCAGCCGAAGGGCTCCGTCAACTGCCGCTTCAAACTCACCGAGCAGGGCGAGGTCATTTTCGCCCGCTACGGCAACCCGGTGCTGGCCATCCGCCATCTGGAATCCGTCGCCGCCGCGACGCTGCTGCAGTCCGCTCCGAGCGTCGAGAAGACGAACACGGAGATGACCGAGAAGTACGCCCAGATGACCGAGGTTCTGGACAACGCCTCGCACGAGCGCTTCCTCGACCTGCTGAACACGCCGGACTTCGCCCCGTGGTTCTCGATCGTCACGCCGCTTACCGAGGTCGGCCTGCTGCCAATCGGCTCCCGCCCGGCCAAGCGTGGTTTGGGCGCGAAGTCGCTCGACGACCTGCGCACGATTCCGTGGGTGTTCTCTTGGGCTCAGGCGCGCATCAACCTCGCCGCATGGTATGGCCTTGGTTCGGCCTGCGAGAAGTTCGGCGACCTTGACACGCTGCGCGAGGCGTACGAGGAGTGGCCACTGTTCTCCACGTTCATCGACAACATCGAGATGTCGCTGGCCAAGACCGATGAGCGCATCGCCAAGATGTACTTGGCGCTCGGCGATGACGAGAACCTGTCGAAGAAGGTGCTCGACGAGATGAAGCTCACCACCAAGTGGGTGCTCAAGATCGTCAACGACGAATGGCCGCTGCAGCACCGTCACGTGCTCGGTCAGGCCATCCGCATCCGCTCCCCTTACGTGGACGCGCTGTCCGTCACTCAGGTGCTTGCGTTGCGTTCGCTGCGCAAGAAGGTGGACAAGGAAGAGCTCAGCAAGAGCCAGCAGGCGGGATTCATCTATCTGATCCTGTGCACCGTCTCCGGTGTCGCCGCCGGCCTGCAGAACACGGGCTGACGTTTTGGCCGGTGTTGGGCCGCATGCGCGGCCAACACCGCTTGGAAAGCCCGGTGGGCTTTCCAAGGCCAAAACGTAGCGGTGGGCTTTGCGCGCGCAAAGTTCACCGCAGCACAGCGCCTCCGCGACGAGCGGAGGCTCCGTTTTATATCAGCACATATCGCGAAAGCCCTGCCCTACACGGGTGGGGCTTTCGCGTCCCCCCCCTATCAATCACATTGATACGATTTC
This sequence comes from Bifidobacterium bifidum ATCC 29521 = JCM 1255 = DSM 20456, assembly GCF_001025135.1. Lineage (NCBI taxonomy): Bacteria > Bacillati > Actinomycetota > Actinomycetes > Bifidobacteriales > Bifidobacteriaceae > Bifidobacterium > Bifidobacterium bifidum. Next base: position 44,779 of record NZ_AP012323.1, on the reverse strand, counting down.
ATAATCATTTCCGATGTGAATAAGTTCACGGATCAAGACCGCAATCATCGGCAATCCCACCAGCGAAGTGGCGTTATAGTAGCGCTGTCGGCGTCGACAAGAGCTGGAACGCTGATAGAATGCACACCAATGATGTTCAGTGAATTGTTCACATGTTCACGAACAGTCCTGCATGATGTGCCTTGAGTGAGCGATGCGGTTCTTGTTCAGGCCGGCAGGTCATCGTACAGCCAGTTACGAAAGGATCCTACCGAATGGCAAGGTTTACCGAGAATCGTTGGACCAGCGCAATCATCCCCGCATTGCTGATTCATATCCCAATCGGTACCGTCTACTGCTGGAGCGTGTTCAAGCAGCTCATCGCCGACAGGCTCAACGCCAGCCCGGCCTCCGTGGAATGGGGCTTCTCGCTCGCCATCTTCTTCCTCGGCATGTCAGCCGCATTCGCCGGCCCCATGGTGGAGAAGAACATCAAGAAATCCGCACTCGTCTCCATGGTCTGCTTCGTGGTCGGCTTCGCCGGCACGGGCGTGAGCATCGCTCTGAACTTCCTGCCGGGTGTGTTCATCTGCTACGGCGCGATCATGGGCATCGGCCTGGGCGTCGGCTACCTGACCCCGGTCAAGAACCTGATGCTCTGGTTCTCCGATAACAAGGGCCTCGCCACCGGCATCGCCGTCGCCGGCTTCGGCCTGGCCAAGGCCATCGCCAGCCCGTTGATGGAGTACCTGATCGGCACGGTGGGGCTGGTCAACATGTTCTTCATCCTCGCCGTGATTTATGCGGTGATGATGTTCTTCGGTTTCCTGCTCATCAAGCGTCCGGCCGACTGGGTCTACGATCCCGTGACCTCGCATGTAAGCCGCGCGGAGATTCTCAGGAAGCCCGTGTTTTGGGGCATCTGGATCGCCTTCTACATCAATATCACCTGCGGCCTGGCGCTTATCAGCCAGGAGAAGGACATCCTGCACGATGTGCTCAAGGCCTTCCCGCAGTATGCCGGCCTGAGCCCCGCCAAGTTCGCCGCCGCCATCGCCGGCATCATCGGCCTGGTGCTCGCCGTGGACTCCGTGTTCAACACGGCCGGCCGCGTGGGCTTCTCCACGCTCTCCGACCACCTGAAGCGCCGCGAGACCGTTTATCAGGTGATCTTCATCATGTCGATCGCGGTATGCCTGCTGCAGATCTTCACCAACAGCATCAACAATGCGCTGTTGTGGGCCGTGCTGGCCATGCTGTTCCTCATCAACGCTGGCTACGGCGGCGGTTTCTCGACGCTGCCGGTGCTGCTCGACCAGCACTTCGGCACCAAGACCGTCTCCACCACGCACGGTCTCGCGCTGAGCGCCTGGGCGTTCGCCGGCCTGTCCGGCAACCAGCTGGCCTCGTTCGTGGTCACGCACACGCCCGATCAGGCCCATCGCTACGCCGCGCTGATTCCGGTGCTCACCGGCCTGTTCGCCCTGGCTCTGATCAGCATCAGCCTGGTCAAGTATCTCGGTGGCAGGAACGGCGAGGGCAAGAGATCCATCGGGGCCTGAACCGTAACGCAAGGCGGAGGGCTTCAGATACTGAAAGTAAATCACTTCCTGAATCGCCCCGGACAGTATTCGTCCAAGAACGAGGTAACTGCCCACATCCGCGACAATAGACTCTCATAGTTGACTGATTCGGGGGCCTGCGCCTAGCGGGCCCCCTTATTGATGCCGTGTGGCGCGTCGAAAGCACCATGTCCGCCGGCCACGGTCAACGAAGTTCTAACATGTCAACGGGGTATTCTAACATGTAAGAATTATTGAAAGGGGATGAAAGGACAGCGCCAGTCACCTTACACCAACGCGTAGCGGGATGAGGGACCACTCCCCTCATGCCGGAATACGCCCTCCCCCTCAAGTCTCTTCATGAGCCTGTACGCGCTGATATAAGACAAATCCAGCAGCTTCATCACGTCAGACGTGGTCGCCGCGCCCCCATTGTTCAGCGCGAATTCCGTCACCAGGTTCTCCCGCCGACCGTCGAGGCCCTTTTGCCTCGCATAAGCCGGCAACTTATCATCCCTCTTATATACACGCGCGCTCAGCATATAATCTCGTGCGACACCGCTGCCGCAGGCTTCCACCAGCCCGCTCTCCACTAGGCTTTCGACCGCGCCGACCAATCGCCGAGACTCCACTCGCGAGAATTCGCGCATTTGCGCCACGCTGAGTCTGCGATGCTCCCGCAGCAACGACAGCACGATTAGAGACCACACCGACAACGGAGCGCCACGGCGAGCCTCTTCATTGGCAATCATCACAACGAATGCCTCATCCGGCACCACGCGACGCAGGAACAGCACCACCTCCGACGCCGTGGACTGCGAATAATCGGGAAATGCCCCGCCGGAAGCCAAGGAGCCGGCATATATCTTATCGACACCACGACCGGTGCGTTCCGCATATCCCGCCGTCTTGAGGATGGAGGCGAGCTGAGGGTTGCGGGAACGCGGCTGCGCGGTCAACAGGTTGTTTTCGCTCAATCCCTCGATGAAACCTCCCGGGTTGGATATGGTCAGGCCATCGTCGTCCACGAGGAACCGCACCGATCCCATCCTCGCATAATCCCTGTGGCAGAACGCGTTGACTGCCGCCTCGCGGAACGCCTGATGATCGAAGTCCGGCAGATTGACATGGACCAGACCGCTCATGACCTCATGATCTGGATTCCATGGTTCCATCAGTGCGCCGATACGAGGGAGCATATCGATCAGCGGCAGGAAGAACGGATCTGTGTTTACCTTGGGAGACGTGCCTTTCATGACCTGGAATACGGCGGAGGCCGACGGTACGGAACGCTTCAGTGCCCGCTCCGTACCGATGACCAGCAGACCGGCCACGGAAGGCTGCGGGCCGCCAGGGCCGTCGACTACCAGTTCTAGGGCCCGATCGAAGTCCTCATCATCAAACGCCAACAATGAGCTGCCGGCATTGGCCGTGCGTATGCTCTCCCTGAGACGGTCGCGCGCAGACGGATCAAGATCGGACAGCGTCGACCCCGGAGCAGGCTGCGCGCTGTAGTCGTAACTACGCTGCTGCGACAAACGACTGATGAATTGCGCAGGGAACATCGGAACGACTTCTGGCGCGCCATCGGCTTTCAGCCGGCGCTGCAGCGTCTTCCCCTGACTGGTGGACACGATCTGCTGACTGCTGTCAACCTCAATGCCGACGACCGGTTTGCCGCTCTCGCTCAGCAACGTCACCCGCACGGAAAGCTGAGGAACCGTTTTGTTGAAAATGAATGCCGCCAGACCATTGACATTGCGATGCCGGTCACAGACCCCAGTCACCATGCCATCGTCTTCGACACCAAGGTACAGCGTACCGCCTTCGGTATTGGCCATCGCCACCACATTGTCGACGATTTCGTCATCGGTTTGCGGGCGTTGGCGTTCGCTTTTGAACTCCACCGTCAGGCTTTCCTTGGTCGGCAGCATCGGCTCTTCCTTTCACGGCTTTCAATAATTCTAACATGTTAACGGAGAATTCTAACATGTTAACGGAGAATTCTAACATGTAAGAATTATTGAAAGGGGATGAAAGGACAGCGCCGGGCACAGCGCCCACTATGCGCCGAGCAATGTCAACATCTGCGGGACACTCTTCTTGCCGAATTCGACCTTCTGCTCGCCGCCGGGATGGTTGATGACGATGCAGGGAACGCTCATCGCGCCATACTGGTCCTTGAGCTCGGGGAAGTGCGCGACGTCGTAGGCTTCGGCACGCACGTTCGGGTTCAGCGACGCGATGCGCTGCGCGGCCAGTACGGTTTCCGGACACATCGTGCAGGTGAGCGAGACGAGGATCATCACGTCGATCGGCGTGTCAATGGCCTCGGCGCGAGCCTTGAGGTCATCGTCCAGAGGCTGGCCCGGACCCGCGGCGTTGTACAGGCCGAGCACGAACGAATTGAACTCGTGACCGGACGGTACACCGTGGAAGGCCAAGCCGGTGAACAGCAACGTACCGGCGTCGGAATTCTCGGCCGGCACGCACATGCGCACGACCGGCCGCGCAGACGGCAGTACCCCTGATACGTCGAACTGCGCGCGACCGGAATCATCCAGCGAACCATATACCGGCAGTTCGGCGCCATCCGGCAAGGTGACGGCCAACGGCTCGCCGACCGTCAACGACGTTGGCGCGCTGGAACCGTCCTCAGCGGTGATCACGCCCGCCGCATCGACCGCGACCGAATTCAGTTTGCCGTTCGACAGCGCCACCATCTCGCCGATGAATCCCTGCAACTCCGTCGACAATGGCGTATCGTCCAGTTCGAGGACGAGCGTGACCGGGCGGGTCATACGGCCAAAGACCACGCCGAGCTGCTGCTTGATGGCGGCGGAGAAGAGCTCGCCGGGCTTTTTGGCGGCGGCCGACGCGGCGGCGGTATCGGCGCTGCGCTTGGCAGGAGCCGGGGCGGGCGTGGTGCCGGCAGCGGCAGCACTGTTGGCGGCAGCCGCGGTCTGCGCTTCGGCCTGCTCATATGCGGATGCGGTCGGGCGAGGCGGCACAAGACCGGTTTTCTCGCTCATCTGCTTGGCGTACCGCTCCAGTTCCACTGCGGCGATGGCACCGTCGGCGGTGGCGGTGACGACCTGACGCAGGTTCTTGACGCGCAGGTCACCGGCCGCGTACACGCCCGGCACCGAGGTCTCGAGGTATCCGCGCGTGACCACGTAGCCGTGGTCGTCCAGTTCGACGACACCGCGCACGAGCTCGGTGGCCGGCACGTATCCGGCGAACACGAAGACACCAAACGTGCCGTCGTCGGATGGCTTCCACGATTCCGTCTCACCAGTTCGGCGGTCGAGGATCGTCGCCTCGCGCAGCCCGCCCTGGCCGGCGGTGACGCCTTTGAGCTCGACGTTGTAGCGCACGTCGATTTTCGGGTTGTTCTTGGCTTCGGCAGCCACCGCCGCGTCGCAGGTGAAGTCCGGTTCGCGGACGAGCACCGTGACTTTGGAGGCGTATTTGGTCAGGAACACGGATTCCTCTGCCGCGGCGAAACCGCCGCCGACGACCAGCACCTCCCTGCCGGTGAAGAATTCGCCGTCGCATGTGGCGCAGTAGGCCACGCCGCGGCCAGCGTACTCGCCCTCGCCGGCGAAACCAAGCTTGCGTGGGCTGGCTCCGGTGGCAATCAGGATGCCGAACGTTTTCAGGTCACCGCGCGACGTGTGCACGGTCTTGATGTCACCGTTCACGTCAAGGCCGGTAGCCTCGGCTGAGAGGAATTCCGCGCCGAAATCCTTGGCCTGGTTGCGCATGGTCTGCGTGAGCGCACGACCGGACGTATGGCCGACGCCCGGGTAGTTGACGACTTCGTCGGTGATGGTGATCTGCCCGCCGAAATCATCCTTTTCGAGAATCAGCACGCGATAGCGGGCGCGAGCGAGATACAGGCCGGCGGTGAGTCCCGCAGGGCCGCCACCGATGACAACAACGTCATACAGATCGCTTCGGTTGATCTGGGTCATGATATGGAACTCCTTACATATGCATATGCCCCTGCCGGCGGGGCTCCCGCGAAGCGGGTGGGGTAGTTCGCCTATCACCGCGACCACCCCCAGTCGGCTGTCGCCGCCAGCCCCCCCGCCAGCGGGGGCGGAGAGGCCACTCGCCTTACATCGCTACCCGCCAGCGGGGGCGAGAGAGTTGGCGATCCCCAGCCAACTCTGACCGCTACCGACAGCCCTCCAGCCCCTGCAATCAGGGACGGCCTCCAGCCGCAGCCTGTTGTGCTTGCCTGTCGGCTCGCCTTCGCCTACAAACAGCTCTGCTGTTTGCTTGACAACTCAGCCCGTCAGTGAGGCGGGAAATCAGAGGAGACCGACGAGGTCGAGGCTCGGCTCGATGGTCTCCTCGCCGGGGGTCCACTTGGCTGGGCACACCTGGTCGCCGTGCTCGTAGACGAACTGCGAGGCCTGCACGCGGCGCAGCAGCTCGTCGGCGTTACGGCCGACGTTGGAGGAGATGACCTCGTAGGCCACGACCTTGCCCTCCGGGTTCACGATGAAGTCACCGCGCTCGGCCACGCCGTCGGCCTCGTTGTAGGTGTCGAGGTCCTTCGCGAGCAGTGCGGTGGGGTCGGCAAGCATCGGGTACTGGATCTTCGCGATCTTTTCGTTGGCGTCGTGCCAAGCCTTGTGCACGAAGTGGGTGTCGCAGGAGACCGAGTAGATCTCGCAGCCGATCTTCTTGAAGTCCTCGTACTTGGCAGCGAGATCCTCCAGCTCGGTCGGGCACACGAACGTGAAGTCCGCCGGGTAGAAGAAGAACACCGACCAGTGACCGAGCACGTCCGCCTTGGTCACCTCATGGAATTCGTTGTTCTGAAAAGCCTGCACCGTAAAATCAGTGAGTTCATGCTGAAGCAGTGTCATCATCGTTCCTTTCCACGCAATCCGGTCATTGCGTCTCCCCATCGTAACGTCAAGCGGCTTTCGCCGATACGGACGCACGAGGGTTTCTTCATGACAATCATCACAGTTTGCGCTCACAAACCGGTAAAAACAGCCGCGCCCGATCCGTGGTTTCGCTATGAGCAGAGGTGATGAACGTTCCTTGGATATTTCATACTTATCAAACAGGTTTCCGCTATGCTCGCACATACAGGCACATACACGCCGACCCGACGCGAACCTGAGACTCGGAACGGAGATGTCATGGCAGAGGAAGACCCGGATCAGGAATCCACCGCGAACTCGACGCTTAGCCGCATGCTGGCGGGAAACCGGCGGTTCGCCGAAGGGCACAGCGAGCACCCGTGGCAGGACATGCAGACCCGCGAATCACTGATCGACCGGCAGAACCCCGACGCGGCGGTATTGTCATGCTCCGATTCGCGCGTTCCGCCGGAAATCATCTTCGACGCGGGGCTCGGTGACCTGTTCACGATCCGCACGGCCGGGCAGATCATCGACGACGCGGTATTGGCATCGCTGGAATATGCCGTGGATCATCTGCACGTCAGCCTGCTCATGGTCATGGGTCATGAAGGCTGCGGGGCGGTGGCGCTGGGCGCCGAACAACTTGACGCGCTGATCGCCGACAGCACGAGCGACCCGGAGAGCTCGTTGGAGTCCGCTGATGCGATGGCCGAATTGGATGAGCGCATCGCCAGCTCGGATTCGATTGTGCTGCGCTCGGTCGGCATGTCGGTATGGCAGGCGCGGGAGGCCGAGTTGGATACGAGCGAGGACTTCGAACGCGTACATGTGGCGCGTACCATCGAAGAGCTGGTCACGCGCAGCGAAATCATTCAGGACGCGCTGGCGCATGATCGACTGATGATCGTAGGCGCCCGCTACCAGCTGTCCACCGGCAAGGTCGAGGTACTGAGCTTCTGATGGGAGCGTGACTTATCGCCGCATTTCGCGTCACTGTGTGCGGGTAGCGTCACGCTGTGCGGCCCCGCACACAGTGACGCATCAGTAAAACCCTTATTTTCCAATGGTTATACAATATGCGTCACGCTGCAAGGGCGCACACAGTGACGCACCCCGCACAGCGTGACGCATTCGAGACGCCGCATCCGCAACGGCAACGCGCCGCCCGTTTCGACGTGGCGCGTCCCGCAGGCGTCTCCACCGCCGTCGTCAGCTACGTGCTCAACGGCAGTCCCAAGAAAATCTCACCGGACACCGCGCAGCGGGTGTTCGACGCGGCGCAGTGGCTCGACTACCACCCCAACTCCGTCGCCCGAGCCCTCAAGACCGGCACCACGCACACGCTCGGCATCATCGTGCCCGACTTCTCGAACCCATACTTCGCCGAATTCACCGACCAGCTCGAAGCCGCTGCATCCAAACGCGAACGGGCGCTGATCATCAACCTGTCGCGAGGCGACCCGCAAGGCGAGCGCCGCCGCATCAACGAACTCGTCGAGCGCAACGTCGACGCGATGTTCGTCTCCTCCGCGCAGACCGATGCCGAGCTCGCCCGCTGCGCGGTCAACGCGGCGCTCGACCCCGCGCACACGCCCGACGTGCAGCTCATCGCCGCCGAACTCGTCACCAGGCAGTCCTGCGGATGCAAGTGACCGGCCGGCAAGTCGCAGCGAACGGTTCTCAATAAGAAAGGTGCGAGGATTTCTCACATTTGCGCACAAGCGCACAAAACCATAAAGGGCGGCATCTCGGGACTTTGTCGATTTTGATGTTCGTTTCGGGCGTTGGCAGGCTCGCACCTTTCTTACTGAGAATGATTCGCTGCGACAATTGACGTGCCACCCCCCTACAGTAGAGTCCATGTCACTTGGTTTAAACATCCTTCTGATCTTCATATTCCTAGTGCTCGGATCCATCTTCTCCGGCACCGAATTGGCCTTGGTCTCCCTGCGCGGATCCCAGATCGATCAAATGGAACAGGAGGACGCCCGTGGCGCACGTGTGGCGGCAATCGCACGCGACCCCAACAAGTTCCTGTCCACCGTGCAGATCGGCGTGACGCTCTCCGGCTTCCTGTCCGCATCGTTCGGCGAATCGTCGATTTCGCCGTTCATCGTGCCCGTCGTGAAAAGCTGGGGCGTGCCGGCGAACATCGCCGCACCGCTGACCACCATCGTGCTGACGCTGATCATCTCGTACTGCTCGATAGTCATCTCCGAAATGGTGCCGAAGCGCATCGCCATGCAGCGCACCGAACAGATCGCCCGCGCCGTAGTGCCCGCGATAGACGTGTTCGCCAAGGTCTGCAAGCCGATCATCTGGCTCATCGGCAAGAACACGAACGGTATCGTGCGTCTGCTCGGCTTCGACCCGAACGAGACCGAAAGCGAGGTCTCCGACGAGGAGCTGCGCGTGCTCGTCAACACGAACACGTCGCTGAGCAAAGACGAGCGCACGATCCTCGACGACGTGTTCGACGCGTCCGAGACCATCGTCGCTGAGGTCATGCGTCCGCGCACCGATGTCGTGTTCCTCGACGGTTCGCAGAGCATCAAGGACGCGGCGGCGTACGTGCGCGAGATGCCGTACTCCCGCTATCCGGTGACCGGCAGGGATTTCGATGACGTGATCGGCTTCGTGCATGTGCGCGACCTGCTGGACGTGCGCGACCCCAACGCAACGACCGTGGCCGACGTGACGCGAGAAGGCATTTCGCTGCCCGGCACGTCCAAGCTGCTGCCGAGCCTCGAACTGCTGCGCAAGCGCGGCATCCACTTGGCCGTGGTCATCGACGAGTACGGCGGCACCGACGGCATCGTGACGCTGGAGGACATGACCGAAGAGCTCGTCGGCGACATCCGCGACGAATACGACCTGCCCAGCGAACCGGGCGGCGAGCGCAAGGAGCAGCCCGCATTCGTGAGCGGCGTCGCCACCATCGACGCGAGCATGACCATCGAGGACTTCGCCGATCTGACCGGCATCGAACTGGAGGACGGCCCGTACGAGACCGTCGCCGGCTATTTCCTCGCACACACCGGCAAGATGGGTGCCGAGGGCGATGTGCTGCACTCCGACGACGGGTACGACATGACCGTCACCAAGGTCGACGGCCGCCGTATCGAAACCATCGAGGTGCGCAAGGCCGGCGCCCCTGACCACGCGCCGGTTTCCGCCGAATAGCGCGGCGCGGGCGGGAGGTCGCCGGCCATTGCCGATCATCGGCGCTGCGAGGAAATCCACCAGTTGATGATCGAACCGGCTGCGACCAGCAGAGCGCCGCACCAGAACGGCAACGTCAAAGACAACCCCAGCAATACCGCGCTGGCTGCCGTGGACAGCACGGGCGTGGCGTAAGAGGCCATCGCAAGCGTGCTCATGCTGCCGTGCAAGATTCCATAGCCCCAGCAGGCGTATCCGCCAGCGATGACCGCCGCGGCCGCCACTACAGCCAAGTAGCCCCAAACCGACGGCGCGGCAGACGGCCAACCTTGGCCGGAAGCGAAGTGGATGATCCACAGCGCCACGGCCACAAAGGGGAAGAATACGGACGTACCGTCGAATCCCTTGGACAGCGCGGGCGTGAACACCGCATACACCGACCATGCGAGCGCGCCCGCAAATGCCAGCAGATACGGCAGTGGATTCGCCGCGACATGCCCTGCGGCGAGCGCCCAGTCCAAGCCGCTGTTGCCGCCGACCGCCAGTATCACGCCGGCGGTGGCGACGACAGCGCCAGGCAATACGCGGAGCACCGCGCGGCCACGAGAATGGCGGGGCGGCTTGCCTGCGCTGCAGTTTGTGCCGCACTGGACCGAGTCATCTTGAGCCTGCGCGTCGCTGGGCGCTGCGGGTTCCCGTCCTATCCCCTCGTTCCGCGCCGAACGCTTCTCGCCGCTCGGTACGAATGCCGCCGCCAGCAACACCATCATTGTAGGCCACAGGTAGTTCACCAGACTGACCTCCACCGACGAGGCCGCCGAAGACGCCAGCCCGATCGACAAGGAAATCGACGACTCATAGAACACGAACAGCAGGCCGCCGACGATCAGATACGTTCGCGGATACTTGCGCAACGGTGCCGGCCGGCGAAAAACCAGCAGCAGCACCGCGCCACAGGTGTATATCAACGCCGATCCCAGCGTCGCGCCGAACGCATCGGCGACCACGCGAACCAGCCCGGTCATCAGACTCCACAGCAGAATCGCCATCAGACCAATCATGGTAGCCTGCACGGATGGGCTGGGGCTCCGGCCGGCCTGGCCAGCCACATCGCGACGCGAATCGACCATATCTGCACGCTCCTTTTCGCCGCGGGGTCCGGCTGTTTACTCCAGTGTGTCCGCCGGCACCGACGCGGATGACGGCGAGTGGCGACTGACCGCGTTGACTGACGCGAATTGACCTGCCGTATTGTACCTGCTGAATGTGCAGCTACGTCCAGTCACGCCGTCTGCCGTGTTTCGTGTTGCCCCGCTGCACATGCCTTGCCCAGTCGCACCGCCACATGTCCCATCTCTCAGCCCAGTCCGTGCCACACCAGCGTAAAAACGGCCCGAAATCAGCCTGGTGTGGCACACTGATTCCACCCGACCTGTACCGCTGATGAACATCAGCCTACGTTTCTGTTACGTCGCTCACTGTGAGCGATAACTATGCTGGCGGCTGACACATCGCGCAGGCTTCATCGATAAACTGGAGGGTGACTGATATCCCAGAAGAAAGGAACGAATATGACACTTGCATTCGTTGTGCCGGGACTGGACGAAGCCGCCTCCGAGAAGGCCATTGCCATTCTGCAGAACCGACTGAGCCAGGAGCAGGAGGCCGCGCTGGTCCTGAAGCACGCTCACTGGAACGTGACCGGGCCGAACTTCATCGCCGTGCACGAGATGCTCGACCCTGAGGTCGAGGCAGTGCTCGCGCAGGCCGATGAGACCGCCGAACGCATCGCCACGCTGGGCGGCACGCCTGACGGCCGCGCCGATGCCATCACCCGCAACCGCACCTGGAAGCCGTTCGACGTCGACGGTCGCGCCGGCACCGAGAAGTACCTTGAGGCCCTGATCGAGTATTACGACGCGTTCATCGCCGATGACCGCAAGGCCATCGCCGAGCTGGACGAGCTGGACGTGATCAGCTCCAACATCATCCAGGACCACGTGCAGGAGCTTGAGAAGTTCCAGTGGTTCATGCGTTCGCATCTGGCGTGACGCGATAGATCGCGGCAGACAGCAGGCAGCGTGCATGGCGGGGGAATGCCCGCTCCCATGCACACCGGCATGGTCTGACGCAAAAGATGCACATCAATGATGGCGACGGTTCAGTGGCAATGTTGAGCTGCCGCCATCATTTGTTTTGCTGCCGCGACATGTCGGCCAGCATGTTTCACGATATGTTTCACAGCAGTACGCGCTTGTTGAGTTCACGGCGCAGCTCACGCCAGCTCGGCAGATAAGCGCTCATCCGCCGCTGAAAATCAGCCCCGTGACCATTGGCCCACAGATGGGTCATTTCATGGACGAGAACGTACTCCAAAAATCGCGGCTCCATCAGACCAAGCTGAAGATTCAGCCGGATACGCCCGGTTTTCGGCGTGCATGACCCCCAGCGCGACGTCATGACCCGCAAGGTGACATGGCTCGGCGAACGCCCGACGATGGGCGCCCACTTGCGCAACAGCCCCGGAAGCGCGGCATCGATCGCAGCCGCGGCGGCATGTTTGCGCTCATCGGTCCACATGGCCGAACGGTCGAACATGGGGAGCTGCGGCTGATCGCCGCCCCGGCGGCCATCGACACCGGCATTCCCTCCATCACCGGCGGGAGCGCTGGGGAGGGGCGTCAACGTCTCGGCCTGCCGCAATGACATCCGTCGGGCCTCGGCCATACGCCGCTGCTGTTGCACGATCCACGAGTGCCGTTCATGAGCGAAACCAATGATCTGACGCTGGCTCATGCGCATCGGCGCCGACACCTCGACGGTTCCCAGAGGCGGCTTGATACGCAGATAGAGGTTCTTGATGCGCTTGCGCGTCACATGCAATTGCAGGCCGTCCACCTCAAGCACGGTCGACGCGGCGGCGGTTGAGGCGGACGCGGGTGCTTTTCGGGCATGACGACGCTGATTGGGCAATGGCATACGAGCCATTGTCGCAGACGCTGTCCCCAGTCAGCATGAGGCAAGGAATACAACGCCCCCGCTGGCGGGGGCCGCCGCGCAGCGACTGGGGGTGGTCTGACCAGCCACTGCACAGAACCACCCTCAGTCTCGCTGCGCTCAACAGCTCCCGCTAGCGGGAGCACAACACTGCGCACTCCGCGAAACCACCCGCGATCTCACGCCTTCCCACACACAAAAACGGGAGCGCGAGGGCACTCGCACCCTCACGCTCCCGCATAATCGCTCAGCGGCGGCGGAACAGTATCACGCTTCCGCAGCGGCCTTCTTGGCGGCGCGAGCAGCGGCCTTGGCGACCTTCTCCTCGGCCTTCACCTGCTCGATGTACTCGGCGTGCTTGGCACCCGGAGTCCAGCCGGTGTTGACGACCTTGACCTGCCAGATCCACGCGGCGGCGAAGAGCACCGCGGCAAAGATCAGCAGGCAGATGGCGCCACCGACAGGACCGAGGTGAGCCATGTTGCCGGTAATCGTACCGAACCAGCAGAAGTCGGCGTCACCGAAGGTGGAGTTGGCCAGACCGAAGCTGCCCATCACGGTCATCAACGCGGCCGGCAGGAAGGTAATCAGCAGGCCGTTGATGAACGAGCCGACAATGGCACCGATACGACCACCCGTGGCGTTGCCGAACACACCAGCACCACCACCATCGAAGAAGTGAGGCACCATGCCGGGCAGGATCAGCGCGACGCCCCAGACCGGGCCGAGCCACACGGCGATGATCGCCAGAGCCACCAGGCCACCGACGAAGGAGCCGAGGAAGCCGATCAGCGAAGCATTGGCGCCGTACGGGAACACAATCGGGATGTCCAGCGCCGGGCGGGCGCCGGGCACGACCTTGTTCGCAATGCCCTGGAAGGCGGGGACGAGTTCACCGAGGATGATACGAACACCGTAGAGGATGATGCTCACGCCGATACCGAACTGCAGAGCCTGCGCGAACGCGGCCATGAAGAACGAACCGTAGTTGTCGGGGTTGGTGGAGAAGATCTTGAACGCTTCCTTGGCCGGCAGCACGATGGCGGCCCACACGGAGAAGACCAGGTACAGCACGACCATGAGCAGCGTGGTGGAGACCATGGAGTCACGCAGGAAGCTCAGGCCCTTCGGGAAGTTGATGTCTTCAGTGGACTTCGACTTCTTGCCCACGCCGGCGCCGACAGCACCGGAGACAATGTAGCCGAGGGTGTTGAAGTGGCCGATCGACAGCTTGTCGCTACCGGTCACCCTGTTCATGAACGGCTGCGCGAACGCCGGCATGACCACCATGATCACGCCCATGAGGATGGCGCCGATGATCACGATGAGCAGCTGGTGGTCCGTGCCGAATCCCACGGACAGCACCACGGCCAGCATGGTGGACATGAACACCATGTGGTGGCCGGTCAGGAAGATGTATTTCAGCGGGGTGAACCGCGCGAGCAGCAGCATCACGATGAAGCTGAGCACGATGATGTACGCCGAGGAGGCGCCGTACTGGCTGGACGCCTGCGCGGTGATGACCTCATTGGTGGGCACGACGCCGTGCGCGCCGGTGGACTTGAGCACCAGGTCGCCGAACGGGGCCAAAGCCGAGGTGACGACGGTAGCGCCGGCACCCAAGATCAGGTAGCCCATGGCCGCCTTCAGGGCGCCCGACACGACCTGCCCGGCGCTGCGCTTCAGTGCGATCAGACCGATGGCCGCGATGATGCCAATCAGATACGCCGGCACATTCAGTATTTCCTGGCTGATGAAATTCAGCACTTGAACGACAACGTTCATGGATTCCTTCTTTTCTTGTTATGGTTTCTGGCCGGCATCTCACGCAGGCCGTAACGGGGAGCGGCTCAGTCGGCGTACTTCTCCAGCACCGACTTAATCTCGTCGGTGTCCATGAAGTTCGTGATGACTTCGACGGGCGTGGTGGTGCCTTCCAGCTCGGGCGCGAGCTCGGCGGAGGTGAGCACCAGATCGTTCATGTTGGCGATGCCCTTGGCGCTGCCCGCATCGGAGGTGGTGACATTGACATCGACGCCAAGGTCGGCCGCGACCGATTCGACATTGACCTTCAACAGCACCGATGTGCCGATGCCGTTGCCGCATACGCAGAGGATGTTCATGATTCCCTCGTTTCTTTCGTTGGAATGACTGCCGCGCAGCCATTGGGTTTCAGTTATTGGATTCAGTCATGGAAGTGTGGGTGTGCCGCTCGCCGGCGGCCCGGCCCAGGTTGCGCCGCCCTGCTATTGATGCAGGATGTCGCGGATGGCTTCCGGCGTGGGGGCCGCGGCGAGCGCCGCGGTCTTCTTGGGATTGATCAGGGCCGAGGCGATGGCGGACATCACGGTGATGTGCTCGTTCTCGTCATGACCGGCCAGACCGATGACCAGCGATACCGGGTCGTTGGCCTTGTTGCCGAACTTCACCGGCGTGGACAGGCGCACCCAGCTCAAGCCGGTCTTCAGCACGGCCTCGGACGGACGGGAGTGCGCGAGCGCGAGACCCGGGGCGATGACGATGTACGGGCCCATTTTCTCGACCGTCTCGATCATCTGATCCGTATACGCGTCGGTGGTGAAACCAGCCGCCACCAGTCCTTTGCCGGCAAGCCGGATGGCATCTTTCCAATCGGTGGCGGGAACGTCGAGCAGAAACGCGCTGTCCGGCAGGAACCCGTCAATATCGGCGACCATAGCATCTCCTCCGTGCTGAGCCATCCACCGCTGGATGGGTTGGTGATTTGCTGACACCATCGCGAGCAAATCGTTTCTTTCATCCGTCACTATACACCCTAAAATCCGCTTGGTAAACCCGGAAACCGATTTCTCAATTTTGTAATGAAATGGTATGATCTATACAGAAACCATTACGTCTGTCCACTGGAAACATTGGCAACAATCACGTCCATACGGCATCGCGGCGACCAATAAGCGCAATGTGCGTTCATGTATCCTATATACAACGGGCAGCGACGCGGTGCCCGGCAGAAGTAATCGAAGCAGACAATCCGAGGTGATGAACGATGAGCTCAACGAGTTCCATCACCGACGTCGCCGCATTGGCGCGCGTATCCAAAGCCACTGTCTCCCGCGTTCTTTCAGGGCGCCGCACCAAAGACGACAACATCGCGAAACGCGTGCGGGACGTGGCGGAACAGCTCAACTATCAGGCCAACTCCGCCGCCAGCGCACTGCGCAGCGACACGACCAATACCATCGGCCTCATCATGCCCGGCCCGACCGACCCTCTGGCAGCCCGACTGCTCGCGGAGTTGGAGCCCGAAGTCAACCGCTCGGGACGCCAGCTGCTGCTGGGCCTCGGCGACGACCAGCGAACCCAGGCGGAACGCATCGAAGCCATGCTCGCCCGCCGGGTCGACGGGCTGGTGGTCATGCCGCCGCAAGACGCCAACACCGCAGCGTTCCTGGATGACTACGTCGGCATGACCTCGCTGGTTCAGGCGTTCGGCCACTCCACGTCCTTCCACGTGAACTGGGTTGGCGTCGACGAAAGCGCCTCCATGAAGCTGATGCTTTCGCACCTTGCCGAGTACAACGCCGACTCCATCGCATTCCTCAGCGGCAACGTCAACTCCGCCAGCGCCGCCGAGCTGTTCGCCACGTTGCAGACGTCAACGAGGGTCATGAACCTGATGACCGAACCGGGTTGGACCACGTTCGGCGACAATTCCGCGAAGCGCGGGTATCACGACGTTATGAGACTGTTCGGGGACAAGGGCAACCGCCCGAACGCGCTCATCTGCGCCACCGACGATGTGGCGATCGGAGCGCTGATGGCGCTGAACCAACTGGGAATCCGTGTGCCGGACGAGGTCAAGGTCATTGGGTCGGGCGACTCCCCCGCGGCGGCCATCGCCGACCCGCCGCTCTCGTCGATTCTCCCGCCGTGCCGGCTCATCGCCCATGAAGCGCTGCGACTCATCAGCGTCAGTGCCAGCAGCAAACACTGGCTTCCGGCGCACACCGCGTATCCGCCGCAGCTAGTGCAGCGCGAATCGACCAGCGGGCCGCGATTCGGCTCCAGCGACATGGCGCTGCCCGACGACGAGAGCTGAAAACTCGATGTCGGTGCCCTGAGCGGCACGAATATTGCGCGAAAGGCGTGGATTACACGGCTATCTGCATTTCGAGGGGGTGATTTCGACTTCCCGAACATCTATCTACGTTTCAAGGGGTTGGTGACCAAGTAGGAACACTGCTAGAACCGCGTCATTCCAATAAGTGAATGGCTCATATACCTCGGATGCCTCTGTGCCGCAACCCCTTGGAATGCAGATAGATGTTCCGGAGACCGAAAATCACCCCCTTGAAGCGCAAATACCCGGCAAGCTCGTCTGTCAGAGCCTGAAAAACGCCACTGCACGAGGCGGCGACGCCTTGCGGCACAACGAAATGCCGGATCTCACATATGAGACCCGGCATGGATCGCATGTTCGCGCCGTCTCAGCCAGCGAGCGCCGGCACGGCAACAACGACCGGCTCATGCCGCTACCGCGCGACGCCCCGCCTCTGATGTGCGCTTGAGCTTATGAACGCAGGGCGTCGGCACAGCGCCACACGATGGAGGCGATGCGGGCCAATTCCGATTCCGCGCTGACAGAACGCCACAAGTCGCAGTAGGTCTCGAACCAGCGCTCCAGACCACGTGCCACTCGAATCGAGACATACTGCACGGCTTCCGGCCCTGCGGAAGAGCCTGCGTCCGGTTCGATCAACCCGGCCGACGCGCGGGCGATATCGCCGGCATCGACCGTGATGACGTCATGCCGCCGCGCAAGGCACAAGCCGACCAAGTTGAACCAGCGCTGCCCCTCGATGGCGGCCAGCATCGCCGGCACATCACGCCGAGCCGCACCCAAACGCGATGCGCGACCGGCGGCGGCGCCGAGTCGCATGGCGTCGCACAGCAGCGCCTCGTTCGCCTCGGCCGCGCGGACGATATGCGGCGACAGCCCTTGCAGCATCGTGCGCCGAGCCTCATCAAGATCGGTACTGCCCAGCAGTCGGGCCTCCCACTCCCGCCCGTATTCCCCGCTGAACCCATGCACGCCGAGATGCATCGCCGATGCGGCATCGCGATTCATCCGTCCGTCGCCTTCATCCAGCTCGCAGTACCAGACCATGTCATCCCAGCTGAACGCCACACGACAGGCGGCATCTCGCAGTGCCTCGACTATGCCGCCCGAACGGTCGCCGTATTCGACCTCGGCCACGCGACGGCACATCTCGGCACACGACCCATCGCCGCCGGCCGGCGCGCCCGCAATCGCGTCGGCCGCGCCACCGGTGTAATCGTCGCTTTCCGAGCTCGACGGGAGCGGTGCCGGGGAATCCCCGTCCGCGGCGGCCTTGTTCTCACGGACGGCATCGGCGGCGGCATCGGCATAACCGGCAGCAGAGCCTTCTTCGCCGTCGCCGCACCCGGCCTCACCCTGGATATGAGCCATCGGATTCCACGCGCACTGCGCGCCGAATATCATGCCGGAAACCGCCATGCGCGGATCGTTGACATGCCCGTAATCACCCCAGTCGGTCACCAGGTACCCGACCGCACCGTACTTCACGCCGTAGCGCGCGAGTCGGGAGATGTTGTTCCACGAGTCGTCGAGGCGCGGCAGCAGCGCATTCCAGCACCATACCGCCGAGCACACGTACTGCGGGGCCCCGGCCTGCGCGACGAGGCGTACCTTGTCTTCGCCGATGCCCGGCGCGTACAACCAGTTGAGCAGCGTGACGTTATCCGGCAACAGGCCGAGGATCTGCGGCATCTCCACAGCGATGTCACCCCAGCACATCGGCTCGCGGCCACGCTCAGACAAGTGACGGCACAGCTGCGATACGAAGTCGGCGTACATCGCGGCCACGCCGCGGCGTTCGGCTTCGGGCTTGGAACGGCCGCGACCCAAATCGAACGTCTCATCGCCGCAGATGTTGAACTTGCGTGTGCGGAACAGCTGCATGTAAGCATCGATCAGCTTGAACGAGAACGCGAGGGACTCCGGTTCGGTGATGTTGAGCGTGTGGTGACGCTGCCGCTCCACGAAACCGTACTGACGGTCGGCGTCCTCGGGAAACTCGCCGAGATGGCGCAGCTCGCGCGTGCGCATCGCCATGTACTGGTGTCCGAAAGTCGAGACCGACGGCACCAGCTCGATGCCGAGCCGCGCGCAGTATTCGTCGAACGCGATGATGTCGGCGGGCTTGAGCGGGCTGGTGCCGCGCCAAGTCTCGCTCAGATCGTCGAACATGAACGTGTGCTCGATGTATAGCTGAAGCTGGTTGTACTTGTACAGGCACAGCCGGTCGGCCCATGTTTTCAGCCAGTCGAGCGTGGGGACGCGGCCGCGCGTGGCGTCGAGATAGTAGCCGCGGACCTTGTACGCCGGTTTGTCCGCGATGACGAGTCGAGGCAGCGCCGGTGCGCACTGACGGATGATCTGGCGAAGGGTCTGCACGCCGTTGCGCACGCCTTCCGTATCGCCGCCGACGACGTCTATGCCGGAGCGTGCGATGGTCAGGCGGTATTCCTGCGGCTCCAGGGATGAGGGGTCGAGTCTCAATGTGATAAACGACTTCCAGCATGAAGCGTGGGGCGGAACCGGGTGCGCAGTCGCGGCATTTGGCGCGGGCAGTCCGGCCACCATGACATCGCTGGCGATGTCCCAGCGCAGGCCCGTCGCCGCTTCGATATCATCGGCAAGCTGGGTCGGGAAAACGCCGGCGATGTCATCGATGTCGCGATCTTCCGAGATGCGGCCTACGAGCGGCAACGCGACGGGTACCGGAGCTCCGGCA
Source organism: Bifidobacterium bifidum ATCC 29521 = JCM 1255 = DSM 20456 (assembly GCF_001025135.1). Classification (NCBI taxonomy): domain Bacteria; kingdom Bacillati; phylum Actinomycetota; class Actinomycetes; order Bifidobacteriales; family Bifidobacteriaceae; genus Bifidobacterium; species Bifidobacterium bifidum. Next base: position 25,372 of record NZ_AP012323.1, on the reverse strand, counting down.
TCATCCGAATCGGCAGCCTCCCCGTTCAATGTCACGGATTGCGGTTCCGGAATGAGATCGAATGACATGTCTTCATCGCCACAACAGTATCGATACTGCACTGTACACCCTTTCGTCGCAGGAAGTCGGTCTGGCCGCCGATGCGCCAGACATCACCATAGCCATCACCTACAGTAACCCATGTCCCTTATCGGCGCACCCGCGATTGTCGGCGCAGGAAGCCATGTGAAGACACACAACGACGAGAACGACACGCCGAAAGCCACAAAAAACCGACTGGATTTGACACATACGGCAATTCTGGTATTCTAGTTCATCGTGCGCTTTTGAAGTGTATGGATCGGGCCCGTAGCTCAGGTGGTTAGAGCGCATCCCTGATAAGGATGAGGTCGGAGGTTCAAGTCCTCCCGGGCCCACAGGAAAATTGCAGCGGCTACTTCAGCCGCTCTTTTTTTCTCACTGACAACGCCGCAACGGCGGAATCACGGGGCTATAGCGCAGCTGGTAGCGCATCTGCTTTGCAAGCAGAGGGTCGCCGGTTCGAACCCGGCTAGCTCCACTCTCAGAACCCTTAGAATCAAGCTGATTCTGAGGGTTTTTCTATTTGCATTTTCTGCTCGTTTCCATCTCGAATCAGCCAAAATCGTCAGGGCTAATGGCACGCGGATGGCACAGAGCCGGCTCTCACCGGTTCAGCGCCCCGCCGTTACTTGCATCACGGAATCGCATGATAGAATTGAGCAGACCTTCACACAGAGGCAAGGCTCACCCCAACGATCACATGGCAGTGATCCCCGAAACAGAAGCAGAGAGCATGTAATGACGCATATCACATCACACCGTCGGAGCGGCAAGCCCTGGCGCTCAATCATGGCGGCCATCGCCACAGCAGCGATGGCGCTGTCGCCGGGAGCCGCAGCCTATGCGGCCGACGCCGACGCCACCGCACCAGCAACCACCGCGTCCGCAAACCTTCGAGGCGCATGGAACTTCGAGAACACCGCGGCCGGCGACCGCGAAGCGGCCAACAACGGCGGCTCCAGCAGCGCAACGGCCCAACTCATCGGCGACGACATCTCCATCATCGCCGACCCCGCCGGCGTATTCGGCAACGTACTGCACTTCGGCGCGGGCGCGTCCAGCTACATGAAAATCAACCAGTACGTCAACACCGGAGCCGGCAACGCGTCATTCGCGATGTGGTACCGGTACGATACGACGCTCGACCCGACAGGCGACAAGCCTGCGGTGCTGTTGCAGCAGGATGGCGCCGGCCGCTCCCTGCTTACGCTGCGCCCGTCCAACCAGTACCACACGTATGTCAACGCGACCGACGTTCTCAGCAACAATACGGTGGCACGCGGCGGATGGCAGCATATCGCCGTTTCCTTCGACCAGACGAGCCGCAAGGTCAAGTTCTATGTCAACGGCGCGCTCGACAGCGAAAAGAACATGGGAACCTCGGCCGTCAACGCCGTCACCGCGCTGCTGGTCGGCTCGCACAAGAACATCGGCACCATGGACCCGCATTCGATGAAGGGCGACGTGGACGACATCCGCGTATATGATGCCACGCTTACCGACGACCAAGCAGCTGCGATTTACGCCGAGCAGGGCACGGCCCTTGCCAGAAAACAACTCGGCACACTGGTCTCGCAGGCCGACGCGCTGCTGGCCGCGGGAGAGGTCGACGCCGCGTCGGCGCAGGCGCAAGCACTCGCCACGGCAAAACGCAACGCGGTCAACGCCATGGACAACACCTCCGGCAGCGCCGCCGCGCGGATGACGGCGATGAATGCCGCGGGCACGGCGCTCCAGACGGCCATCACCGCGTATCAGGCGCATGTACCGATCACGCTCACGGCCGACCCCAGCACCGTGGAGCGCACGGTCGACAGCGCTTCCATCTTCGGCGTCAATCATCGGTACGCCTTCAACGGGTACGGCAGTTTCGACCCCGATACGATGCGTGTGAAAGACGACTTCACCGCACTGTACAAGCAGGTCGGATTCGGCTCGATTCGCTACCCCGGAGGCACGATTTCCAACCTGTTCAACTGGAAGACCACCATCGGTCCGCGCGCCCAACGGCTCAAGCAGGTGCACGGCTTCTACAACAACCCCGGTCAGGGCGGCATCGAACCGAATTTCGGCATCGGTGAAATCGCGACGTTCGCGGACGAGGTCGATTCAGAAATCGTCTATGTGTACAGCCTCGGCCGCGGCAACGCACAGGACGCGGCGGATCTGATCGAATATCTGAACGCGCAGGTCGGCACCAATCCCAACGGCGGCATCGACTGGGCGAAGGTGCGCGCAGACAACGGACACCCGCAGCCGTACAACGTGCGCTATTTCGAAATCGGCAACGAAATGAACCAAGCATGGGCCAACTCCGACGGCACCGCCTCGCAGGGCTACTGGACCACCGCGGTGAGCGGCGGCAGCGAGCAGGCGTACACGGAGGGCGGCACAGCGAGCTTCACCAAGCAGTACGCCGTGAGCCTGGAGGATTGGAACAAGGCAGCGTCGGTCAGCGACGGCAAGGCCGGTCTGACCCGTTACATGCGCTACGCCAACGTCAACCCGAAAATGAACGGCGACGATGGCGCGATCGTCGACGACCCGTCGTTCGTGGCCGTCAACAAGGGCAGCGTCAGCGTATGGGTCGGCAACGACCAGTCGAACGAACAGTGGCGCATCGTGGACGACTTGGAGACCGCCGGTGCCGGCGACAAAGTCGTGCAGGTCGATTACAGCACGGGCGCGCTGAGGTTCGGAGACGGCGTGCATGGTGCGATTCCGGCCAAAGGACAGCAGGTTTATGTCAGCTACACCGTTGACCGCGACGGGTTCGTCAAGATATCGAAGGCCATCAAGAACACCACCGACCAGATCAACACGGCCGAACAGCGCACGGACGGCACACGGCACACGGCGAACGTGTACACCAGCTACGAGTCCACAGGGTTCATCACCCGCATGGCGAACCTGAACGCGAACCAGTGGTACGACGGCATGACCATCCACCCTTATTCCGGCACCCCCACGGGAGCCACCGCGGGCGCATGGTACGACGACGCGATGAAGAAGGCCGAGACGGCGGGCGTCAACCGCGTCAAGGAGTATGTGAGACTCATGCCGGCAGGCAAGGTGCCGGTCATCAGCGAATACGGCATTTTCCGCGATACCAGCGCGCTGGTCCGGTCGCAATCGCACGCGCTGTACATCGCCAAGGTCGCGCTGGAATATGTTCGGCTTGGCAGCCCCTATATTCAGAAGCACTGCCTGATCGACTGGTACAGCAGCGGCGCCGACTCGCTCGGCCCGACCCAGCAGGCGGTTATTCAGGCCGTGCCGGAAGACGGCGCAAGCACGGTGACAGGCGAGGGGCGGTTTGGGTTCTTCCTGACGCCGAGCGCGTATGCCCTGCAGATGCTCGGCAACGGCATCGGCGACAGCGTGCTGACTTCGACGCTCGGCTCGACGCCCACGTTGGGCAATGGCGCAACGGCTCTGTCTGCTTTGGTTTCCAAGGATGATGATGGCAATCTGCGCGTGATCATCGTCAATCTGGATCGCGCGCTCGGCCGCACGCTGAAGTTGAATTTCGGGCAGGATCTGTCTGGCCGAGTCGCGGATGTGCAGACCATGGACGCAGCAATCAACGCAGAGAACACGTTGGAAAACCAAGATAATGTGACTCCCGTTGACAGCAGCGTCACGTTCGATGCGGCGACGCCGACGGTCACCGTCACGCCGCATTCGTTGACGACGCTGAAGATTCGGCCGCGTGCTGCCGGAACGATCAACGCGGCACCCGTCATCACCGCCAGTGACCGGACCATTACGGTCGGTGACGCTTTTGATCCGCTTGACGGCGTGACCGCGCACGACGCGGAGGATGGCGACATGCCGCTCGCTGCGGCGAATGTGACCGCCGATGATGTGGATCCCGATACTCCGGGAACCTATCACGTCACTATCACCATCACCGACAGTCAGGGAGCCACTACCTCCAAGACCTTTACGGTCGTCGTGCAGGCGAAGGAAGGTGGGGAGACTCCGGAGCCTGAGCCTGATCCCTCGCCGGGCCCCGAGCCCACGCCGGAACCTGCCCCCAAGCCGGCACCAGACGAGAAGACGGATCAAGCAGCCCACCAGAAGCCGGATGACAAGACAAATGGGCAACAGGCAGACAACGGCAAAACAAAGTTGTCGCATACTGGTGCCAGCGTCCTGGTCGCGCTGACCTGTACCGCAATGCTCGCCATCGGAGGCGGTCTCATCGCCACATTCCGTCGTAAGCGGAGCTGACGGAGCGCGTGCCCCGCGGTCGAAGGTCGCATGGTCGGCCACCCCTGGCCGCGGGGCGCATAACCCGTTGTTGCGTCCCTAAGTGCACGCCGCCTATGAGAACGGAATCAGGTGCGATTCGCGACATCAGAGCGTCACGCTGTGCGGGTACCGTCACCGTGCGCGCCCGCACAGCGTGACGCATTCTTCAAGAACCCAGTGATTGCAATGGTTCCGGAATGCCGTCACGCTGTGCGCCCCCGCACACGGTGACGGTACCCGCGCAGCGTGACGCATTATCCCCGGAAAACAGCGAGTTCGCCGAATAGGAGCATGCGATTGCCGGCGCCCAGTCGGCTCGCCGATAGCCCCGCCAGCGGTGGTGCGAGTTCTGGTTAGGCTTTGGCCAGTTGGTCGCGGATTTCGGTGAGCAGCGCGATTGTCTGCTGCTCGGCGGTGGGCTCGGGTTCCTTGCCTTCGTCGGCGTCCTCGGCCTCACTTTCCTTGAGCTTCGCCTTCGCCAGCAGCGCATCGGACATGTCACGGAACTTGTTGATCGGCACCAGGATGAAGAAGTAGACGGCGACGGCGATGATGAGGAAATTGAGCAATGCGCCCAGAATCGCACCGACCGACACGGTCGCCCCGTTGAACGTGAACGCAAGCAGACCGTCCATGTTCGGCTTGCCGAAGATCATGGCGATCAGCGGATTGATGAGATGGTTGACGATCGCATTGACGACGGCGGTGACCGCACCGCCCATGACGACGCCGACCGCCATGTCAATCATATTGCCGCGGGAAATGAACTTCTTGAAACCATCAATCATGACGCCTCCTATGGTTAGAGGATTCGCAGGCGCAGGCTCGTGTCCGCGCCCGGATGCGCGGATTGCAACCCGCGCATCGTCACCTCCCAGACTATCGCATCATTCTCGTGGCATTCCGCGGCCGCCCCGCTTCAGGCACGGGTCACGTGGCCGCCGAATTGGGCGCGCATCGTGGAGACCACACGCAGGATGTCGTCGGCGCCGCCGCGCGAAGCCTGCCGGGAGTAAAGCGCCGCCGCGGTGGCCGTCGTGGGGACGCCGAGTTCCAGCGCCGGTTCGACGTCTCGCGAACCGTGGCACGCGAAGTCGCGAAAAGCCTCGAAACAGCCAAAGTCGTCACCGTCCGTCGACGCATCGGGCTCGTCTCCCAACCGGTCGAGGAGTGGGACGCGCTCAGCACTCAGGTCATCCATTGGAAGCTGCACTCCACACACCGTGAGGAGCAGCTGCGCACCCTCACCGAACTGCGCCTCGCCATCGAGCCGGCCGCAGCGACCTCGGCCGCCCGATACGCGCCGATCGACGTGAAATCGCGGCTCCCCCTGCTCGCAGCGGAGCTCCGGCACACCGGCGAGAACGGCAGGCTCGACGAATTCCACAAGCTCGACATCGAATTCCACTCGCTGATCTTGCGCAACAGCGGCAACGAAATGTTCGCTTCCCTATCCACCATCATCGCCACCGTGCTCTCCGGACGCGTCGAACTGCACATGTACCCGCAAAAGCCCAAGCCGGAAGCCCTCGACGCACACGACGCCGTCGCCCAAGCGATCTGGCAGAGCAGTCCGGACAACGCGCGCCAGGCCATGCACCGCATCGTCGACGAAGTCGCCGAAACGCTGCAGCTCAGCTGACGCACACATCCGCGCCACATCCTGAGCAATTTCTTGTCGCCCCTTGACACCGCACCTACAATAAAACCGTCTTATTGATAACCCAACCATTAAGGGGAGAATTATGCTCACTGACGAGTATGTGAAGCGCGTCTACGCTCAGGTCGAACAGCGCGACGGCGACCAGCCGGAGTTCCTTCAGGCTGTACGCGAGGTGTTCGAGACCATCCAGCCGGTGGTCGAGAAGCACCCGGAGTACGAGAAGGCAGGCGTGCTGGAGCGCATCGTCGAGCCGGAGCGCGTGGTGAAGTTTCGCGTGGCCTGGACCGATGATGAGGGCAAGGTGCAGGTGAACCGTGGTTACCGCGTGCAGTTCAACTCCGCCATCGGACCATACAAGGGCGGCCTGCGCTTCCACCCGACCGTCAACGAGGGCGTCATCAAGTTCCTCGGCTTCGAACAGATCCTCAAGAACTCTCTGACCACGCTGCCCATGGGCGGCGGCAAGGGCGGCTCCGACTTCAACCCGAAGGGCCGTTCCGACGCTGAAGTGATGCGTTTCTGCCAGGCGTTCATGACCGAGCTGTGCCGCCACATCGGCCAGTTCACCGACGTTCCCGCCGGCGACATCAACGTGGGTGGCCGCGAGATCGGCTACCTGTTCGGCCAGTACAAGCGCATCCGCGACGAGTACTCCGGCGTCCTGACCGGCAAGGGTCTGGAGTTCGGCGGCTCGCTCGCCCGCACCGAGGCCACCGGCTACGGCGTGTGCTACTACACCCAGGAAGCCCTGCGCGTGCTGAAGAACGACTCCTTCGAGGGCAAGACCGTCGTGGTCTCCGGCTCCGGCAACGTGGCGATCTACGCCGTGCAGAAGGCCGAGGAGCTGGGCGCCAAGGTCGTCACCGTCTCCGACTCCAACGGCTATGTCTACGATCCGAACGGCATCGACGTGGCCGTGGTCAAACAGATCAAGGAAGTCGAGCGCGGCCGCATCAAGGAGTACGCCGAGCGCGTGCCGTCCGCCGAGTACCACGAGGGTTGCTCCGGCGTGTGGACCGTGCCGTGTGACATCGCGTTGCCGTGCGCCACCCAGAACGAAGTCAACGGCGAGTCCGCCGAAGCTCTGGTGAAGAACGGCTGCAAGGTCGTCGTCGAAGGCGCGAACATGCCGTCCACCCCGGAGGCCATCGAGGTCTACCAGAAGAACGGTCTGCTGTACGGCCCAGCCAAGGCGGCGAACGCCGGTGGCGTCGCCGTTTCCGGCCTGGAGATGAGCCAGAACAGCTACCGTCTGTCGTGGTCCTTCGAAGAGGTCGACGCCAAGCTCAAGAACATCATGGAGACCATCGTCGCCGACTCCCTGGCCGCCGCCAAGGAGTACGGCCACGAGGGTGACCTGATGCTCGGCGCCAACGCCGCCGGCTTCGTCAAGGTCGCCAACGCCATGGTCGCGCAGGGCATCCTGTGATCGCGTAGGCGCGTAACGTTTGGCGCGCATTCGCGGATAACGCGAAGGCCCGCCGAAACCAGTATTCGCATTGGTTTCGTCGGGCCTTTCGTGTCCTGCAGCAGGTTTGGCCACCCCAGTCGCTTCGCGACAGCTCCCCGCCAACGGGGGCGGCGCGCGATCACCGGGTCGCCATCATGTCGATTGCCCCCGCATCCGGAGAAAGTCACATCCCGCAGGCCAGAAACGGGACCTTTACGGGATGAGGCACGGGCTGCCACCAACCCCGCGCTCTCAAAACTCGCAGATACAAGGCTAAATCCAACAAAAACGGCCCGTATCTGCGAGTTTTGAGAGCGCGATTCCCGCAACAACGAAAAATGCGGCCGGGAAGGCGGCTCTCGGGAACATCCCGTCCGCATCAAGCGCCCCCCCCCCATGCAATCAGTCGTCACGACATGCCGTCGGGGAATGATGGCCGCCACCGATTTCTCAGCGGCGGCCATCCCGACATGCCAGAATCTTGGGATGGCGGCTCGCCCCTTACTCGGCGCGGCGGCGCAGCAGCACCACGCCGGCACCGGCGGCCAGCAGCAGGACCGCGGCCACGGCGAACGCCATCGTCGAGGCACCCGTCTTGCTCAGGCCGCTCGGCTCGGTGGCATCCACCTTGCCGTTCGGGCTCGGCTTGACCGCCGGCTTCTGCGGCGCGGCAAGCGCGTCAGCCACCTGGGCGGGAGTCGCGTCCTCGTCGGCGGCGACCTTCTTCGCAGCGTCGAAGGCGGCCTCGAACTCGTCCGAGCCGGCCTCCGCGATCACCTCGTTCAGAGCTGTCTTGTCGGCGGACCTGACAGTCATCTCGAAGGACTTCGCGAAGTCCGTGCCCTTGAGCGCCACCGTCACCGTGACCTTGCCGGCCGCAGCGAACGGCTTCGCTGGATCAACAGGCTTACCGGCTAGGCGCGTCTTTATGGCGTGGCTAGTCCACGAAGTATCAATGTTCAGCCGATATTATCGACGTTGTGAAATGAAAGTAGGAGATGTGCTGTGATTAGTGATGCCGAGTTTGACCGTTGGGGCGAAGCCGCCGAGCGTGGCGATTACGGTGGAAGTAAGCTCGGGGTTTTGCTTAAAACAAACGGATTTATAAGCCCTCTCATTGTAGCAAGGGGTTGCCCGTCATCTAACCCAAACCGCCATAAGGAAATCCAATGGCAAAGATGGCTTTTACCGCCAGCCACGGCGCGCGGATGCTGAGGGAGTCGAACCCGCAGATCACCACTGTCGATCAGCACATGGAGATGCGCGGCAAGGTGATGGCCGACATCGTCATCAAAAAGATTCACGGCATCGACTCGCCGCGTACGGTGATGTTGCCGACCGAGCTGGTGGTGCGGCAGTCGGCGTGACCTGCGCAGGCTCGCAGCTGGATGCCGGCCGCGAGCCGTTGCGGGACCTCAGGATTTTGCGTCGGGGCCGACATCGGGATTCACGCCACCGACATGGCTGCCGGCCGCCACGACTGCGTCCAACGCGGTGCGCAGATGCGCAGGCGGAATCACCCTCCGCCACGCCATCAGAGAGGCCCAGTCGGCCACGATCCTGAAATACCTACGCCGCGCGGCCGGCCGCGACAGGCTCAGATCATGCAGGCCGCCGCGAATCGTCGCCAGCGTCACCACATCGCCGAGGTTGAGCGCCGCCTGGCGAATCGCCGTGATGTCCAGCACGGAATCCGCCTCGCGCATCGCCTCATCCCATGTGGGCTGCAGCATGGTCCGGTCGGACGTGCACACCAGCACGGGAATGCGGATGTCGAGCCGGCGCGACACCTCGGCCTGCGCATTGTAGATCGCCCGCATCCACCCGGCGCGGGGAAAGAAACGCTGCGGGTCCACCAGCGGATGGCGCAGATAATCCCAGTCGCCGCCGGTCTCGCAATCGATGCAGCGGCCGTAGAACCCCGGATCGCGCATCGGCATCACCGTTTTGCCGCCGCCCAGCTGGAACGCCTGAACCACGGGCGTCGACAGTATGCGGAACATGCGGTTGCCTTGCAATTCCAGCCAAGGCGAGTCCAGCGCGACCGCCTCGACGTGATGCGGCCGCTGCGAATTCAGCCACAACACCGAGCTCAGCCCGCCCTGCGAATGGGCGACCAGCAGGATGCGCACCTGCTCGCCCTGCTCGGCGACGACCAGGTCGCGTAGGGCGTTGAATTCCGCCGCATAATCGTGCAGATCCTCGATATATCCAGGGGTCTGTCCATCCCGCAACGACCGCCCGAACTTGCGCAGGTCGACGGCGTAGAAGGGAATGCCAAGCGATTCCCAGAACTCGGATTCGTGACGGCGGTAGAAATAGTCGTTCCACCCGTGCACGTACATCACCGCGAGCCGGTGCCCGCGCAGCGCGAACCGCTGACGCCTCCATCGCGCTCTCATGGGCAGCTTCGAGGGGTCCCGGCGCACGAATGTGGCGACGATATCGCCTTCGTCATCATGGCCGAGATGGATCGTCGCCTGCTGGTAGCCGTCCATTACGCAGTCGGGCTGCCAGTCGTCCACGGTGGGGCGCGCGGTGAGTTGGATATGCAGCGGATCGGTCATGATTTCAATGTACTCGCGTCGCGGGAACCGACAGGACGACTATGCCCCGCATTATCTGAACGCGAACGCGAAATACAACAGATTGCGCAGCCATGTCGGAATGCGTCGACACAGGCGAGCCACGGATGGCGAGCCACACGGCGGTCGGGCGGCGGACCGCGACTGAGGAAAGGCTCCGCATGCCACGGCCGGCACAACGACAGACACCCCTTGTGACCGTTTACATCATCTGCGTATACTCGAACCTGTACGCGGTCGTCCGACGACGGCCGCACGCGTAAAGGAACAATGATGTCAACAACTATTCACGCGCCGAACAAGGTAGCATCAACGAGCGGCAAACCGACCCGGCGTCTGGCGAACCGCACTCGGACGAAGTCGTCTGCACGTTCCAACGAAACACCGGTAGACCAGAACAGCGATAAGCAACCGGCGAATATCCAGCAACACGAAGCAAACACCGATGCCATGGATTCCATGGACGATGCACAGAAAAAGCCGACCATCCGCGACGTCGCCCGTCTCGCGGGAGTATCGTACGGAACGGTCTCCCGGTATCTGAACGGCAACACCCACGTCTCGCAGGACGCAGCCGAACGCATCGCAGCAGCCATCACCAAATCACAGTACACGCCGAACAACGCCGCACGCTCACTCGCGCAACGCCGCACACTCACCGTCGCGCTGATCATCCAGGTCGAATCGAACGAGACCATCGCGCAGGCCAGTATGTCAAGGGCGATGGCCGGCGCCAACCAGGTCCTCGGCGACGCGGGCTACCAGATGGTCACGCTGATCGCCAACAGCGAGGACTCCACGCGCCGCATCGCGCAGCTGGTGCAAAGCGACTTTTCGGACGGGTACCTGCTGTTCTCACTGAGCGAGGACAGCATGCTCGCCAACACGTTCGCATCGGTCAAGCGGCCGGTGGTCCTCTCGGAAGTCAGAGAACGCGAGAACCTGCCGTTCCCGGCCGTGGACTTCACCAACACCGAGGGGCAGCGCGACATCACGCGCTACCTGCTCGACCAGGGGAGGACCAAGCTGGTGTACGTGTGCGGCCCCGGATACTCACCATCGTCGAACAACCGCTTCGACGGCTTCAAGGCGGCGATGGGTGACCGGTTCAACGAGCGCCACGTCTACTACGCGGACGACTGGGAGGGCACCAGCGGCGAAATGGCCGTGGTCGAGTTCCAACCCATGCTTGACGAGCTGGACGGATTCGTGTGCGCCAACGACAGCATCGCGCTGGGCGTCATCAACCAGTTGAACCGGTTCGGGTATCGGGTGCCGGACGACATCGCGGTCACGGGATTCGACGATTCGCCAATCGCCCTGCTGGCGAACCCGAAGCTGACCACCGTGCGGCAGGATTCGCAGCTGCACGGCGAGACGATGTCGAGGCTGTTGCTGTCCATGCTGCAAGGCGACATCGTGGAGCCGCATTACGTGCAGCTGCTGCCGACGACCATCGCGGAACGCCAATCGGCGTGATCTAGGAAGAACCACGCTCTCAAAACTCGCAGATACAGGGCGAAAATAACGAATAGTCCCTTGTACCTGCGAATTTTGAGAGCCTCATATTGCAACGCACGACCCCACGCGGCCGTTGCCGGAGCGCCACCGCCGGGCGCACTCCGATTCTTCCGTATGTCGGCAAGGTTTTCACGATACAATGGTTCAGTCTGTAACCGGTCACAAGCAGTTGCGGACACGACAGATAATCAACAGCAGATCATCACGAAAGAGGAAATCATGGCTGATAGATTCGGAGCTTTTCTGCCTCACGACACCTCGGGCGACGTTGCCCAGCTGCACGGCATCGGTCTGCAAAAATTCGGCGACACCTGGTATGCATATGGCGAGAACAAGGTAAACGGCAATTTGTTCCAGGGCGTGTGCTGTTATACAACCACCGATTTCATCGCATGGCGCAGCCACGGCATCGTACTTGATGTGCAAGAAGACGGCTCCGCCCTCGCCTCCGACCGTATCGGCGAGCGGCCGAAGGTGCTGCATTGCCCCGCCACCGGCAAATATGTCATGTATATTCATGCCGAAACGCCCGACTACGGATACGCGCACATCGGCGTCGCCGTGGCCGACGCCCCGACCGGCCCGTTCGCATTCCAGACCACCATCACGTGGCGCGGCTACCTGAGCCGTGACATCGGCGTCTTCCAGGACGAGGACGGCAGCGGCTACATCATGAGCGAGGACCGCGACCATGGCACGCACATTTACCGTCTCGCCGACGACTACCTCACCATCGTCGAGGACGTCGCCTGCGAGCGTGCCACCGACTACCCATACGGCCTGGAATCGCCGACCATCATCAAGAAGGACGGCCTGTACTACTGGTTCGGCTCGCAACTGACCAGCTGGGACACCAACGACAACAAGTACTCCACCGCCACCGACCTGCACGGCCCGTGGAGCGAGTGGAAGCTGTTCGCGCCGAAGGGTGCAAAGACCTACGATTCGCAGGTCGATATCGTGGTGCCGCTGGACGACGACCCGTACAACAGCGAGCACTTCCTGTTCATCGGCGACCGCTGGCAGGAGCATGACCTCGGCAACTCGCCGATCGTACAGATGCCGATTTCCATCGCCGACGGCGTGGCGTCGCTGACGTGGAGCGACACCTACGAGGGCACCACCCACCGCTGATTTTCGCGGGTTTTCGCGGATCACGGATTTAGCCGACGTGGTCCGGCATTGAGAAACGGGCCTGTGGCATGATTTGCCGCAGGCCCGTTTCGCGTCCTTCGACATTCCCCGGACGGCAGCGACATCGTGACGGCACAACGGCGTGACGGCGCAGCAACGCAACAGCAGCAGGTACGGCCGGTTTGCGTTCCTAAGTGCGCGTCGAAACGACAAGTGCGCGAACATAAGAACGCAGATGGCTCTGTTTGCGTTCTTAAGTGCGCACGATCGTCGTTTCGGCGCGCACTTAGGCACGCAAACCGGCCACGCCAGCCACCGAGGCACCGGTCTTGGACAGACGTTCTGCTGACCGGCAGGCTTCTGCGCGCCAGGCTTCTTGCCCGGTTCGGTCTTGTCGGACATGACCTTGACGACCTTCAGACCATCGGCGGAGAACGTGTCGCCGACCGTGTACTCGGTCTTGGCGGGCTTCGCGGCCACCTTGATCGATTCGACGGTCGCCGGCTTCGGCTTCTCGGCCAGGGCGTTCTGTGCGGCGGTGAGGTTTTCAGTGCGGTGGCCACTTCGTCGACGGTTGCGTTCTTGTTGGCGGAGACCTCCTTGGCGGCGGGCTGACCGTCGAGCTCCACGTATGCGGAGGCGGTTTCACCCTCGGCGACGGTCGGCGTGAACGCGGTGGTCTTCAGCGTCGGCTTGGAGTCGGAGCGGACGAGCACCACATCGTCGATGTAGCCGTTGGCGTCATCGGCGAGACCCATGTCGGAGAAGCTCAGCCACAGAGCGCCTTCAGGCGCGGCGTCGGCGGGCACGGTGAACGTGGTGGTCACGTACTGCGGCTCACCAGCCTTCATGTCGGCGGTGGTCGATGCGGTGGCGAGCTCGTCCGTGTACTGTGCCCATGCGGAACCGGTGCCGCTGCCGGCCTTACGGCTCTTCACGGTCGCGGTGGCCACTTGGGATCAAAAGACTCGCGAAGGCATGATTCTGCTCGTCAACCGTGACGAGCACAACGCCCATGATGTGACAATCGGCCTGACATCGTTGCCTAGGCTGGGGGAGTGGCCGTCCGTCACCAGCTCGCAGATGCTGCACAGCGACGATATCTACCGCACCAATACGGCCGACGAGCCGGACGGCGTCACCTTGCAGCCGCTATCCGCCGCGCTTGATGAGGGTCGGATGACTGTTTCGTTGCCACCGGTCACATGGGCTTCGGTGAGGTTCACGGCCTGATTATCGCGAGCTCACGCTCTCAAAACTCGCAGATACAGGGCCGAATTCAACAGAAATGGTCTGTATCTGCGAGTTTTGAGAGCGTGATTTTCCTATCAACAACATAATGGGGGCTCCCGATCATCGGGAACTCCCATTATTCGTCGTCATGTGCTGACAACCCGCGCCGGCAACGCGGTCATGTGGCGCTGTCGCCAATCAGCGGCAACGCCACGAACCTTGGCCTCCTGAAGGCCTGAGCGGACGGCTTCCACGAAGCGGCGGTGTAGTCTTTTCCTGCGCCGGCGATGATGAGATATACAAACCCCGCGGGCGTTGCCTCCGCGGGGTTCGTAACGGGATGTATCAGGGATTCGATTGGATCAGTCGTCGCCCAGAGTGATATGTACGCCGCCGACAAGCGCGCTGATCACGTTGTACAGCAGCGCGATGATGGTGGCAAGGAGCGTCACCAGCACGACGCCGACGATCGCCAGAATGGTGACCACCGACAGTACCGTGGACAGGCTGAACACGCTGGACAGGTTCAGGCTGTCGGCGGCCAGACCGGTGGACGAGACGATATTGTTCAGCTGGTCGAACACGCCGACCGCGTCAAGCAGCAGCCAGACCAGGGCGGCGGCAAGCACTTCGATGATCGCGCCGGCGATTGACAGCATGAACGTCACCTTCGCCACGGACCATGCGTTCACATGGGTCAGCGACAGGTTCATGCGGCGGGCGCGCGGCGTCGAACGGCGCGGTGAACGCAGGGACGCACGCGTTTTGTTGGCGCGCGGCTCGCTCTCCGACTGCGGCTGGTTGGAAATAGAGCGCGCGACCCGAGGGGCGCTTTCGCGGACACCTTCGTGCGGTTCTGCATTGTCATGCGGACCGGGCACGAACATGTCGGTCCGTCCGGGTTCGAGGTTGTCACTCATCGTTGCTCCTTGTCGTTCCCCGATGACTCTTAGCCGAGGCTACCAGTTTTCTGAGACGATTATGCCTCGTCATCAGTGTTGTTCACATTCTCGTCAGATGCCGCGCCCGAATCACTGCCGGATGCGACGCTATCCGCGGTATCCGGAGTGTTTTCGGCCGTATCGGGAGACGTGGTCGCGGATGCGGCCGCAGCCGTATCATCCGTCGTCTCGACTTCGTCTTCGCCGGTTTCCTCGTTGCGGGCGATGGAGATAATCTCGTCGCCCTTGTCGGGCTTAGCGAGCGTCACGCCCTGCGTGGTGCGGCCGGTGCGCTTGACTTCGGTGACGTTGGAACGGATCACTTTGCCGGACTTCATGATCGCCATGACCTGATCGTCTTCGCTTACGATCAGGGCACCGACCAGCGATCCGCGACCTTCGGCGAGCTGTACCGCCTTGACGCCGAAACCGTTACGCCCCTGCAGTCGGTATTCGCTGATCGCGGTGCGCTTGGCGAAGCCCTCATTGGTGACCACGAGCAGGTCCTGCTTGGAGTCCTCCGGAACCACGTCCATGGCGAGCAGTTCGTCATCCCCGCGGAACTTCATGCCCTGCACGCCGGCGGTCTGGCGTCCCATCGGACGCAGCTGGTCGTTGTCCGCCGCGAACTTGAGGCTCATGCCCTGCTTGGAGACGAGGATGATGTCGTCTGCGGCGTTGCACAGCGCGGCGCCGATCAGCTCGTCCGTGGGCTCGCCGGTCTCCTCGTCGGCCGCGAGACGAACCGCGATGAGTCCGCCCTGACGCGGCGAATCGTACTCGGCCAGCGCGGTCTTCTTGACCTTGCCGGTGCGGGTGGCAAGCACCAGATACTTGGCGACCTCGTAGTTCGGAATCGACAGCACGGTCTGAATCGTCTCGTCGGGACCGAACTGCAGCAGGTTCGCCACGTGCTGGCCCTTGGAATCGCGCGAGCCTTCGGGCAGCTCGTACGCCTTGATGCGGTAGACGCGGCCCTTGTTGGTGAAGAACAGCAGCCAGTTATGCGTGGACGTGAGGAAGAAGTGATCCACCACGTCATCCTCACGCAGCTTGGCGCCCTTGATGCCCTTGCCGCCGCGATGCTGTGCGCGGTATTCGTTGGCCTTGGTGCGCTTGATGAAGCCGGAGTGCGTGACGGTGACCACCACGTTCTCCTCGGCGATCAGGTCTTCGACGTTCATCTCGCCCGAGTAGGGGAGGATCTTCGTGCGACGTTCGTCACCGTATTTCGCGACGATCTCGTCGAGCTCGTCGCCGACGATCGTACGCTGGCGTTCCGGCTTGGCGAGGATGTCGTTGTAGTCGGCAATCTTGCGCATGAGTTCCTCATGCTCGTCGATGATCTTCTGGCGTTCCATGTTGGCCAGTCGAACCAGCTGCATGGAAAGGATGGCGTCGGCCTGCACCTGATCGATGTCAAGGAACTCCATCAGCTTCGGCCGGGCGTCCTCGCGGCCCTGGCTGGAGCGGATGAGGCGGATGACCTCGTCGATGGCGTCCATGGCCTTGAGCAGGCCCTGCAGGATGTGGTCGCGTTCCTCGGCCTCGCGCTTGAGGTAACGGGTACGGCGTTCGATGACTTCGAGCTGGTGGTTCACCCAATGGCGGATGAAGGCGTCGAGGCTCAGCGTGCGCGGCACGCCGTCGACCAGCGCGAGCATGTTCGCGCCGAACGTCTGCTGCAGCTGGGAGTGCTTGTACAGGTTGTTGAGCACGACCTTCGGCACGGCGTCGCGCTTGAGCACGAGCACGAGTCGCTGGCCGGTACGGCCCGACGTCTCGTCGCGCATGTCGGCGATGCCCTGGATCTTGCCGTCGCGCACGCCTTCTCGGATGGAAGCGGCCAGACGGTCGGGATTCACCTGATACGGCAGCTCGGTGACCACCAGGCACATACGGCCCTTGATCTCCTCGGTGTTGACCACCGCGCGCATCGTAATCAGGCCGCGGCCGGTGCGGTACGCCTGCTCGATGCCCTTGTGGCCGAGGATCGTGGCACCGGTCGGGAAGTCCGGTCCCTTGATGATGCCGATGAGTGCGTTCAGCAGCTCTTCACGGCTCGCTTCGGGATGATCGAGCGTCCAATGCACGCCTTCCGCCAGCTCGCGCATGTTGTGCGGCGGAATGTTGGTCGCCATGCCGACGGCGATGCCGGACGAGCCGTTGGCCAGCAGGTTCGGGAAGCGCGCGGGCAACACGGTGGGTTCCTGCGTACGGCCATCGTAGTTGGGCACGAAGTCGACGGTGTCCTTGTCGATGTCTCGCACCATTTCCATCGCAAGCGGCATCATGCGGCACTCGGTGTAACGCATGGCTGCGGGCGGGTCGTCACCGGCCGAGCCGAAGTTGCCCTGCCCGTCGACCAGCGTGTATCGCATCGACCACGGCTGGGCCATGCGCACCAGCGAATCGTAGATCGCGGCGTCGCCGTGTGGGTGGTAGTTGCCCATCACGTCGGCGACGGGTCGGGCGCACTTGGAATAGCCGCGATCAGGACGGTAGCCGCCGTCATACATCGCGTACACGATGCGGCGGTGCACCGGCTTCATGCCGTCGCGCACATCCGGAAGGGCTCGTTCGACGATGACGGAGATGGCATAGTCGAGGTACGACTGACGCATCTCCTTCTGGATGTCGGTGTGGGCCACGCGATTGTCGTCGAGGACCAACTGTTCGTTGGCCTGAGGGCTGATGGGCTCCATCGAGTGTTCGGCACGCTCGTCGTTCTGCTCCGGCAGGTCGGTGCCGTTGCTGTTTTCGTCTGCCACTTGGTTGTCCTTTGGTTAAATTCTGTTCGACCGTATGTTGGATGTCGTTTCTGTCGCTGTCATCGGGGGGGGATCGGAACCACCCCCAGCCAGCTGCGCTGACAGCCCCCCCCCGCCGGCGGGCTTGGATTAGAACCTTAAGCGTCGATGAAGCGCACATCCTTGGCATTGCGTTGGATGAAAAGACGGCGCGGTTCCACGTCGTCGCCCATCAGCATCGAGAAGGTCTCGTCCGCTGCCGCGGCATCCTCGATGTGAATCTGCTTCAGGATGCGGTGCTCAGGATCCATGGTGGTCTCCCACAGCTCCTGGTAGGTCATCTCGCCCAGACCCTTGTAGCGCTGGATGCCTTCGCCCTTGGGCAGCTGCCGGCCTGCGGCCTTGCCTTGGGCGAGTTTCTCGTCGCGTTCGCGGTCGGTGTACACGTAATCATGATCGCCGCGCGTCCACTTGAGACGGTACAGCGGAGGCATGGCCACATACACGTATCCTGCGGTGATCATCGGTCGCATGTAACGGAAGAACAGCGTCAGGTTCAGCGTGGCGATATGGGCACCGTCCACATCTGCATCGGCCATGATGATGACCTTGTGGTAGCGCACCTTGCTCACGTCGAATTCCTCGCCATAGCCGCCGCCGACCGCGGTGATCAGCGACTCGATGGTGTCGGACTTCATCATGCGGTCGATGGAGGCGCGTTCGGTGTTGAGAATCTTGCCTCGAAGCGGCAGGATGGCCTGCGTTTCCGGGTTTCGCCCTTGAATGGCGGAGCCGCCTGCCGAATCACCCTCGACGATGAACAGCTCGCACTCTTCGGGGTTGCTGGACTGGCAGTCCTTGAGCTTGTCGGGCATGCCGGCCGACTCGAAAATCGACTTGCGCCGGGTGTTCTCGCGGGCTTTCTTCGCCGCGATGCGGGCGCGGGAGGCTTCGATGGCCTTCTGGATGATGTTCTTGGCCTCTGCGGGGTGCGCGTCGAACCAGTCGCCGAGCTTGTCGGTCATCACGCGTTGCACGAAGGTCTTCGCCTCGGAGTTGCCGAGCTTGGTCTTCGTCTGCCCTTCGAACTGAGGAGTGGTCAGCTTGACGGACACGACGGCGGTCAGGCCTTCGCGCACATCGTCGCCGGAGAGGTTGTCATCCTTCTCCTTGAGGATGTTCTTGTCTCGCGCATACCGGTTCACCAGCGAGGTCAGCGCTGCACGGAAGCCTTCTTCGTGCGTGCCGCCTTCTGTGGTGGAGATCGTGTTCGCGAACGTGTGCACAGCCTCGGAATACGCGGTGGTCCACTGCATCGCGACCTCGGCCGAGATGCCGATCTTGAGGTCTTCGGCCTCGAAATCGATGACATCCTCCTCGACGGGAGTGGCCTTGCGGGACTTGACCAGGTACGAGACATAATCCTTGATGCCGTTCATGTACTGGTAAGTCACGCTCTGGTGCTTCGGCTCGGTGGAATCGTCATCGCCGGCCACTTCGTCGCCGGCCAGATCCGGCTCGCGCAGGTCGGTGAGTGAAATCTTCAGTCCCTTGTTCAGGAACGCCATCTGCTGGAAGCGGGAGCGCAGCGTCTCGAAGTCGTATACCGTGCTTTCGAAGATCGCCGCATCGGGCCAGAACGTCACGGAAGTGCCGGTCGACTCATCCTCGGCCATCGGGGCGCCCTTGGCGAGGCGGGCCGTCGGATGCTGGTTGACGTATGTCTGGGTCCAGTGGAATCCCTGGCGCCGCACTTCGATATCGACTCGCGTCGACAGCGCGTTGACCACGGAGATGCCGACACCGTGAAGGCCACCGGACACCGCGTATCCGCCGCCGCCGAATTTACCGCCGGCGTGCAGCTTGGTCATCACGGTCTCGACGCCGGAGACGCCTTCGCCGGGAACTTCGTCGACCGGGATGCCTCGACCGTCGTCAACGACGCGGATGCCGTTGTCCGGCAGGATCGTCACTTCGATATGCGTGGCGTAGCCGGCCAGTGCCTCGTCGACGGAGTTGTCGACGATCTCGTAGACCAGGTGGTGCAGACCGCGCGGGCCGGTGGAGCCGATGTACATGCCCGGGCGGATGCGCACCGCCTCAAGGCCTTCCAGCACCTTCAGGTCGCTGGCGTCATAATGGTCGGGCGATAAGGTGTCGTCAAGCTGGGCATCATCGAGCTCGTCCTGGGCGATGGCTTCATCGACCTCGCGGTCATGCTGCTCGGCGCTGCTCGCCGTCAGACCGCTGCCCGGAGCCTGCTCAGGCATGCCGGACTCGTCACGGGATTCATGTTCGGAATCCGATTCAAGAACTGCCACTAACGGTTTCCTTCCTGCATATTCTTTCGTCATGAAAGGTTGTTCTGCGGGCGATACGCTCTAAAACGCGAATAACGGGGGTTTCTAAGCGCTGAACCTATTATCCGCCAATCCTACCCGTCTACGGGGACTTTGGCTCTCTGAGCGAATTTAGCGCCTCTTCATCCTTGAGCCGCGAAATGTCGCGGCACGGGGGCCTGTTACCTGGATCTTGTGGACGTCCAACCCCTGCAGGCGCTCCTTGATGGTACGTTCCAGCTGCGGAATCAGGTAGGTGAGCTGGGTGGCCCAAGCCGCGGAATCGGCACGGATGGTCATGACTCCGTCGCGCAGCCCGATGACCTGCGAATGCTGGGCGATGACCGGTCCGACCACCTGATCCCAGTGATTGCGCAGCTGCGCGATTTTCAGATACGGTATCCAATGACCGTTATTCGCAATCAGCGCCGTTACGCTGCCCAAGGTGCTCGGGTCACGGCCCGGCTTGCCGAAGTTCTCCCATGCGGCCTCGGCGTCAATCATCCGCTGACGCCTTCTTCCCGCCATCTTGGCGATGTGCTCGAACACCGTGGCGGGCAGTTTGCGCTGGTCGAGATGCAGGGTCGCGCAAATCGGCTCGTGCGAATCGTGTACATTGCCCGGCTTGACCGCGCTGCCCGGCTTGTCGGGCCTGCTCGGTGCCCCCGGCCCACTCGGCGTATTCGGCTTGCGGGGTTCGGTCATTGTTCGCCGGCCCTCTCGGCATCCGCTTCGTCGCGCCGTTTGAGATCGGCCACTGCGATGCGGTTCACCGGTATCTCGCCGGATTCTGCCGACTCGTTCGCCGGCAGTATCGGAATATCGCTTTCCGCGGCCGCGGTGATCAGTACCTGATCCTGAGCCGCGGCAAAATGCAGGATCTCGGTGCGGCGCGATTCGTCGAGCTGAGCGAACACATCGTCGAGAATCACCACCGGCCTGGTGTCGAAATACTCGCAGAGGGCCCGGTATTGTGCCATCTTCAATGCCAGGGCCAACGTCCACAT
The DNA here is from genome assembly GCF_001025135.1 of Bifidobacterium bifidum ATCC 29521 = JCM 1255 = DSM 20456. Lineage (NCBI taxonomy): Bacteria > Bacillati > Actinomycetota > Actinomycetes > Bifidobacteriales > Bifidobacteriaceae > Bifidobacterium > Bifidobacterium bifidum. Next base: position 4,411 of record NZ_AP012323.1, on the reverse strand, counting down.
CTCGCCGTTGGAGGCGAATTCCCTGGCCGGCATGCCATTGAGCGTCACCAACAGGTCATCTCGTTGCGGGCCGATCAGATTGACGCCGCGAGACACCTCGCCGGGATAGATGCGCTGGAAATGCTGGCTTATCAACGGTTCGGGCGCCTGTGTTCCAAGGATCTCGTCGAATGACGGCACGTATTCGACCGCTGCCTGCTCACCACCATTCTGCGCGGTATCCTGAATTTCCGCATTGGAAGGCAAGTCGCCCGCCACACCGGCCAATCTGGCATACAGCGGGCCGAACGACTTGTTCAGTTCCGCGATGATGCGCTGCCTGTCGCGGCTGAGCGCGACTCCCGCCTCGATGAACTGTCCGGTCCAGATCTCCAGCCCGCTGAGCGCGGCGTCAATCGGGGATCCTGCACGCTGCCATTGACCGAGCTGTTTGAGCAGTGCCGCCCGTTGCTTGGCGACGTGCGTGAATGATTGCAACCGGTTCGCATATCCGGGAATCAGCAGCGAGGCGACCTGATTGATGAACGAGCGGCGCACGGCGGGGTCGCCCGCCACAAGCTGCTGATCCTCCGGAGTGAAGCTCACGGTCGGCAGCGTGCCGAGAATCTCCCGCAGATACCGCGACTGCCCGCCGTTGATGCGGGCGCGGTTGGCGCCGCGTGCCGCAATCGTGGCCTCAAGGGTGGTGGTCTGTGTCTGCCGGACCGGTTTCATGTCCGAGATATCCACGGCATCAGCGCTGGTATTGACGCCATCATCAGCGGGCTCCGGATCCGTCACGGATTCGATATTGGCCCGGATCGTCGCTGCATGTTCGCCGCGCTGCACCAGCGGAACCGAGCTGGATGTGCGATGGCTCAGGCCCGTGGACAGCACTTCTATCGCTTCGACGATGTTGGTTTTCCCAAGCCCGTTCGCCCCCTGCAGGATGTTGATGCCCGGCGTGAGGTCGAGCACGCAATGGTTCCATGACCGGTAATGGTCAAGCGCAAGACGCGAAATGTACAAGATGGGCTCCTGTCATGTCATCGCCGGCACCGTGTGTTTCGTCGGTGCCGGCGATTCGATTCGGATTCCAGTGTTCAGCCGTCGGGCTCAGCTGTTGAAACGCATCGGGACGAGCAGATAGCGGTAATCCATCGATTCGTCGCTGTCCGCCTCCTGCTGGCCGTTGAATTCGACGGGCTTGACGGCCGTGGTCATCTTCATGCGCACGAACGGCTCAGTGATGGCGCTCAGGCCTTCGATCAGGTAGGACGGGTTGAACGCGACGGTGATGTCCTCGCCGTCCATGTCGATGTCCAGCATTTCCTGCGCCTGGGCTTCGTCCACGGCGCCGGCGGACAGGGTGACTTCCTGGCCGGAGAACACCATGCGGATCGGGGCGTTGCGTTCGGCGACCAGCGCGACGCGCTTGATGGCGGCGATCAGCAGCTGCTTGTCGATGACGGCCTGAATCGGGTATTCGTCGGCGAACAGGCGGTCGACCGCAGGGAATTCGCCGTCGATCAGCTGGGATGTCGAGACGCGTCCGGCGTTCTCGAAACCGAGCAGCGTGGGGTTGTCGGCGTCGAAATCGATGACGACGTTCTGGTGATCGTCAAGTGCGCGGGCGACGTCGCGCAGCAGGGATCCGCGCACCAGTGTGGTCGTAGAGGTGTCGATGTTCTGCGGCGTCCAGGTGAACGTGGCGCGGGACAGGCGGAAACGGTCGGTCGAGGTCATGGTGACTTTGTCGCCGTCGAACTGCATGCGCACGCCGGTCAGCACCGGGCGGTTCTCCTCGCGGGAGACCGCGACGCTGGCCTGGGTTACGGCCTGGATGAACGTGGGTGCGTCGACCTGGCCGAGCTTTGCCGGCACGACCGGCAGATCCGGGTATTCGGCATCGGGCATGAGCTGCATGGTGAACGTGGACTTGCCCGAGTTGATGGTCATGGTGGAGCCGTCGGTCGACAGGTAGGTCTTTTCGGCAGGCAGTGACTTGGTGATGTCGGCGAGGAGTTTGCCGAGTACCAGTGCGGTTCCGGGTTCGTCGATACCGGCTTCGATGTGGTGACGTGCGGAAATCTCGTAATTGAACGCGGACAGTTGAAGGGTGCCGTCGATGGCTTCGAGCTGGATACCTGCAAGGATGGGGCTTGCCGGTCGGGCGTCGATGACGCGGGTCGTCCAGGCTACGGCGTCGGCGAGAGCCGCGGAATCGATTTCTACTTTCATGGGTTCCCTCATTTCACGATGTGCTTGGCAACATTCTAGCGGGTCATGTTCGGATTGTTTTTTCTCATGCGCGAAGTGAGTTATCATCACGACGGTTATCGAGAGAGAAATAAGATAGTCGTAGTAATAAGCCCTGTGGATAGTGTGGATAACTGCGCGAATCCTTGTGTTTATATGGGCTGAGTAACCCACAGATTATGTGGATAACTTTCCGGACAAAATGTGCATAAGTACCGAGTTATCCACATTTTCGGCGAACTATTTTGATTGTCCACATTTCCTGTGGATTAATCCACTGTTCATCCACAAAAAATGTGCAGTAGTCCACAAGTTATCCGCAGGCTCTACCCACATTTGTGAATAAGCATGTGGATAACTTTTCCTTCAATCAGCAGATCGTTCGGCGTGTTGCGCCTGTTTTATTGTACAGATTAAATATGTATGTCTATATTATCTGAGTCTGATAGGCCCTGTCGACGGTGACGAATCAGGCCTTCATCCAGCAGAATCACGCACAGCGACGAAAAAAAGGCGTTTTTTGGTGTCTCAGCGCGATCGTGCCAGACGGGACCATTGCACAGCCGAGAGAAAACGACTGTCGTCACTCATTGCCGCGCTGCTTGAGGCGCGCGGTCAGCTCGGTCACGTAGTTGTAAATTTCAGGCTTTTCCTGCATATCATCGCTGACGCGGGTATACGCGTGCATGACCGTGGTGTGATCGCGGCCGCCGAACACTTCGCCGATATCGACCAGGCTCATGCTGGTCATCTCACGGGCAAGATACATGGCGACCTGACGGGCCAGCGCGATGTTTTTCGTTCGCGCGCGCCCGACGATGTCGTCGAATGTCAGATGGAAGTACTTCGCCGTCTGCCCGATGATGTCGGTCGGCTTGATTTCCACGTCGGTGGTGAAGAAGTCCTGCAGCGTCTGCTCGGCAAGCGCACGGGTCACCGGCTGACTGCTCAACGATGCCACCGCGCTCACGCGAATCAGGGCGCCTTCCAGCTCGCGGATGTTCTCGGTGAAGCGCTCCGCGATCAGATTCAGCACGTCATTCGGTGTCGAAGTGCCGTTCATCGAAGCCATCATGCGCAAAATAGCGATGCGGGTCTCAAGATCAGGCGGCTTGACATCGACGGTGAGTCCGGAGTCGAAACGCGAGATGAGTCGTGCCTCGAAGCCCTTGAGGTTCTTGGGCGCGACATCGGACGCGATGACGATACGCTTGTTGGCCTGATGCAGCGCGTTGAACGTGTGGAAGAACTGTTCGAGGGTCGCTTCCTTGCCGCCGAGGAACTGGATGTCGTCGATGAGCAACACGTCGACCTCGCGGTATCGGCGGTTGAATTCGGCGATACGGTTCTGGCTCTGGGCCGGGGTCTGCAGTGCCTCGATGAATTCGTTGGTGAATTCCTCGCTGTTGACGTATCGGACCTTGAGCGTGGGATCCTTGACCAATGCATAGTTGCCGATGGCGTTGAGCAGGTGGGTCTTGCCCAGTCCCGATCCGCCGTAGATACACAACGGGTTGAATTCCTGCCCGGTTCCCTCGGCGACCGCAAGCGCGACAGTGCGTGCGAAACGGTTGGAATCACCGGGAACGAACGTGTCGAACGTCGAGTTTTTGTTCAGATGGGTTTCCGGATCGCGCATCACCTTCTGCTGCCGTACCGGAAAACTCGGCTCGCCGGGTATTCGAGGAGCCGTGGCGCCTGGTTGCTGATTCGCCTCCGTCATTTCCGCGGAAATCGAATCGATGGAGGAGATTGACTGCATGCTGTTGGGCATGTAGGATTCCTGAGCCAGATCGGCGACGGTCGGCGACGGATTCGCAGGGAATGGTTCGCTCGGTTTCGCCGCAGTATCGGGATGCCGGTATTCCGGCGGCTGCGGTTCCGGTTGGGACACCTGAGGAGCCACGATTTTGAACGCCGGGAACATGTCGTTTCCGGATATGATTTTCAAAGCGTTGAGCAGCGGCGCATTGAGTTCATTCTGCAACGCTTGCTGCGTGGCCATGTTGCTTACGCACAATACGATGGTCGTGCCATATACCGCTTCCGGTACGACTCCTTCAAGCCAGCTCTTGTCGCGCGGCGACAGCGTGGGATTCTGCTTGAGCAGACGCAGCGTGTCCGACCATATCCGCGTGGCTTGCCCGGCTGGACCGAGAAGGTCATCCGACAT